>JBDRHL010000026.1:0-49440 GCA_043816955.1 Planctomycetota bacterium | reverse complement strand
CCCGCATACATAAATTTTATTCGGTCTTTATACTCGTCGCCTAAATCATCCATAATGTTATCGAATTCTTTTTCTCTTCCCTTATCCACTAAAAAGGCGGCATTCATAAACATCTCATCGCCGATAGTATCATTGAGTTTGTGCTCGTAAGATGTCCTCCTGAGTTTATCTATGATTTCTTCCGCTTGTTCTTCCTTTTTTTCATCCAGTGCTTTCTTGACCATTCGCCCAACGCCCATTTTTGCCTGCATATCATTGCTGTTTTTTCCTGCCAGAGCATCTTTTAGATTTTTGATTGCCCCATTTTCTTTTACAATCTCACTGAAAATATTCTCCATGTTTTTCCATATGCCTTTGACGCCTAATTCTATTTTGTGATCCATCTCTTTTAAGGCGGTCTTAAACTCTCTGCATCTTCTACTCAACAGATTTCTTACCTCTTCGGCGCTGGAAGCAATTGTGCCGAATCGAACGGGAAGTACGCGGTCGAATTCCTTCATCACTTCCTCGATTACCTTCTGGTGAGTTAGCATATTTTCTTTGTTTGCACTAATTTTGGTCATAGGATAGCTGCTTACTACCATGCTCAAATCATCGTAACCAATAGCCAAAACCTCATCGCCCCTTTGGCCAATACCGATAGGGCCGAAATTCCGCTCCTGCTTCGTCTCAATAATGCAGTAAATATATTTTCCTTCTTTTTCCATATTATCCCATTGTCGTAACCAGCACAGCGTTTTTTTCGAAAGCTTCTTCGTTAATGTAGCAGCCCTCGCCGGATTCAGCTTGATTGGACGCTCGATAGTAATCCAGAAGTATCCTGTAAGCTCTGGTCATCTCATCAAATTTCTTTTCTATATCCGGCGTATCCGGGTTTTTGTCGGGGTGACAGACAAGAGCAGTTCTGCGGTGGGCTTTTTTGATTTCGATGGCAGTTATAAAATCATCCTTAAGCCCTAATTTTTTCTTTGCCCAGTCTATTTCCTCAAACTGTGGTTTTTTAACTTCGAGGGTATAGAAACTGTATGGAGGAAGTGGACCTACGAATCTAAAGTTCAGTTTATCTTCAAATTCGTCATTGATATGGTCTAACTTCTGCTCAAATTCCTCTTGCCTGTTCTTATCTATAAGAAATGCGGTGTTAAGCACCATCTTGTCATCCATAAGATCGTGTGCCTTGAGATTTTGAGCTATTTCGCTTAAGGCGGTCTGTATCTGGTTAGCAAGTATTTCTTTTTTCTTATCTAAATGTTTCTTGACCAGGACACCTATTTTCATCTGATCATCTATGGTAACACCGCCATCCTTGTTTAACAGCGACTGCTTAAGCTGCTTTATTTCTTTTTCCTCGGAGACTTCCCGCAGGAAAGATTTAAAATCATTTAGTGTTGCCACTACGTCAATCTCTATGCTGTTCTTTGCTCTTTCGAAGATGTCTTTAATTGTCCTGTAACCGCTGGCTAAGATTTCTTTAACTTCTTCATCGTTTTGGGCAAAAGTTCCCAGCCTCATAGGGATAATGCTATGTTTGGTCATTACCTTTTCGATCAACTGCTGATGGCTGACAAGCAGTCTGCCCAAGGTATCCTTGGGTATGTGGCTGTAATCGACTATTTCTGAATCGCTTACTATCGCGGCTATATCCTGGAAGGAAATGGTATAAGCACAATTGGAGTTTTTGCTGCTTTCCACAACCTCTGCATGGCTTCTGGAGGGGTAGATGTCCTCGAAGCTTACAATCTCATCCAGATCAAAAAATTCTTCCCTGTCGAAATTTATGACGCCGTAAATATACCTACCTACTGTGTTCATAACAAACCCTTTCATTCTTCGGGGAGGGTTTGTCGGTCCCTTCCCTAAGACCTACTGTAACAATCCACTAAAAGCTGAAATCAACGTACAGACTTAATTTGAACCGCCTTCTTCTGAGTTGTGGGTTTGTTCCCGGGAGCTGTCTTCGGGTTTCTCTTCTTGCTGCGGCTGACATTGGTTTTTTCTCTCAGCTTTACACTTAAACAGGTCCTTGACTTTCTCAATAATAGCTAACATTTTCCAGTCCCCTTTATTTTTACTTGCCGTTTTGCTCTTTCAGCATTTTGATAGCCTGGTCAAAATGCTGTTTTGAAACTTTCAGTTCTCCGTCTGCACTTATTTTCTCCTTTGCTGAATTACGCTCGATATATTCCCTTACTGCAAACATCGAGGCCTTGCGACAGATAAACTCAATATCCGAGCCGGTTCTGCCCTCGATTTGGTCAGCTAACTTTTTCAAATCAACAGTTCCATTGAGAGGCTTATTTTTGGTATGTATCTTGAAAATCTCTTCTCTGGTTTTCTCATCAGGTACAGGCAGTTCGAATAACAGGTCGAATCTGCCGCTTCGAAGTATGGCAGGATCAACCAAATCCAATCTGTTGGTTGCAGCTAAAACCACAACACCCTTGAGTTCCTCAATGCCATCCATTTCAGTTAAGAATTGACTTATTACTCTTTCTGTTACATGAGAATCTGTAGAGCTTGAACCTCTTTTGGGCACAAGGCTGTCTATCTCGTCAAGGAAAAGTATCGTAGGAGCAGCGTGTTTTGCCTTCCTGAACGTCTCCCTTACCCCCCGTTCCGATTCACCTACATACCGGCTGATAAGCTGTGGGCCTTTGATGGATATAAAATTGACACCGCTTTCATTAGCAACCGCTTTGGCTAAAAGGGTCTTGCCTGTTCCAGGTTTGCCATAGAGCAAAATCCCTTTAGATGGGTTAGTACCGGCTTTTTTGAAGACATCAGGGTATTTTAGCGGCCATTCTATAGCTTCTTTTAGCTCCTGCTTGACATTGTCAAGGCCGCCTATGTCAGTCCATTTTACGTCCGGCACCTCGACAAATACTTCCCTAATGGCAGATGGTTCAATTTCCTTCAAGGCCTCTAAGAAATTATCCATCGTTATTTCCAATTTGAGCAGGGTTTCGTAAGGAATGTCTGACAATTCAAAGTCAATCTTTGGTAGAATCTTTCGCAGAGCCGACATGGCTGCTTCCCTGGCCAATGCCTCTAAATCCGCACCAACAAAACCATGAGTAATACCAGCTAATTTTTCAACGTCTACATCCTTTGCCAGAGGCATTCCTCTTGTATGAATCTCTATTATCTCTAAGCGTCCATTCTTATCGGGTATTGGAATAGAAATTTCTCTGTCGAACCGGCCTGGTCTTCTTAACGCTGGATCGATAGTGTTGGGAATATTTGTCGCACCGATTACTATAACATGACCTCTGGATTCCAAACCATCCAAAAGGGCAAGAAGCTGAGCAACAACACGCCTTTCGACCTGTTTTTCGCTACCCATATCCTCTCGCTTGGGAGCGATAGCATCAATCTCGTCAATAAAGATTATGGCAGGAGCATGTTTCTGGGCATCTTCAAAAACACTACGCAGACGTGCTTCAGATTCGCCGTAAAACTTGCCCATGATTTCGGGGCCGGTTATGCTGACAAAATACGCATCGGTTTCATTAGCCACTGCCCGAGCGGTCAATGTTTTGCCAGTTCCCGGCGGGCCATACATAAAGACTCCTTTAGGTGCTTCGATACCGAGTCTGCTAAAGACCTCCGGGTATTTCAGAGGCAGCTCAATCATCTCTCTTATTCTCTGAACCTGAGTGCTAAGTCCACCAATATCTTCATAGGATATTTTGGCTTTCTCAATTTTGCCTTCCTTTGACTTTACCCTTATCAGGGTTGTAGAGCTGACCGATACCACACCATCCGGTATTGTATCTTCCACTATAAAATCGCAGGTTTTAGTGCCGAACAATCTCGCTCTTATCTTATCACCACTGGTTAAAGGCAGGCCTTCTATGAGAGAGCCGATGTATTTAGCGTCTTTGTCCTTTTGAAGCACCCCTCCATTTGTCAAGGGGGCAAGGGTGATTTTTCTGGCGGACTTGGTTTCAACTTTTTCAATTGTTACCTTTTCATCAAGGCCGACTTTTGCATTCTCTCTTATAATGCCATCTATCTGAATAATTTTTTTCCCTCTGTCCTCAGCATAGCAGGGCATTACCTTGGCAGCAGTTTTCCTTTTACCTTCTATCTCCACTATCTGGCCTGCATCCAGAGATAAATTCTTCATGTCTTCAGGGTCGATTCGGGCGACAGCCCTGCCTACATCTTTAGCTAATGCCTCCTTTACTTTAAACTGCTTCATGCCGTCTGCCTTTCTTTCGTTTCTAATTGAATAATTGCATTTTAAAATCTGCCAATGTCTTTAGTCCCTTGATTTCGTGGGGAGATGAGGGAATAATCGTTGATTTTAAGCCATTAAATTTTCCTCTTATCTGGCTTATATATCTATCCTGTTGTTTTCTTTTTTCCCTACAAAACTTACAGCCGTCTGATTCTACAACGTTGTTTATCACTATTTGTCTGACCTTAATTTCATATTTACTCAAATTGCTTATCAGCCTGGCAGTTTCCAAAAGGGCCATATCCTCTGGGATCGTAACTGCTATAAATTCGCATCTGTTTTGGTCATGAAGCAAATCCTCTATTTTTTTTACGATTTTCTTCATAGCCAGGAGAAAATCATCGCCCTGGTCCGGATCATACTTGCCGGCAAATCTCTCAACCATATATCTGTACTTCCATCTCATCTTTGCCATTACCTTGACCCAGTCGTCCAGCAGCTTAGGTGAACTCAGGAGCCTTAAAGCATGGCCTGTAGGTGCAGTATCAACGACATATTTATCGAATTTTGCCTCGTCTATCAGGTCAATCATCGTCTTAAAGCCCATTACTTCATCCATACCCGGGATAGGCAGGGCAAAGACCGAATCAATATCTTCTGCGTCCAGGTTAGTGCCGGTCTCTACAATTCTCCTGATCTCGTCTTCGTGTTCGGTTTTGAATTTAGAAAGAGCGTTTTCTGCGTTTACTTCAAGAGCACTTAAATTATCAATTCCATTCACCTTCCTTGGCTCATCATCAAGTTCTTGTCCCAAGCTATCAGCAAGTGAATGGGCAGGATCGGTTGAAAGAATCAGCGTCTTAAAATCTTCTGCCAAATGCAAACCCGCAGCAGATGCACAGGTTGTCTTTCCCACGCCGCCTTTTCCACCGAACAGGATTAACTTCAATGGAGTTTCTTTTAGTCCTTTTAATCCCATTCACTTTTTTACCTTGATCTCTAAAATGCCGTTGTTGTAAGAGGAGACAAGCGTATCTGCCTGTACCTTTGCCGGAAGTAAAATCTCTTTGTGGTACTTTTTGTCTCCTGTCTGAGCTGATATATCAAGAATGTCCTCCTTCAGGTCTAATTTTATATCAGCTTCGTTGACGCCCGGCATTTCGGCATAGATTCGAATCTCCCGGTCTTCATCAAAGACATCTGTGAGAGGCTCTCTTTCTTCTTCTACCGTAGGCCCCTGGGGAGTTTTTTTAACATTCCCAAACGACTCAACTATGGGTTTGCCTCCAACAGCGGTTTTGACCGAGAATCCGAAAACTCCTTTCATGCCCTCTTTGAGATTACTCAGGTCTATTTCGCCTTCTTTGTTGATTTCGCCGCCTGCTTCTTTTAACTTTGCTGCGAGGTCAACCAGGTTTTCAATTCCCTTAAACAGACCTCCCAGGCTCAGGCTTCCTATGCCAAAATCAATATTCAGTCCTTCATCTTTTTTATTTTTATCCTTAGCCATTTTTGGTTCCTTTAATAGCTCTTAGTTATTGGTCAAATCGCACACCATCGGCTGGATGCTTGTTGTTATTCAATAGCTTACGGCCAGCGTTTTTAACGGCTTTTGCGGTGTGTTTTCCTGATCTTTGTTTCCTTGCTGCTCGTACGTTTGTTTTCGTAATTTCTCGACTTGTGCACTGACATCGGCCAGGCTCCGCATAACCGTGTTTCTTCTTTTGTTCAGGACAGCAAGCTCTTTTTCCAATCTACTCTTTTCCATCCCGAGCACATACAAATCCAGGTGGGCCGGTCTTTTGATCTTGGGAATAGATGTCGCACCGATGGAACGCACGCTTTTTATATCGCTTAGGTTTGGTAATTGTTGCATCGATTTCATTTAATTTGTCTCCGTTCTATATTTCAATCAGACTTTTTTCTTTCTGTTTATTTTCCTGCTCAATTGTGCTCCGGCTATCGGCTCTGGTAAAATCATCTTCACCGCTCTTGTCGGTAGAATTAGCTGTTTCGCCTATACCAAGCTCTTTTGCGACAAGCTCTCTTACTATTTGTTTTACTCTGTCCTGATTGGTTTTTGAGCCTACCCGGCTTGTTTCCGATGCCAGAATATCCTGGCACATCTGCATAAACACCTTGTTTGCCCTGGCAGGCGTTAACTTCTGGATCTTCAGGGTCTTTGCGATCATAATGCAGCCTCGAACAGTGGGAGCAAATTCGCATTTGCCTGATTCTCTCAGACCTCTTACAATATTGACGATCATTTCAACATTGGGCCTGGATAGCTTAGACTTGGCTTCTGTGACTGCCACCTCGGTTTCGTAGTCAAAGTAATCCAGATCCATAGTTATCATCCTGTCTCGCAAGGCATCCTGGCTTCTGTGCACGCCGGCATATTCTTCGGGATTCGATGTAAAAATTGCGGTAAAGTTCGGATGAACCTTTAAGTAGGGTTCCTCACCGTCTCTTGCAGCAGGCAGGTCCATCATTTTTTCCTGTAAGATAGACAGCAGGATATTATTTGCCTCGGGGCGGGAACGTGTAAACTCATCGTAAACAAGTGTAAAACCGTACTTACAGGCAACTGTCAGACGATTATCCACCCACCGTTTGACCATATCCTCTTCGGTTTTCAAAACTCTTGAAATGAAGCGATCCACCACCTTCCTGACTCTATAACCATGTTCGCCGCCTACAAGGTCGGAAGTAGTGAACTCCTCGTCTCCATGAATCATTACCACGGGTCTGCCGAGCTTACTTGCCAGGTGCATAGCCAGTGTCGTTTTGCCGGTACCGGAAGGGCCTCTAAGGTGAACCGGAAAGCCTGCTCCAATAAACATAAGAGCCCTGTCAGTCAGGTCTTTTACATAACTTGTTTCCACAAAGTCCGGCAGAGCACTTGGCTCCAGTACTGTCGTCATCTCATCAATCATTTTGACAGACCTCCTTGCATAGATTTTTCTTAACTGCTATTTTCCTAATAAAACCTTTACCACGACAGTTGCTGCAGGGAAGGCTTTCGCTTACTTTGCGGCCCTTGCCGTCACAGGCAGGACATCGTTCATTGCTGCCTTTATTATGTGCAACACTTCCCTTACCTTCGCATACGGAGCAGGTTATTCGCGTATGAGGGTGAACGCCTGTGCCTTCGCAGAATGCACATTCAACCGCAGGGTGCTCTACATAAACTTTAGCGGTACCACCACAAACCTGACAAAGGGCAAGCTCACTCAATAGATTGAAAGGGTCTTTACCTGTCCCTTTGCAAAAAGCACATGCTATCCGGCTCATAACCTAACTCATCCTTGAATTTGCATTCGCACCTGACTATCCTTTACGGCCAAGAACTGTTTGGCTTCGGGTAATCTTTTCGATGTCTCTTAAACACCGACCTTGGCTTTTGGCCTGCTGCTTTTACTTTTTGCAACGGGTTTCTTTTTGCCCTGGGCCTTGGTTTTTCGTGTTGCCTGCTTAACAGTCCTTACCTTTTCTCCGGCATCGATCTGGGGCATCATAAAACCGGCTTTTCTTGCCCTCGTTAGAGTCGCTGACATATTTTTCCATGCTTTCTTTGCCTGAGCCATGCCAGCCCCGAATTCGCCAACGAGCTTATCAGCGTCACTGAGGATTCTTTCAACCTCTGCCTGGATATCCTTTATTTCCCTGGTGAGCTTAGCCTTCATCTCCTTTGACATGCGGTTGTGGTCTTTCTCGAAGCTGTTCAGCATTGAGCCAACGCTGCTAACAAGACCATTGACAAAATCTGCCAGATTCTTTGCCTGTTCCTTGCTCATCTGCATGTTGTCCTTATGGAACTGCTGGACCATGTTCCGGGCACTTTTCAGCATCCCTTGCACATCCTTCGATAAACCATTTACAAAACTGCCCAGCTCCTTGGACTGTTGTGCAGCCATTTTTTTTCTATCCATAGAAAACCTGTTGAGGGTCTCATGGGTATCTGCCACTAAGCCACCCACCGCCTTTAGCCGAACATCATTGGCAATAATGATGTTCTCTGTCAGCTTTTTCATGTCTTCAGCTATTGCCATTACCATTTTGATTCTCCTTTCAAAAACATTTTGGATTTTTGCTTCCTGCGTTGCTTTATACTTTCAGATCCATCAGAAATTTTGACTTTTTATTATGACTCGTAACCGATTTTATAATACGATTAGTTAGTGTGTCTTTGGTTTCATCTAAAGCTTCATCAAACTCCTTTAGTTTTTGTCTAACACTAACTTCAAGTTCCTTTATTTCCTTATCGATCTTTTCTTCAAAAGTACCTTTTGCCTGAAAATGTTTGAGCAGCGAAGTCACCTTACCGGTTAAACTCTTAACAAAGATCGCAAATTCGGTTATGGTCTTTGTCTGGCCTTCGGTAAGCTGTTCCTGCTTTCTGTTCTTGTGTTCTTTGAGAAAGTGAAACTTTGTGAGCATATTGTTCAAATTCATGGCCAAATCCCTCACGAAATTCTCCAGTCTTTGCATTTGCTCATTAGTTTTTCTTTGGTTTTCCGATTGTTCCAAAGCCTTGGCGGTATTATCTACTAACACACCCAAGGTTTTTTCCTGCATCTGGTAAAAGTTTATAATGTTATTTATGATGCCTCTCATAATCATAAGTTGTCTGCATTTTATGCCTCCTGCAGCTCAGCGAGACGTTCTTGTTCTGTCTGCATGCGTTTGGCCTTGAATTCATCGAGCATATCCTTGACTTCCCGGCGTCTTTGCTCCTGGCAGGCTATACGTTCGGCCCTTTGCCTTTTGAACTCGGCAAGCATCGCCTTAAAATGTCTTATTCTCAGGTCTTCTCCTTTGCTTAAAAGTTCTTTAAGCATTTTTGATGTTTGCTGCTGTCCCTCCTGAAACTCCTTTAGCTTTGATGTAACCTCGATTTTGCTTTTGTCCTGCTTAGAGAGAATTTCTTTAATTAGTGTTTGCAATTCCCTGATTTTTTCAGCCTGGCCTTCGGTAAGTGCATCTTTGAAGTTTCTCAAACCTTCCCGTAATTGCTGTACCAGCTTTGTTTGTTCGTTAAGATATTTATGAGATAATTGCCTGATTTCCTGTTCGCTTTCATCCAAATGTGAAGAGATAACACCCATCATCCGGTCAAAGTCTTTTTTTCGCAGAGATCCGTTTTGGGAAAGGTTTTCTCTCAGCTGGCTATTGATTTTTTCCCGTTCGGCCCTTGTACTGAGAAGAGATTCCTGAAAATCCTGGAAGATATGACCGGTCATATCGAAAAATGCTTCTATACTTTGTATTCTGGCTTCGTATGAAGATATGATACTATCAAGAACGCTTTCTTTTTCAGCAGCTAAAATCATTGTTTTAATTTCCCTATTTCTTAGTAAAATTGTCCCATGAGAAAGAGAGGTTTTTCTTGGCGAGTCATGCTTTCTGCTTCCCCCGTAGCGGTGCATAAGGATGGCCCGGCAAGAACCCTCTTTAGTTACCTATCCTTACGCAGCGGTTGCTGTCAAACCAATGGCCTCGGCATACTTCAGATAGGTCTCGACTGAGGCAGCAACGACTCTGGCTTCGATGGCAAGCAGTTCAATACCCACCAAAGAGAGTCTTATCCAGGCATCAACGACGATACCTTTGTCCAGTATTCGGTCGATAACTTCCACCAGACTGCTTGAACCAATTGTTTTTTCGACTGCCATGATAATGCTCCTTTCGTTCTGCTTTCGCAGAAACAATAAAAAATAGAAACTAAAAAACGTACGCTACACACGTGCGTTCGAGTTTAGCTCAATTATATTGACAACACTGATTTCAACGTGGGAGTTCACAACGACTACATCTGGTTTGTCAAAAGATATGTTATATTCTCCAGCAGTACACCTTTGTATCCCCGTATTGTGCCTCATATTAAATCCTTTTTTTAGCTGCCTTAGCCGAGAAGGGCAATAGTCTGCTCTCTAAAGGGCCTGACCCCGCCAAGTCTCTTTTCTCGGACTTTAATGTCAATATGTATCGTGCTTCGGCGTTATTTCGGATAACCTTAGGAAGTTTTTCCCTGCTTTCGAACTAACCTGAGGATAGGTAAGGCTGTGGAAAGTATGAGTAGCTACAGACGATTTGCAGAGTTAGAATAGTAAAAGTGTGTGTTTCTTTTGAGGTTGGATTTTGTTGATGAAAAATCCTGGGCTTTTTAATACTAATAACCGTTTTTAGCAAGAAAAACGCAGCAGTAAGCACGGGCATCGCCAAAGGAGAGGGAGGTAATAGCCAACGGCCACATTGAAGCTCCTATGGATATAGCGGTGTGATTAATCAGCTTGTCAGTAAACGCAAGTTTTTTTGTCAGACAGTTATTAAGCCTTGGCGGATTGCGTACTTGGTCAAAGCTGCAAGGTTATCAACATCTGTCTTTTCCATAATCTGTCTGCGGTTTGCTTCGATGGTCTTAACGCTCAGGCTGAGTTGGGCAGCAATCTGTTTTGCCGAACAGCCCTCGGTCAAGAGTTGAAGTATCTGTTTTTCTTTCGGAGTCAGGATTTCCTTAAACCTATTCGCTGAATCGAAAATACAATCTTTTGTAATGCCCTCCAGAACAATACTTGCAATCTGAGGGCTCAGATATGACTGATTATCCATAACCGCTTTAATAGCCTGGACTAAATCATCAAGGACGCACTCTTTGACCATATAACCTGAGACACCTGCCCTTACCATATCCAACACAAACTCCCTATTGGCATGTATTGACAAAGCCAGTATCTTAGTCTCCGGCAGTTCCTCCTTGATTTGGCGTGTAGCTTCGATACCATTCAGCACCGGCATGGTTACATCCATAATAACCACATCGGGTCGAAGCTCGCGGGCCATTTCCACAGCATGCAATCCGTTATCAGCTTCGCCAACCACTTCCATATCACCTTGTTTTTCAATCAAAGAAGCAATACCCTGCCGCAGTATTCCATGATTATCCGCCACTAAAATCCTTATGCTCATAATTATCCCTATCAACTTCACTATTGTTTTCAGTTTTTTCACGTTTTATTGGTGCTATAAGTGTAATATGTGTTCCCTGGCCGGTTTTAGACTCTATATCAATACTGCCGCCAAGATAGTTCAGCCTCTCGCGAATGCTGAAAAGCCCGAAACCTCCTGTTTTGTTTAACTGCGGCGATGGTATGAAACCGACTCCATCATCTGCGACCTCGATTCTTACCTTATCGTTATCTCTACCAATAGAAACCTTAACATTTTGGGCTTGTGCGTGTTTGACTACGTTGACCAGCAACTCCCTCACTGCTCTGTATAACAGGGCACGAACATCATCATTCAAAGGTTTAGGCTGCTCGTCATCCTCAAATTCAGTGTGGATTTTGTGTTTTTCCTGAACCTCCTCGTGGAGCCACTCTCTTATAGCGGCTTCAAGCCCTAATTCATACAGTGTGGGTGAACTCAAATCAAATGTCAATGTGCGGGTATCGCCAATTATCCGGTCAAGATTCCGGTAAATTCCATCTAAAGATTTGGCAAGCTCTGATGGTAATTGTTCCTTTGGCAATGAACCTAAATTGATTTTGAAAAGAATTAATTGCTGCGTGATCTGATCGTGCAGTTCGACTGTTATTCGTCTTCGTTCACGCTCCTCCGTTAATGACATCTCCGATGTAAGGTCTCGCAGCCGTTTTTGATAGTCTAACAACCTTTTCTGAGCCTGTCTCTGTGCTGTGATATCCCAGAAAATACCCAGTATCCCGATGACATTACCTGCTCCATCTTTCACGGGTGTTTTGACTGTATGAACGAATACCTCTTTTCCTCGCTGCACATATTTTTCATTAATATCCTCGGTCTTGCCGGATTTCATAATCCTCTTGTCATCGGCTCTGTACTTTTCGGCTAATTCTTCAGGGAAGAAATCATAATCTGTTTTTCCTGCAATCTCTGCGGCCTTGATTTTTAAGTCCGCAGCATAATTTTCATTGCAGGATACGTAGACCGAGTTGGTATCCTTCAGGAATATCTTCTGAGGCAGGTTCTCAAGAAGTGTTTTATACTTGTTTTCATTGACCTTCAGAGCTTTTTCGGCCTTTTTTCGTCCAGTGCTTTCAATTAACTCCCACATGCCTTGGCGTCTGATAAGGGCCGAGCCGTGGCTGCTAATTACGTCTAAAATTTCGGATACACTACATTTATTTAAGGGGTAGGAACAAATTGCCAGCATCTGGTACTCATCAATCTCGCTATCTACCTGTCTCTCATGATCAGCAAAATTTTCCCAGTCTTTTGCTTCAAGCCAAGCGATATTGCCCGTTACCCTTATGCCATCGAAACCAGCGGAAATAGCGTAGGCAATCTTATCAATCCAGGCCCTGAGAACTCTTTGCAGATCAAAAACGCCGTCTTTGAGATACCATTGGTCATGTGGGATAATTTCTATCTGGGCTTTTTCCAAGTACCGGTCAAAATCAGGTACAGCAACACTTAAAGCGTCCTTGGCCTTTTTTACTGTAAGAGGCTCCGAAGTTACCCACACACAGAACTCGTTGCTTTCCAGGCCGGCCTTAAAATATGGAACCAGAATATCAATCAAATCTTTTTCGGTTTCGTAGAACAGGCAAAGATGGGTGCCCCAGGGAACATCGCCTAAGATATCGATCCCTGTTTTTCTGCCGGATTGGTGGCTTTTGCTCAGCATCCGTGCAAAGCTCCCCCATAATAAAGAGTGAATGAATTATTTTCCAAAAAGATGGATTTCACTAATCCATAACAGGCCAGGCAGAACATTTGAGGCAAACTGCAAAAAATTTGCCGATGGATTTCCCTTTCTATGTGCCCCCAAGTACCGCCCCAAAGCCGTCCTTTTTTCGACACACAGGTATCTGGTACATCAGCAATACACTTATTCCCCGCCATACTCATCCTTGATTATAATTATATATCGGATTATAAGGGGTAAAAACAATAGTTCAAACAAAATTTTCGACTCAAAACCACTTTTTCTCCATAACTAATCTGAAAACTCAAGCCCCAATGGTATGCTCCATCGTTAATAAAACCAGAAGGCGATTTAGCCAAATCCGCCTGAACGTTTACAGTTTTTAATTAGTCAATAATTTTTATGGCTTTTCGCGATTAAAGGATTAATTCAGGCGCAACAGCCCCCAAAAAGAAAAATGGGCCGGGTTGGATTCGAACCAACGTAGGCTTACGCCAACGGGTTTACAGCCCGTTCCCTTTAGCCGCTCGGGCACCGACCCAAAACTCTTTTCAAAAAATTCGCCAAGGCCCCGAACACATTTACGCGGGCACCTTAATTATTATAAATTACACTTCTTCCGGCAGTATTGCAAGGGAAATTAACCCAACCTGCCATTGTATATCATTTCTTGAGTCAAGCATCTTTATCTGATATGATCGTTCTCCAGCGGAACCGACAGCATAGAGCAGGAACCTTGAAAAAGGCGTTGTTTTTACGTGGAGGACGGCGGGGACGCAAAGTTTTAAAAATCATTGCAAGAGATATGCTATGGGTATCGAAATAGACAAAGACATGAAAATCAAAGTTGGCATCATTGGATGCGGCAATATCAGCGATGCGTATCTCTCAAGATGCGTGACCATGGAAATAATCGAAGTTGCAGCGTGTGCGGATATTGACATGGACAGGGCTCGTGAAAAAGCAAAAAAATATAACCTCCGCAGGGCATGCACTGCAGAACAACTCCTTGCCGATAAACAAATCCGGATCGTGCTGAACCTGACACCTCCAAAGGCTCACGCGGACATTTCAGCAGCGATTCTCAATGCCGGGAAAAACCTTTATTCCGAAAAGCCTCTCGCGACGGATCGCGTCCAGGCCGAAAAGCTCCTGAAAATCGCAAAACAAAAACAACTCCTGATCGGATGCGCACCAGATACTTTCATGGGGGCCGGCCTGCAGACCGCAAGAAAAGTCATTGACGAAGGAACCATCGGAACTCCCCTTGCGGTAAGCGCATTCATGTTGTCTGCCGGGCCAGAAAAGTGGCATCCAGACCCGGAATTCTTTTTCCAATATGGCGCAGGGCCCATGTTTGACATGGGGCCCTACTATCTTACCGCAATGATAAACCTCCTGGGCCCTGTAAAAAGTGTTACAGCATCAACCGCAATTACCAGGCAATACCGCACCATTCTCAGCCGGCCTTTCCAAGGCCGAAAAATAAAAGTCGAAGTCCCGACACATGTAGCAGCAATTTTGAACTTCCACTGCGGCGTTATCGCCACACTCGTAACCAGCTTTGATGTCATCGCCCACACAATGCCCAACCTCGAAATCTATGGTACAAAAGGTTCACTGCTTGTTGCCAACCCCAACTCCTTCGCAGGCCCCGTAAAGATCCTCCTTGAGGACCAGACTCAATGGAACGAAGTACTTATCACACATGCCTACGACAAACCGAGTAGGGGGCTCGGACCTGCTGACATGGCTTATGCCCTGCTTTTCGGCAGAGCCCACCGCGCAAGCGCAGAGATTGCGTTCCATGTATTGGACATTATGCAGACTATCCATGAAGCTGCCCAGGGGGAAAAAATCATATACGTCAAATCCTCCTGCCAGCGCCCTGCGCCACTGCCGCCAAACCTCCCTGACGGATTACTGGATATGTAAGTGTTTGCCGAGCTTAAACTCTTTAACGGAGCTATATAAGACCGGCACCACAAGCATCGTTAGAATTTCAATTGTCATGCCGCCAAAGACGGGTATAGCCATAGGCACCATTATATCAGAGCCTCGGCCAGTTGAGGTGAGAACAGGGATAAGAGCAAGAATTGTTGTAGCGGTTGTCATAAGGCATGGCCGAACTCTACGGGTTCCGGCCTCTATCACTTTGCAGCGAATATCAGATATGTTGCCTGGTTTTGCCGTTCTGAAAATTTGCTCAAGGTACGTACACATCACTACGCCATCGTCTGAAGCTATTCCAAAAAGGGCCAGAAAGCCTACCCATATCGCAACACTTAAATTAATGGGGTGCATCTGGAAAAGCTGTCTTAAGTTGACGCCGAAAACACCGAAATTGAAAAACCACGGCTGGGCGTAACACCATATCATCAAAAAGCCGCCCGCCCAAGCAATGATTATTCCGGAAAATACCAGGAGACTCGTGATCGTGGATTTGAACTGGAAATAAAGAATCATAAAAATAAGAAACAGGGCTAATGGAACAACCACAATAAGTGTTTTCTGTGCCCGAATCTGATTTTCGTACATGCCGGCAAAACTGTAACTTACTCCTGATGGAATAACGAGTTTTCCTTCATTGATTTTTTCTTTGAGATATTGTCGGCACTGTTCGACAACATCCACTTCTGCAAAGCCGCTTTTTTTGTCAAAAAGCACATATCCAACCAGAAAAGTATCTTCGCTTTTAACGGCCTGTGCGTCTCTAACATAACGAATTTCAGCTAACTGAATCAGGGGTATCTGAGCACCGTCAGCTCCCTGTACCAGAATTGTGCCAAGGGTTTCGATCTGGTCTCTTAGCTCCCTGGCATATCTGATGCGCACAGGGTAGCGCTGTCTTCCTTCAACAGTTGTTGTTACGCGTCTGCCGCCAATAGCAACCTCTATGACATCCTGAATTTTGCGAATACTGATTCCGTATCTTGCGATAGCATCGCGGTCTATGTCGATCTCCAGATATGGCTTACCGACGATTCTATCAGCGATAACAGCGGAGGGCTCTACGGAAGGGACTTCTTTAAGAAGCCGCTCAAGCTGCAGACCAACTTTTTCTATTGTGTCCAGATCAGGTCCTTTGATTTTTATTCCCATTGGCGCCCGCATACCGCTCTGCAGCATTACAATGCGGGCCGCTATCGGCTGTAATTTAGGTGCACTTGTAGTTCCGGGGATCTGACCTGCTTTTACTATTTCGTCCCAGATATCGTCGGGGCTGTTTATATGGTCTCTCCATTGTCTGTACAACCTGCCGCGTTTATCCGGTATCAGCCGACCATTTTCATCACGTACAAACTTGTCTTTACTCTTATCATATCTGAATCTTATTCTTCGGCCATCCTTGTCTAATATATACTCAGGTTTATAGTTTATCACTGTTTCAACCATTGATACCGGTGCGGGGTCAAGTGGAGTTTCGGCCCTTCCGATCTTTCCTACTACTGATCCGACCTCTGGTATTGACTGGAATGCGGTATCTTGTTTCTGCAAAACATCTAGTGCCTCACCAATCGAAGCGTGAGGCATCGTTGTAGGCATATACAAAAATGCGCCTTCATCCAAAGGCGGCATAAATTCTTTTCCGAGCCCGGCCCAGATAAGGCCTCCTGCTATAATAATTACCGCTGGGATGGATAGAAAAGCAGCTTTATGCTCGAGACAGCAGTTTAGAATCTTTGAATAGAATTTCTGGAAAATCCGGAAAAACCAAAGCAGGCCACCAATCAAAATTGCCACGAAAATTAAATTTAACAACATACCTTTGGCTGGCCCTAATGGAAGCCAGTGGCTGGTGAGCATGACGCCGACAAGGACAATAGCTAATATACTAGCTGTTAAAGAACGACGATTATCGGTTTTGGGGAAGCGATATTTTCCCAAGAGCTGGTAGAATCCTATAGCGAGAACAATTACTCCGAGCCACCAGTTCAGCGCAATCCATGCGATAATACCGACGGCAATCAGTACTATACCGAGGATAAAGCGTGCTATTCTGTTCAGGTTGAATTTTCTCGTAAACAGAATATGTGCGGCCGGGGGTATTATCGTTATTGCAACTATTACTGAAGCGATTAAGGCAAAGGTTTTTGTAAATGCCAGAGGCTTAAATAGTTTTCCCTCCGGGCCGGTCATTGTAAACACCGGCAGGAACCCTACAACCGTGGTTGCAACTGCTGTGAGGACGGCGCCGGCTACCTCACTTGAGGCACGATGAATCACTTCAAGCTTGTTTTCATTTTCGCCTGCTTCTTTGAGATGCCTTATTATATTCTCGCAAATTACAATTCCCATATCAACAATTGTGCCAATTGCGATTGCAATTCCTGATAAAGCCACTATGTTTGCGTCGACATGGAATAATTTCATTGCAATAAAACAGCACAGGACCGCTAACGGCAGAGCAGCACTTATCAATACTGAAAATCTTAGATGTATAACCAGCACAATTACCACGATGACGGTAACGAGGATTTCATCAGTTAGAGCGATTTCCAATGTACCAAGCGTTTCATAGATGAGTCCGGTTCTGTCATAAAAGGGGACTATTTTAACCTGTGAAACTGTTCCGTCGGGCAGGGTTTTCCGGGGAAGTCCCGGTGTAATTTCCTCTATTTTTTCTTTTACATTTTTTATGGCCTGTAAAGGATTATAGCCGCAGCGCACAACAACTACGCCACCTACAGCTTCAGCTCCACCTTTATCAAGCGCGCCCCGCCTCAATGCCGGTCCAAGAGAAACTTTGGATACATCCTTAATGTATACGGGGACATTATCTCTGACCTTTATCGAAGTTTTTTCAATATCCGACAGCTCTTTTATAAAACCAAGGCCTCGAATAACATATTCAACTTTGTTTATCTCGATGGTGCGAGCACCAACGTCGACATTTGAAGCCCTTACAGCATTGAAAATCTCATCCAATCCCACCCCGAAAGCACGCATTGCATCGGGGTCGACATCTATCTGATATTCCTTTACAAATCCTCCGACCGAGGCAACTTCACTTATGCCCTCGGCACTGGTCAGTGCATAGCGCACGTACCAATCCTGAATGCTTCGCAGTTCATCTAAATCCCAGCCACCGGTCGGATTGCCGTCTTTATCTCTACCTTCGAGTGTATACCAAAAAATCTGTCCCAAAGCTGTTGCATCAGGCCCTAAAGTCGGTTGAACACCTTCAGGAAGCATATCAGCAGGTAAACTATTGAGCTTTTCCAATATCCTGCTGCGTGTCCAGTATATATCTTTACCTGCAATGTTTCGTTCAAACCATGAGAATTCTTCGAAGATGACATATATGGAAGAAAAACCGAACATTGATTGACTTCGGATCGTCTTAACGCCGGGAACACCAAGCAAAGCAGACGTTAAAGGATATGTTATCTGGTCATCAATGTCCCGAGGAGACCTGCCCGGCCATTCGGTAAAGACTATTTGCTGGTTTTCACCGATATCCGGTATCGCATCAACCGGAACGGGTGTTCTTGGCAGAAACTCAAGCTCCCAGTCAAAAGGGGTGACCAATATGCCCCAACCGATTAAAGCCAACAGGATAAGCAATACTATCAGCTTATTCTCAAGGCAAAAACGTATTACTTTGTCCAGCAGCGGATTCTTCTGCTTAATGTTTTCTTCCATGCCAATACACGTCTTTTATGAGCGTCCCCCGCCTTCTAATCGCTAAACTGAGGCAGTTTCTCCAGGTATTTTTCTGGTTCTTTGTCAAATTGCTCCTTGCAGCCGGGACAGCAGAAATAAACCTTTTTACCTTTGTATTCAGTAAAAATGTCTTTATTTATAGCTCCACCCATTACGGGGCAAGTTGTCTGCTCAATTGCTGTAGAAACTGCTTTTTCGGTTTCCGTTACTGGTGCAGGCTCTGATTTCTTTTTACAGCCGATTGTCGCCAGAGCAATCAGTAACAGAGTTAACAACAAAACAAGAATCATTCCGGATTGTGCCATTCTACTTTTCATTTTTGCTTTCCTTTCAAAATATTTCGGTTTATATTTAGTGATCATGTATTTGACTTTCTATCGGGGCTCTTTGGCTCTGGGGGTTCATCATGCTTGGTTTAGCCTGGATTTGAAGGGCTGAATCAATCTTAAAATTACCTTTTGAGACAACAATCTCGCCTTCAGCAAGCCCTTCTCTGACGAGGTAGTAGTCGCCTGCTCTTGGGCCAAGAACTACCTCTCTGCCTTCGAATGTCGGTTTTTCGGCGTCCGGCCTCTGTACATATACGACCGCTCTTTTGCCGGTTATCAGAGGAGCGGCAGCGGGAATTACGAGCGGAGCCTTGTCCGGCAAATCCGCTTTGAGAAACCCAAGTGATTCGGTCGTTACCAAATCCATCCGGCAAATATCGCATTTACCTGCTGTTTCTTTGACAACAGAAGGATGCATCGGACAAATCCATTTGCCTGCCATGTCAGCATCCATGACTTTGCCTCCTGAGGCAATCTTTGACCGGACAATAGCCCGGACAAACATTTCTGGTTTTAGTTTTTCTTCGGGATTGGAGACATTGAGGCGCACTTTGATTGTCCTGGTTTTGGGATCAACCGTTGGTGAAATAAAACTTACCCTGCCCTTAAAAACCTCCCCGGGGTATGCCTCTGTAATAAATTCGACCTGTTGTCCATATCGAATCCACATCATATCCGACTCATAGGCATCTAATTGAACCCAAAGCCGGGAAAGGTCGGCAATTGTGTATATTTTTGTACCTGTCTGGATATATGTCCCCTCGGTAACATGTTTGTCAATTACGATACCTCCGATTGGTGCATAAATAGTTATATAGTCGGTGGGTCGGCCGCTTTTTTCTATTTCTGCAATCTGTTTTTCGGTAAGTCCCAGTAATCTTAGCTTTTCACTTGCAGCCTCGAGAGTTGCTCGTATCGACCTTTCGATAAGTTCGGAACTGTCAGGTTTTATATTCTGTACAGACTTGGCCGCCTGCAGAAACTCAGCTTGTGCACTTATGAGTTCAGGGCTGTAAAGGTAGACCATATGGTCACCTTTGATTACCTGTATGCCTGTAAAATCGACATAAAGACGGTCGATTCGTCCTGGAACCCATGCTGTGATATGTTTTAACCTAGTCTCATCGTAATCGATCTTACCTACCATTCGGATCTGGGCTTCGACGAATTTACGCTCTACAGGTATGGTCTGAACCTCCATAAGTTTCAAGGCATCTTCGGAGAAGGAGATTTCTCTCAAACCTGCTTCGCCACTGCTATCTACCGGTACCAGATCCATAAAACAAATAGGACATTTACCCGGCTTAGGCTGACGAATCTGGAGATGCATAGAGCAGGTCCACCACTGCTGTTTATGCTCGGCGGGCGCAGGGACAGCACCTTCCTGCAGAGAGGATTTGTTCGAAGTGCCAGAGCCTCTAACCAAATAACCGGCAATAAAAGCAACTAAAATAATTGCCGGTACTTTTAACCTTGTTCGCCTAAACCAGGTTTTGAGAACTATCTTTGTCATTTGTATGCCTCAGGATTCTATAAATTCATACCAAATTAGAATATAGATACACAATTATTCATTGAAGTATTCCCATGCCCTCAGTTCACAGTTCAGTGCCGATCAGCATTTCCAGTTCAGCGAGTTTCTGTTGATTATTAGTAACTGCCTTTTCGTAGTCCAAGCTGTACTTAAGCAGCATGCGCTGAGCATCTATCAATGAAAGAAAATCTATCGTACCTGCTCTATAAGCAGCCTCTGAGGTCTGAACAAGCTCTTGGGCTTTCGAGGCTAGAACGTCCCCGTAAAGATGCATCTTCCTTTGGCTGTCTTCGACATCGTACAGCACCTGTATTGTTTGAGCTATTGTTTTGTTTTCGGTATCTATTTTCTGCTGCTGACTTTTTCTGACATTAGCTTTGGCCTGTCGCTCAGCAGCTTTATAACTGTCCTGCCACAATGGGATATTCATTGAAAACATCAAAACAATCGGGTCCTTTCCGCTATCCCGAACCCCCGGAGAAGCTGCGTTGTCTGTTTGTATCCAGTCAACTCCTACGCCTATATCAGGATAAAACTTCTTCTTAGCCAATTCAATCTCAGCTTTCGCGGCCTCAACTTCCCAGTTCAGCTCAGCGAGTTCAGGATTATTCTTTACCAATGACTCGATGATATGCTGTCGACTAAACCTGACCTGTCTTATTGGTTCTTTCTCAGGCCAAGCCAATTCCGCATCAATTGGCCGATTGAGAACCGAATTGAGCCTTGCAACTGTTGGTTTTCTGAGTTCCTCCAGACTTTTCAGAATATCCTCAAGCTTTGCCAATTCTACCTGTGCACGGATTACGTCAGGATGTGTTGCCGTGGCAGCTCTATATTTAGTTCGTGCAATCTCTTCAAAATGCTTCAGCAATTCAAGGTTCTCTTTGGCTATATCAATAGCGGCAGCCAGATACGCAAATTCATAAAAACCATCTTTTACCTGCCAAAAAAGCTTTAACTTGCCGGCTTCATATCTTTGTTTCACGGCTTTTGCTTTTGCTGCGGCAACATCGCCTCTTGCCTCGATTTTGCCAAGCCATGGAAATACCTGCATAATACCGAACTTATTTCTTTGAGGACCAACGCGTGTTTCAACTTCTTCTATGAAGTAGCTATAAGTAAATCTGGGATCATCCAATGCTTTTGCCTGCGGGACCTGTTCTAAAGCTGCCTTCCATTCCTCAAACTTTGATTTAAGATCAGCGTTATTCAATAAGGCGAAATGCAGATAGTTCTGCAAGCTTTGCAAGTCGTTTATATCATTTAGCTGTTGAATAGCCCCGGCAGGTGTTAGTAATAAAAGTGAAGCCAGCAAAGTCAAATAGAATTGTTTTTTCATATTCCACCTCTTTAGGTTGGATATAAGCAATCCGACATTTCATTATATAAATAGCCTGCTTCTATATCACTAAATTTATCCTCTACGTGTCTGATGTGTTAGTTTGAGAATTTCATCCATCTTTTGAACCCCCGCGAACCCGGCCATTAATTTGCCTTAATACCGTCAGATTGTCCCCATTACTCGGATTTTCGTTATTTTCCCAGCTTCTTTTGGGTATATACGACCGCTATACCCGCAGAGGTTACAAAGTCTGTCCAAAGTCAATTATAAAATCTTTTTGTATCGATTCAAGATTTTTGTTGCCAAAATTTGCTCTTTGCTCCATTAGATCGAATCCATCTTGTGTATCAGGCCGTGCAACCTCAAAACAAACAAATTACTTGCCTATGCGGACAGCACCTTGGTATCATGCAGCCTTGTATTTCACAAGTTTTTCGTGAACTAACATGGAATAAAACAATTTACAATGCTTTTTAACCGCGAAAAAAACAACTCAACAGCAAAAAATGATCTCGCTCACATCGGACTTTTATTTATGGTGACTCTTGCGATCGGTATCTACATAATCATCAATACCGTCCTGGTTACAAAAGACGGTGATTTTTACATTGGACAGGCCCGGAAGATTGGTGACGACCTGGCCGATGTTGCCAGAAACCATCCGCCCGGTTATCCCCTTCTCATTTTCCTGGTTCACAGGTTTGTCGCCCTTTTCAGCAACAACCCCTCCGTCTACCTCTGGATTTACTCAGGCCAGTTTGCAGCTCTTCTTTGCAGGTTGGCCTCGTTGATACCCTTGTATTTCACAGGCAAATTCCTCGTCGGCCCCAAGAACAGCTTCTGGGCTGTCTTTATCCTGATAATACTCCCTGAACCCGCACATTTCGGGAGCGACATTCTCAGGGAATGGCCCCACATACTATTCCTCGCAACTGCACTTTTCTTTCTCTTGTGGGGTGCAAAAAAATCGAAATGGTGGATGTTCGCCATAGTCGGCTTGATCGCCTCCCTTGGACAGATTATTCGACCCGAGTGCGCCCAAGTGCTCATTTATGCTTTTCTGTGGCTGATCATCAGCCTCTTCAGGACTAAACGTACCATGAGCAAAGCAAAAATACTCTGTGCACTTGTCGTCCTTCTGACAGCCTTTGTTTTGCCTGCGATTCCTTATATGATAAAAAGCGAAAGGTGCCTCCCGACAAAGGCTCATGAGGTTATTCATTCTCTAACAGCCCGTTTCAGTTCCTCTCAGACTCCCGAGATTTCCAGCCCTGATCCTGAACGCAGGGCTTCTGATTTCTTCAGTGGCGTGGCGACGGCATTAGCAGATCTGGCGGACGGTATCTGCAAAAATCTCAGATATTTTTTCCTTCCTGCCCTGCTGCTGGGCTTTTATCACTGCTTCACCAGGAGTTCAACCACGACCGATCCCGAGAAAATTATCCTGCCTGCTTTCATACTGTTCAATATTATCATAATGGCCTTACTTCATTACTACTACGGATACATAAGCACAAGACATTGTCTGCCATTAGTCGTGTTTACCTCCTTCTACATCCCCACAGGTCTGCGGATAATCGCCGACTGGCTCAACAGCAGATTCCCGGGGTTGCTGCGCTACGGCCGTTGGAATTCAGATCGCTGGGCTCTTGTCCTGCTGGTGCTCGGTATTGCCGTTTGCATGCCGAAACTGCTCAGCCCGCTGCGCAGCGACAAACTCGGATACAGACATGCCGCCAAATGGCTCAACGAAAATACCGGCTCCGGTGATATTATCGCAACGCCTGATGTTCGAATAACTTTATATGCCGAAAGAAAGGCGTTTCCATATGAAAAGCAAACTTATCCGCCTCCGTCAGCGGCTACCTATCTAGTAACGATCGTCAAGGGGAGTAATGAGCAACCTCCTTCTGTTCCGGGTCTCGAGATGCGAGCATGGTTCTGGTCTGAAAAAAACTGCCACAAAAAGAAAATCATTATCCACCAGCAGAAACAATCACAGCAGGAGCCTTCTGCCTCATCCTGAATCTTTCCGGAAGATGGCTCCACCTTTACTTCACTGCAAAATCATAAACTACAGTTTTTTCAGCCAGAGGCTGCAAAACTTCTCGCATCGCTTTTTGGTGCCTTGGGTATTTCAAGCACCTTATTTTTGTTTTCGAACCTAACAATAAAAAAGGCCCTGCTATCCAGCAGAGCCTTTCGGTTTACAAGCCGTATCCTTAATTATTTGGGGATAACGTTGGTCGCACATGGGCCCTTTTTGCCCTGACCAATTTCAAATTCAACCTTTTGCCCTTCATCCAGAGACGCGTACCCGGAGGCCTTGATCTCTGAATGATGGACAAACAAATCATCGCTCCCATCATCAGGAACGATAAATCCGAAACCCTTGCTTGCGTTAAACCATTTTACTGTACCTGTGCTCACTTGTGTTACTCCTGGGCCTATAGACAGGCCGCTCAAAAAAGTTCTCTCTGATTTAATTTAAAGGCGGCATACTCCCGAGAGATGTTAAGAATAATGCCCCATAACACGTTATTTGACCATGATAATTAAAAAATGCAACTAATAAATGTCAACTTTCTGCAAAAAACATAGTCCCAAACCCAGAAAAATGCCCAAAACTTGCCTTAAACCACTAAAAACCACTCTATCTCACCTAACAATAACCCTAAAAATATTTCTATCCCCACAGATAAACTGCCCTCACACTAAAGCGTGATTACTATGAATCAGGACTCTACTTTTTTCTTTGCGTACTGCTGAATAACCTGCTGCTGAACGTTTGGCGGGACAGGCTCATAATGGCTTAATTCCATCGAATAGCTTCCCTGTCCGCCAGTGACACTTTTTAACTGGCTGTCGTACTGGGCGACCTCCGAGAGCGGGACCTGGGCTTTGATAACCACCATGTTGCCTGCAAGCATTTCCTGTCCCTGGATACGGCCTCGTCTTGATGCCAGGTCGCCGGTTATATCACCCATGTTGGCGGCAGGGATCGTAATTTCTATATTGACTATCGGCTCCAGCAGGGCAGGTTTTGCCTTTTCAAGGGCATCCAGAAAAGCGCCTTTGCCTGCGGCGCGAAAAGCAACTTCCTTTGAATCGACCGGATGATACTTACCGTCATAGACCGAAACCTTTATATCCTGGATAGGGAATCCCGCTACAAAGCCGTTTTCCATCACGTCGAAAATTCCCTTGGCGACGGCAGGTTCATACTGGGAAGGGATTGTCCCTCCGAAGATATCCCAGCTTATCTGCACGGGGGGATCAGAATCCCGCTCAGCAGGCTCTATACGGAGGTACACCTCCCCGAACTGGCCAGCGCCGCCTGTCTGTTTTTTGTGGCGATAATGTCCTTCGGCTTTACCCGTGATTGTTTCCCGATATGGAATTTTCGGCTGTTTTGTTTTCACGGCAAGTTTGTAACGTTTCTCAAGCCTCGAAAGCACGACTCGCAGATGCAGGTCTCCCAAGCCGTTGATAACAAGCTCTTTTGTCTGAGGATCGCGCGTGATCTTAAAACAGATGTTCTCTTCTGAGACTTTCTCAAGAGCAGAACTTATCTTCTGCTCATCCCCTCTCGCTGCAGGTTCAAGAGCAAGAGCGTACATGGGTGTCGGTATTCGCGGCATCTGGATCCTGCCGGGGAACTTTCCATCATGAACAAGATCGCCTATTCTGATCTCGTCGATCTTTGCAAGTGTGACTATATCTCCGGTGATACCAGCCTGAATTTCAGAGGTTTCTCCGCCCTGTAACTTCAGAATATGGCCTGGCCTGAGGGGTTTCCTTTCCTCGTTCACAAGCATGGCGGTCTCTGGGGTTAGCTTGCCTGCGAAAATACGGATGGATGCATATTTCATATTTGAGCGTTGGTCAAAACCGATCCGGAATACCAAGCCGGCAAGAGGTCCGGCAGGATCAGGCTTGATCTCGGCGCTCTTCTCGCCAGCTATCACCTTTACCGGTTCAACATCAGCCGGGCTGGGAACAAATTTGGTAATTATATCGAGCAGATCGGTAATACCGACTTCCCTGCGAGCATTTGTAAAGACCACCGGCACAATTGTTCCTGCCATCATAGCCTTGACAAAAACCGAAGCAATTTTATCGGCGCCGATTTCCTCGCCGCCAAGATAACTCTCCATCAACTTGTCATCCGCTTCAATGACGCTTTCTATCAGCTCAGTATGCGCGGTTGCAACGTCCATTACCGGCGAATCACCGGTGTCATTGGTTAAGCAATCGATAATTGTATTTTCGTCGGTGCCGGGAAGATTCGCACAGCGACATGCGGAACCGAACGTTTCATGTATATTCCTGATCAAGCCAGGCAAATCGATATTATCAGCGTCAATCTTGTTTATGACGATTATCCTGGGCTTGCCCGCATTCATCGCGGCCTCGAAGAGTTTTCGCGTGTTTACCTCGATCCCCGCAGAAGCGCTGATTACAATAATAGCCGCTTCAGCCGCAGGAATCGAAACCAGCGCTGCTCCGATAAAGTCCGGATAGCCGGGCGTATCAATCATATTGATCGTTTTACCGGCGTAGTTGACATGCATCAGCGTTGAATAAATAGAGTGCTGACGCTGTCTTTCTTCCTCGTCATAGTCGGAGACGGTGCTCTTATCTTCGACACTGCCAAGTCGGTTGGTTGCGTTGGTTGTGTGCAGAACGGCCTCGGCAATAGAGGTTTTTCCACTTCCGCCGTGCCCAAGAAGCACGATATTGCGAATATCAATGATATCAGCCACGTTTTAACCTCCAGGCTAGACTAACGTTAAATTGTTCATAGAATTCAGTCAAAACGATGTATAATATGGCAAATGGCGCGGTATGGCAAGCAGATTTGCCGGTTTTTGCCCCATTATTGCGGAGTTAGCGGACACGATGTATCCTGGTGTCATAAAGCAACATTATTGCATATGAGATGAGTTACCATTGGTTATTACATAAGGGATGATATAATGACCCGGAGCTTCATCGGGGAGATGCTGCTCCGGGTCCGGACTAGGAGGAGGAGAGTGCAGGTATTAATCCAGATTATGCGCTAAGGGATATTCTTTACTGTATATTCTCCAAGTGCTGCAAGCAGAAGGTCTTGTGTGGGCGCTCCATATCGGTAGCGCCGCCGCTTCGTATATCAGCTTGGATCGGCTGAGAGCTTCCATCCCACTCCTCGCACTGATGTTATGATCTGCGGACGTGTTGGGTCCGGCTCAATTATTTTTCGAAGTTTACCGACGTGCATATCGAACGTTTTGCCTCCTTCTCTTGCCGAGGAACAAACAGAGTCGGCCCATATATGGCAATGCAGAAGCTCCTCCCTTGATACAGGACGATTGGGATTATCCAGGAAATATTTCAAGAGATCTGCTGAAATTCCGCGCAGTTTGCGTATGGTTCCGTTGCACCATACCTCGCGCCGGTGAAAATCTACTATCGTGTTTCTGAGTCTTACAGTGCCGTTTTTGTATAAAGCAGTCCTGTTACGGAACAGATGCGCACATATTCTTTTGGTTAGAATTCGCGCAGAAGCCTCTGCTCCTGTAACAACGTCGTTTGCACCGTAGTCAAAAAGTTTCTCAATTACTGCTATTTTGGCACTCCTCATAAGCACAATCAGAATCGTTTCAGCACAGCCTGCGCGAAGAAAAGAACAAAACTCGAATACGTCTGAACCAGTCGTTTCAAAATGCATCAAAACCAGCCGATAGCGATTGCCCCGAGCAAACTTCCATGCTGTGGAAGTGGAGGAGGCCCTGTGGACCTTGAAACCAAGCGTCTCAAGATGGCGCCGAATATGTGTCTGTCTCTGGTAATTGTGATCGATATGTAGCGCCATTTGTAAACACATAGGACATCCAAGCACATAACGAACTTTACTGACAACATCTTCAGGCCGGGTGTGACGGCTGGATCGAAGCTCTCCGTAAAAATCCTTATATATGACATCCTTGTCAGCATGGCCCTGAATCCCTTATACCAGCATCACATGAGTTACCACAGCCTCAATGCCAACTGTTACATCTAGTCGGCACTGTTTGTTATTGAAAGTAAAATATAAGTAAACCTTTTTGCTTCCATGGGGAATGTAGCGGATTCGGCAAAAATTTCTTGTGTTTCATTACCAAATTTCCCCGAAGTAGTTTGACAGTTTTCATAAGCCCAGAACATAGCCACTTAACAGAAGCTTGAGAAACATTTCTTTTTTTGCAGTGCCAACTGTATGGCACCGGAGACAAAAAAAACATTCAAATCACAACAGGAAAGTTTCCTATCTTACCCAATTCAACCTGGTATGGTAATCAAGTTTGATGTGTCTGCACAATGAAACAACGCGACTGATACATGATTATTTACTTTTGTTTTACTTTTATTCTTATCAGGTCTCGCCAGAATCTGTAGCTGTGATCAAACCACGTTTGATGAATTCAGGATTAAGCGTTTTTTCTTGGAGGACATACATAGATGGAAGACTTCAAAATCATGATCGCCGGACACAAGCAACACGGCAAATCCGCAATCATAAAAAGACTTCTTTATGAAAGAGGTTTTTCTTTTGATACACCCAAAAATAACAATGCCAGTCCCAGGCTCACTGTCCGGCTAGAAGGATATGGTATTGCAGAATCACAAATTAAACAGCTTGAGCCATCCGTGCTGAATCACGACAAATTCAGATTCAGCACTGCCATGCGTGATTATATTCTTATTGATACATCCGGCTATGGAGGCTTTCTGAGTAATATGGTGGATAACACGCACACAGCAGATGCAGCAATACTCGTTGTAGACTGTCTTAAAGGTCCAGGCATTGAGACCTGGAATCAGGTGTACATAATGGGCATGTTTGGGATTCAACAGGCAATCGTAATCATAAACAAGATGGATCTTACTGATTATGACAGGCTCAGATTCTGGGATGTATCCGAAGAAGTTGATGAATATCTGCGAGCAATTGGAATTAATATCGCCTCAGTGATTCCTGCTTCTGCGAGTTATGGCGACAACATCACATCGGAAGGGACAAATATGCCCTGGAATACGGCACCAATGCTGATGAAATCTCTCGATTTGCTTTATCCTTCGAAGCGGTGCAGCCAATTTCCACTTCGCTTCGTCGTCGAATGTGTTTGCATATGCGCCGGCAGAAGGGAGGTGCAGGGCCGTATATTGACCGGCAGAATAATTAAGGGGCAGCAGATAACATTTACGCCGCAGTTGTATACAACAGAAATTCTTGAGGTTATAGTCGATGGTCAATCTGTTCACTCTGCCGGGCCAGGTCAATGGGTCGGCCTGCTGTTGCGGGACTCACAACATCTCGAAAGAGGCCTTGTCGGGTGCAATCTTTGTTCGGCGCCTCTGACAACCGATTATATCGTTACGCATGTTTTCTGGACCGATTCGTCCGGACTCAAAACAGGCGACGAGGTTAAAATTCGTTTCGAAACATGCTGCTGCATCGCTCGAATAGAGCACATTTCCAACATTGTCGAGCCGCCCCATATAGACGCCGCTACTGGTGATGCTGAGCAGCTTATGCCATTGCAAGCCGCCGATGTCAGAATGAAACTTGCCCGCCCTGTTTGCGTGGATCCTTTCGGCCAGATACCCGACCTGGGCAAATTCGCCATATTCAGGAACAACTCACTTGCCGGCGGAGGCATCCTCAGGTAATTCAGTTGAATGGGCAACTGTTTGAGGTTGTTCATCAGAAACAACAGGCGACGGGGGATAATCCGTCTTGCCGAGTGTTTCTTTTCGCAATACCCGAATATCCCTTGGAGCGGTAATGCCAAGCTTGACCTTTTTGCCCTGGATGTCAAGAACCGTAACTTCAATGTTATCCGAGAATATTATTGTTTCATCCTGGCGTCTGCTTAAGACCAGCATTATTAAATCCTTTCTGCAATAGATGCTTTAAGTTAATTCTTAAATACAATTTTCGATCACCAGTTGTATTTAGCACATTGTTGCCGGGAAAATATTAAAACTTAATTAAATTTTCTGCCGTTTTTATGGAGCCATGCGTTAAACACGAAACAGAGCCATAACTGCCTGGCATTATCGGTTTTTCTATTCATGTGATCGCTGAACATCTGCTGAACATAATTATAGTTGAGCATACTGTGTTCAAAATAGCGGCGGTTTGTAAGAAACTCGCCGATCAGATGACTTGTTCTTACATAGTGGGAAAGCGGAACAGTAAAACCTCTTTTGGGCCTGTGTATAATCTCTCGCGGCAGATAGGCCGAAGCGATCTGTTTTAGAAACCATTTTGTTTGCAGTTTTCTGATTTTGTATCTGTTCGGTAGTGACAAAACTGCAGGGACAAGACGGTAATCAAGCATAGGCACACGTGTTTCAAGGCTGTTGAGCATCGATGCAAGGTCAACTTTTTTTAGAATATCTTCAGCCAGGTAATTCTGAATATCATTCAATTGTATTGAAAGAAGGTCTTTTCCAAATCGGCAGTTTATAATGGACTCGGTATTAGAGAAGCGGTCTTCGAGTAATATCTGTCTGTGCGTGTCCGGGAAAGTTGCCATCCAGTCCAGATGGCGCCGGTTTGGCGGTGCAGTAAAACTGCGCACAAACCGTTCCATCTTTAGTGACCCGGTAACTTTTTTATCTGAAGCAGGCAGCAGCGAAACGAGCCTGGCTGATAATTTCACTACTGCCGGCGGCACATAGCGGGCAATTTCATATGCTTTATAAGTGTCATATCCGCCAAAGACTTCGTCACCACCATCGCCGGAAAGAGAGACAGTAACCTTTTGCCGGGCAATTTTTGAGAGAAGATATGTCGGCAGTACGGAAGAATCTCCAAAGGGCTCATCCATATTTTCCACAATGAATTCGATCAAATCTTCGTTTATCTGCATGTAATCGTAGTGATGTCGAGTATGGATATGCTCGGCAACCTGTGCAGAGCAGCCAAGCTCATTATAGGATTTGTCCTTAAAGCCAATTGAGAAGGTATCGAAGTTATCATGCCTGCTACTGATAATTGCCGATATCAGCGATGAATCTACGCCGCCGGAAAGAAAGCTGCCTATGGGGACATCGGAAACAAGTCTTTTTTCAACCGCATCGATGAGAAGTTCCTCAACCAATTCGAGTCTCTCATCAAGAGGTACAGTCTGATACCGGGCTATCTGCTGTCCAAGATCATAGTACTTTGTTGTGGAGAACTTTGCCTGATTTAAATCAAACTGCAGGTTTTCAGAAGGTTTCAGTTTGTAGCAATTCTTGAATATAGTCAGGTTGCCGCCGATATATTTCTGATAAAAAAAGAAGTTCAGTGCATCTGTGCTGACAGTCATATCCAGATTGTGTACTTTTATCGCTTTTAATTCCGAGGCGAAAATAAACCGGCTGCCATCGAAATAATAATAGAGCGGCTTGATGCCGAAGCGGTCTCTTGAGAGGAAAATGTAGTTGTTTTTCATGTCGTAAACAGCAAAAGCCCACATACCGTTGAATTTGTTCGTGCACGCCGGCCCCCAGAAATGATAGCTGTACAGGACGACCTCAGTATCGGTATCGGAAACAAATTTATATCCGTACGAACGGAGTTGTTCGCGAAGCTCCCTGAAATTATATATTTCGCCATTGTAGCTGATAACCAGATTTTCGAACGTCATGGGCTGAAGCCCTCTAGCGGAAGTATCGATAATCGACAGTCTCCTGTGGCCGAACGAAACATTGCTATCTACATAGTAACCTTCCGCGTCAGGCCCCCGATGCCGAAGCATAGCGGTCATCTTTTCAATAGCGGATCGGTCCGCCCAGTTAAACCCTGCTATCCCGCACATACCTAGTTTGCCTCTGTGCGGGAGGCAGCGGCGTTACCCCGGCTCCATTCCGCATATTTATCCTGGTAGACCATTGTCAAAGTTTTGTTCTGAAAGGAATTTTTCCTTAACTGCTCTATTATTTTTTCAAGTCTGTACAAATACATCTTCTGTTCGAGATGCGTCCTGACAAAAGGTGTCCGTTTGGGTATAATCTCCATCGAATGAAACATCATATTGAGCACAGGATTTTCATAACGGCCTATAAATTCCCTCATAAGCATCTTCATTTCGATTACAGTCATATGTGTAGGTCTGAGCCACCGGAACAGCAGCCAGTTGTTGACAGGAAAAGGGAATCTTTTTTTTGAAATCGTTATAGGTATCTCCAATACCGAAGAGCTGCCGGCTGCATAATAGTTATCCCCGGATATCAAATAAGGCTGATCCGGGGCTTGTGAGTGATCCGGCCCGCCTTTGGATGACCAGTTTATACAGGGGGTAACAGAACTGTCGACCTTGTAGCCAAGTTTTTCCAGGCTCTTTATCGTATCCAGGTCTGCACCATATCTGGCGGCACGATAGGATACGGGCCTTATCCCTAGTTTGTTTTCAATCAGTTCTGTCAGGTTTTTTATCTTGGCAGATTCTGTTTCCGCATCGTATGCATAGCATGGAAACTCGAGACTTACAGTTCCGTCAATTTTTTTATATTTCCTGGCAGGGGCGATATATTCCGAGTGCAGATGCGCGCCTATTTCAGCCCCCAAAGTTATCTCTTCGCCCAGAACCTCACAACATGCTTTATTGTCGAGCACTTCGGGTGAAACAAAATACACCGGCATGATATCAAACCTTCGCCATACAGGGCGCAGTATCCCGGCAATACCAATCAGAACGGAATCAAAGGACAAAGGAGCAGAACGCCTCCACCGGGTATCGCAGTCTGGCTCGGTATCTATTGTTACGCAAAAAAATCTTTTCACATTGAAAATCCTATTAATGTATCAAATTGCCCTTCGGCAGGTCTCCAGATATTCGCCAGCTAAACGTTCCCAGCGAAATGCCGAAGCTTTTATTCGCGAAGCGGCACACATCCGGATGTATTTCTGGTGATCATGAAACAGCGCAAGGATTTCGTGCTCTATTGCAGATGGTTCGGCGTCGTTGACCACGATGCCGTTGTCAGTTATCAACTCGTCGGTGCCTTCACAGGCGGTTGTAACCACAGGCAGGCCTGAGGCCATCGCTTCCAGCATCGCGTTGCTCATCCCCTCCTGCGCTGTAGCAGAGACAAACAAATCATGCTGTTGATACAATTGGGGCATCTTCCAGGAAGGAATCCATCCAAGTATTCTGACAATGCCCTGCAGGCGGCTTTGTTCAACAATCTTTCGCAGGTTTTCCTGCAGGCCCCCCCCGCCCGCGATGGTCAGCGTAATTCCGGGATATTTTTTATTCATCTGCGCAACAGCGGCAATAAGAAGCTCGATGCGTTTGCTTGCCGAGAGCCTGCCAACGGTTAGCAGCCGAAATATCTGCAGGTTGTCTCTGGGGTGCGATTGGCTGAATCTGCTTATATCCACCCCGTTCGGGATGACATCTATATCAACAGTAGACAAAAACTGCAGTGCTCGTTTACGAAGCCCTTCGCTACAGGCAACTATGGCGACGGCATTTTTCCATATCTGTCGGAACACAGGCGCCAGAAGTTTATAATCAAGTGCCAGACGCGGATTCAAACCAGGTACATCCGAACCCCGAAGAGAAATAATATACGGCAGCCTAGCGGCATAACGATAGCAAAGCCAGGCAGTGGGGAAGGCAAAAAAAGCATGTGCCAGATCATAATGGTTTTGCCTGAGAAGCCCGCGATAATGAAACTCGGCCTTGAGAAGCCATTCGATCACTTCGATCTTGCGCCAAAAGTGGAGGTCTTTTTTATGCAGCCCTACTTTATATATAGTTATATTTCTCGAAAATTTTTCGATAGTAAAACCCGGTTTGGGCGCGGAAGTTAAAACATCCACTTCAAGATCATCGATGCATGCGTACTCTTTCAGCAGGCAAAGATGTGCATTGCCTGCTCCACCTCCTATCGGTGGGAATTCGTAATTGGCCATCAGTATTTTCAAATCTGCCGATCTCCACAGATTTTTGAATCATTGCGTTATCTAAACAAAAGGGGCGGTCCTGCCCCTCTGAGATCATCTTCAAACAACAGAAATTTTGTAAGTAAATGTTTGGTAAAATCATAAATGCAGCCGGATGAAGCCGGGGCAACATGCCAGATTTGTGCGGTGAACAGATTTTTTACTTTTCTTTTACTTTATTTACGCCGGCAACAGGTTATTTCTTTTTCATGGTTAATACGGCAAATACCGTCCGAATAACGACTGAAGATCAGTTGCTTCGCTGGCGCAAACGCAACAGATATTACTATGGCTGGCTGAAGAGGATATACCGCTCGATTGTCAGGCCCAACAGCCGGGTACTGCATCTCGGCTGTGAATGCGGGGAGCTGCTAGCCTCGGTTAAGCCGGCCTATGGTGTCGGAATCGATCCTGACCCGGCAGCAATCGAATTAGCCCGAAAACGGTTCGGGGATTTAATATTTCATGCAGCGGACCCCGCCGAACTGAACCTGAACGAAAAATTTGATTATATCCTGATCAGCAATTCGCTAGGCAGGTGGCGCGATATCCAGCAGGTTTTCGAACGCGCCTGGGCAGCAACCGAAGAAAATACACGTATTGTAATTACCTATTACAATTACCTGTGGGAAGGCCTGTTGCGATTAGGTTCGCTGGTGAGAATTCGCCGGCCATGTTCATACCAGAACTGGCTGCCAACGGAAGATATTGCAAACCTTCTTCGGTTGAGCAACTTTGATATTATCCGGACCAGCTCATACCTGATGCTTCCGAAAAGGATTTTTCCTTTTACAACGCTGTGCAATTATCTGCTTTCACCGCTGCCTGTGTTCCGGATGCTAAACCTGATAAATCTGGTGATAGCAAGACCTGTGCCAAGAACAAAGGGTAATGAAGAGCTATCCGTTTCGGTTATAGTGCCCTGCAGAAACGAACGCGGCAACATCAGGGACGCGATAAGACATATCCCGCAGATGGGTCGTGAAACGGAGATAATCTTCGTCGACGGCAGCAGCACGGATGGGACCACTGAAGAAATAGAACGACACATCAGGGAAAATCCACACCTGAAAATCCGGCTGATGCACCAGGGCGACGGGGTCGGCAAAGGTGATGCCGTCAGAAAAGGTTTTGAGGCGGCTACCGGTGATGTGCTGGTCATTCAGGATGCGGACCTGACAGCGCCGCCGGAAGATCTGCCGAAGTTCTTCAGGGCTCTGCGAGACGGCAAGGGTGAGTACATCAACGGCTCACGGCTGGTATATCCCATGGAAAAGCAGGCCATGAGGTTTCTGAATCTGCTGGGCAACAAGTTTTTCGGTTTGTTATTCAGCTGGCTGCTGGAGCAGAGATTCAGGGACACGCTCTGCGGGACAAAAATGATCTCCAGAAAAAACTATGATCTGATCGCAAAGAACCGCTCGTATTTCGGGGATTTTGATCCTTTCGGCGATTTCGATCTTATCTTCGGAGCGGTTAAACAGAATCTTAAAGTTGTTGAAATTCCCGTAACCTATCGAGCCCGCAAATACGGGACAACAAATATCAGCCGGTTCAGGCACGGCTGGCTGTTGCTGAAAATGAGCTGGGTGGCATGTAAGAAACTCAAGTGGCTGGGCAGGACAGAAATCAAATGATCAGGGAAATTGTCCAATGGTTTCAGCCGGTACAGATCAAAGGGATTGTTGATCTAGATGATCCTTCTGCAACACAGGTACATGGAGAAATCCTGCAGCAGAAAGATTTTCTCAAAAGGCTGTACACCGATTTTTACAACCAGCTGCGGGATGCTGTGCCGGGTTATCAGAATAAAATCATCGTCGAGCTGGGCAGCGGCTGCGGGTTTATCAAGAAAGTAATTCCAAATGCTGTTACATCCGATATTCTCGATTTGCCGGGCGTGGATATGGTCTTTTCGGCAGAACAGATACCATTTGAAGACAGAAGTGTGGATGCCTTTGTAATGATCGACGTGCTCCATCATATTGCCGATTCGAGTGCCTTTTTTAGCGAAGCTGCCCGGTGCCTGAAGCCTTCAGGCAGAATTGTCATGATTGAACCAGCCAATACCGCCATGGCAAAGTTCATATACAAAAACTTTCACCACGAGGATTTCGATACCCGGGGGACATGGGGGCTGGAGAAACAGGGGCCTCTCTCACAGGGCAACGGCGCGATCGGCTGGATCATTTTCAACCGGGACAGAAAAATATTTCAGCAGAAATTTCCCGACCTTAAGATCGTCGACATTTTCAACCATACTCCCTTTGGTTATCTTCTCAGCGGTGGTTTTACACTGCCGCAACTGCTGCCCGGCTGCTGCTATCCAATCATAAAGATTTTCGAGCAGATTATTCAGCCTGCTAACAACCTGCTGGGCATGTTCCAGACAATAAAACTGCAAAAGGCCTAACTAACATTCAGGAAGGATGCTATGAAAATCAAGCTCTCGGAATTGGACAAACGGCAAAGATATTTTGATATCTTCACAGCGACAGCTCTTCTTGTTTTCGGGGTTTATCACACTATCAGGTATTTTGGGCATCAGCTTGTCCCCATATCGGATTTTCCGCTGTTTGTAAAAACGGGCCATCTGCTGCTGTCTCTGAAACTGCCCGAGGATTTCAAACGTGTGCCCGTCCTGGGACTGCTGCAGGCGTCCCTGTCTTACCTGGTAAAAAGCCCGCATGCCGATCTGACGGCAGGCTGGCTGCTTAATTCAATACTGTATCCGCTCAATATTATTCTGCTGTGGCTCGTTGGCAGGAAAATAATCGGAAAAGCCGCCCTGCCGCTGGCGATAATCGCAGCAATAAACCCGTGGGTCGTTTACATGCAGACAGAACCTATAGCAGAAACAGCGCTGCTGTTCTTCATGCTGCTTACATTCTATTTCATATTGCGGGGTTCGCGATGGAGCTATTTTTTCGCATCAATAACCATGATGGTCCGCTACGAAGGTGCGGCGCTTATCCTGGCTGCTCTGGTAACGGACATTATTCAAAATAAGCAAGCCAAAGAGAGGATAAAAGCGATTGTTTATTCGTCTCTGGCGGCGATGCCACTGGTATTATGGATGCTGGGGACGCTGCTGAAGTGGCGAAGTCAGGGGATGGCCCATTATCTTAACGTTTTTACGACCGACTATGAAAATCTCTTCGGCGAACCGCTTGCAGAAAGAACCGGCATAATCAGGCATATGAAACTACTGTGGCAGATGGGATTCCGCCCGCTGCTGATGCCTTATCCGAATGCAGGCGCCGGTTTTGTCAACGCGTTAATGCTTATAAACAAAATTATAGCAACTGCGAGCTTTTTCTTCGGGTGTGGATATGGATTATACAAACGACAATGGAAAATCCCGGCCTTATTATGTTTTTTTCTGCCGTATTTTCTGCTTCACGCGCGATATCCATATCCACTGCACCGCTACCATATCATGACTTTCTGGATTGCACTTTTTATATGCTTTTACGGCCTGGAAAGCGGCTGGAATATTATAGCAGGCAGATACCCGATTCCCAGGCCGGTCATCTCCGGTTTGCTTGCCGTGGTAACGCTGTCGGCATTTTTTTGGTCATTTTCACTCATGCCCTATCTGCCGAGGATAGCGATGAGAAGCCCGGTATCAGCTCACGTGCCATACGCGGCAATGATACTTGTGCTGGTCCTTTTTGTCGGTCGCATATTTATACTTAACACAACGCTGCTGCGCAATTTTTCCGTGCTGATGCTGTCATCCCTGCTCATTGTTTCCAATCAGTTTGTCCTCGTTCAGGTCGTAGGGAACGGCCAAAGGGACAGGGAGTTCAAGCTTTTAGCCGAGTGGTATTCAGCTAACGCTGGCGGCGAAAAAATGTCCTGCTACATGTTTGAAACCTTAGGCATTTTCGCACCTCAGTACAAGGATTGCTTCGTCGGAATACCTATAGCCCAGAGCTATCAGGAGTTTCTGCAGAAATGCTATGACAGCAAGATAACCTATATTGTCTGGGCCTCGCGGGAAATGTTTAACCAGGATACGGAAAACTACAAAATGAACCGGCTGGACAATATCGCGATGCTCAATAAGACTCAGGATGTCGAACCTTTCCAGTTCATAACGCAGATCACGACGCACGAAGGCTGGATAAATGTATTCAAGCTGTGCGGGAACGACCAAGAAGGGTCGCTTAAACAAAACCATGAACTTTCCTATACAACCTATTCGGGAGGGACAAAATGAAGCTGACCATTGTTATCCCGTGCTACAACGAAGTCAACACAATTGAAAGTGTTGTAAACACCGTAAGGCACAGCCCTGCGGGCAGCAGGGAGATAATTGTTGTCGATGACTGCTCAACCGATGGTACAACCGAAATCCTCAAAAACAAAATCGAAAAAGTTGTAGACAAAGTCATCTATCTGGGCCGTAATCACGGCAAAGGCGCGGCAATAAGGGCGGGCATCGAAGCAGCAACGGGTGATATCCTGATCATCCAGGATGCCGACCTGGAATATGATCCAGCGGAGATACCAAAGGTAATTGAGCCGATTATACTCGGAAAAGCAGATGTCGTTTATGGCTCACGATTCGCCGCCAACGGGCAGCATATGGTACTTGGATACTGGCACACAATGGCCAACAAATTCCTCACAACACTTTCAAATATGTTCGCGGATATTTCCCTGACGGATATGGAAACATGTTACAAAGCGTTCAGAAGTAATATTATCAAATCGATTACGATAGAAGAAAACAGGTTCGGCATCGAGCCGGAAATAACCGCCAAGATCGCTAAGATAAAATGCAGGATATACGAGGTTTCCATCTCATATTCGCCGCGATCTTACAGCCAGGGTAAAAAAATCGGTTTCGCTGATGCTATCTCGGCAATAAGAGCGATTGTTAAATACAACCTTTTTTACAAATCCCCTCACAGCCAAGAGACTCACGATGAAGCACATTCCTGAAAAACAAGAAAAACTGCTTGAGATTATAATACTTGCCCTGCTTTTTGCATCAGGGGCTTATCACTCGGTACTTTACTTCGGCCATCAGGTTGTGCCGAATCCCGACTTTCCCGATTTTATCCAGACAGGCCATGATCTTTTGTCATTCAGGCTGCCTGTCAACTTCAAACGAGCACCGGTTGTAGGCCTGCTTCAGGTGTCACTTGGTTATCTTATCGGCGGGGTCTGTCCGGACCTTACTGCTGCCCGACTGATAGATGCGGTACTGCATCCATTAAGTATCGTGCTGTTATATCTTTTAGGAAAGAAAATCGTACCCAAGGCAGCAGTATGGATCGCGATAATTGCTTCGATCAATCCGTGGCTGATAAAATTTCTTACCGAGTCCGCAGCAGAGACAATACTGCTGTTTTTTGTCCTTCTGACGTACTACTTTATCTTCCGGCGATCGGCCTGGAGTTATCTTTTTGCATCGATAACCACAATGGTGCGATATGAGGGCGCCGCCCTGATACTGGCTGCATTTATTATAGATATAATACACTACAAAACGACACGCAGAAGGATCAAGGCATTAATTTGCGCCGCTGTCGCATCAATACCACTGGCACTGTGGCTTTTGTGCATAATTCTTTCATGGAATTCACAGGAACAGACGCACTACCTTAAGGAACTCGGCAGCATGAGCGGAGGGAAAATCGTTCTGGCAACATATATCAGGGTGCTGTGGGAAACGACGTTTTGGCCTTTATTTATGCCTTTACCAGATGCATCCGAGAGTCTGGCGGCTGTCATCTTCGCAACCAGTAAAATCGTCGCAACGGCTGCTTTTGTGTTCGGCAGCTTCTATGGGTTCTACAAGCGCAACTGGAATATACCAGCAATGCTGATTTTCATAGTGCCTTATATATTTGTTCACGCTGTTCATTCCTTCGTTTTTCACAGAGTCTGCACAACCGTTCACTGGATTGCACTGCTGATATGCATGTTCGGCCTGGAGAATCTCCGGCAGATATTCGTGCGAAAACTACGCATCACAGAGACACTGCTTGTACCGCTTCGAATCAGCATTATAATTATTGCCGGCTTATGGGCAGGCTCGCTGCTGCAGCTTACAGCCAGCATGGAAAGGATCAGCGAAAAATCGGTACACTTTGCGGAAGTTACCATCGGCTTTGTACTTGCTGTGATGATCGCTCAGATTATTATCAAGAACACAGCGGCCCTTACCAGACGGTTTGCAGTCGCAGCGGTAATGTGCCTGATGATTGCCTCTAATCAATTGATACTAGCGCGGGTTATGGGCAACGGCCAGCGTGATATCGAATTCAAATTTCTGACTGACTGGTATCTCAGCAATGCAAAACCTGACGAAAAGCTGGTCTGTTCGATGTCGCACCTGCTGAGAGTCCTGGCCCAGAAATACAAAAACAATTTTCTTTCTCCCTGTGACATCGCAGGCGAAAGTCCCGCTGAATTTACCGCCAATTGCGCCAGGGAAAACATCACTTATGTAGTGTGGGATTCGCGGCTGGGAAACAACCCGGCCTCAAGATACTACAAGCTCTGGAAGCTCGGGAATATTGCTATGCTCGCCCGTCCGCATGACGTCGGCCCATATAAATTCATCACCCGCCTGGGCGGCAACGACAGATATGTGAATGTCTTCCGTCTGCAAAATCAACCGGAGATAAACAGTGAGTAATAAGCCGGCTTAGCTTTGCGAGTCTTTGAGCGTTTTTATCTTTGTCCAGAGTAACTCATTCAAATCCTTTATTCCCGCACCGCTGACAGCGGAAATTGGGACCACTTCACAATTCAATTTTTCGCGAAGCTTTGCTAATGCTTTGCCCTGCGTGTCAAGGTCAATCTTGTTTGCAACTACAATCTCCTGCTTGTCTGCAAGTGTGCTGCTATATCGCTGTAACTCACCGCGTATTGTCCGGTAATTTTCCGCGGGGTCAGAACCGTCACCCGGCAGCACATCAACCAGATGTACCAGCACCCGCGTCCGCTCAATATGCCGCAAAAACTCAAACCCCAGTCCGGCTCCTTTGTGCGCCCCTTCGATCAGCCCCGGTATATCCGCCATTACAAACCGCCGATAGTCACTCAACTCCACAATCCCGAGCACCGGCTCGGTGGTAGTAAACGGATAGTCCGCAATTTTAGGTCTGGCAGATGAACAGCGTGATATCAGGGTGCTCTTGCCGGCATTAGGCATACCGACCAGCCCCACATCGGCAATAAGCTTCAATTCGAGCCGGACATTGCGCTGCTGACCGGGCTTACCCTGCTGAGCAATTCTGGGTGTCTGGTTGGTGGCGGTGGCAAAAGCCTTGTTTCCCCTGCCTCCCCGCCCGCCCCGACAGATACATACCTTCCGGCCCACATCAGCAAGGTCCTTTATCATGATATCCAGATCGATATCGTAGATCAGTGTGCCAGGCGGAACCTTGATAACCAGATCTTGCCCATCGGCACCATGCCTGTTAGCACCTTCACCCGGTTTTCCATTAGCCGCCTTCCAGAGACTCCGCCCGGAAAAGTCCAGCAAAGTATCCAGATCAGGCGATGCCTCAAAATAGACACTACCCCCATTGCCGCCATCCCCACCGTCAGGACCGCCCTTGGCGACGAATTTCTCCCTGCGGAAGCTCACGCATCCATGGCCGCCATCACCTGCCTTTACCCATATTTTCGCCTGGTCTATAAACATGCTTTGCTACCTAACTGTGTATTAGAAAAGCAATTATAAACCCATTTTAACCGTATGCCAGCATATTTTCCACCTGTCTGTGCCTTTTATTTTCTTGTCGGTGGGTCTTCAACGGGGTAAAATACCGGCGAATTCAGTTTGATTGTGGAGTCTTTCAGTAGGTTATGCTGCTTCCTATTCGCACTAATATTAGGCCTTACCGCACACCTTACACCAATTATGCGCTGATTGCTGTTAATATCCTCATATTCCTTCTTAGCTACAAGCTGGGAGGCGACACAAACACTCGTGAACAGATGGTCGATCCCCTTCGAAGCTGGACCAACGCCTTCGTGCTGACCTCCCAAAGGCCGCATCTTTGGCAGTATATCAGCTATGCCTTTCTTCACGGCAGCTTTCTGCACATCGCAGGCAATATGTTCTTTCTATATCTGTTCGGAAATAACGTTAATGATAAGCTGGGTAATGTGGCGTATCTGTGCTTTTACCTTGGCGGTGCGGTCTTCAGTGGTGTCGGCCATACTCTTATCAGTTCCTCCCCGGTACTTGGTGCCAGCGGTGCCATTGCAGCAGTAACCGGAGCATTTTTGGTTTTGTTCCCCCAGACTTCGATAACGGTCTTGTACTGGTTCTTTTTCATCGGAACAATGGAGCTTTCGGCATTGTTTTTCATCGGGTTCAAGATGATTTTTTTCGATAACTTAATCGCCAGAACCACACCAATGGTTGCTTATGATGCCCATCTGGCAGGGTATGCGTTCGGGATCCTCGTAATTATCGCTCTTCTGGCGACAAGGTTGATAGAAGGCAGCAGTGTGGATTTGTGGTCGATGGTTCGTCAGTGGAACCGTCGTCGGCAATATCGAACCGTTGTTGCCAGCGGATATGATCCGTTTGGAGGGCGAATCAGCAGAAAAATTGTAAAATCGCGCGAGCTGAAGAAAAGTCCGGCCCAGCAGGAACAAGAAGAAAAAATCGGGGAGCTTCGAAGACGTATCAGCAGCCTGCTTAGTTCGGGCAATATTACGACCGCTGCCGAGATGTACCTGGAACTCGAGCAGATGGACAGCCATCAGATTCTTCCTCGCCAGCAGTTACTGGACATCGCAAATCAGCAAATGGCGGCAGGTAACTGGGGGGATTCGGCGAGGACTTATGAGAAATTTTTGAGCCATTATAGCAACTATGAGTATGTCGAGCAGGTTCAGTTGATGCTGGGGATACTGTACTCGCGATATCTTCATAAGGCAGAGGCAGCGATCAAGTATCTCGAAGCTGCACAGGACAAGCTGACCAATCCAGCCCAGCAGAAGATGTGCAGCGAAGAGCTTTCACGGCTTAGAGGATAGCCCTGATAGAAGCAGAGATACGAAAAAGAGTTGACAACGGTCGGCTGAGGTGATAATTTTGCAGCGTTGCGTTTGAGATTGGCGTATGTTTCGATTAAGAATGACTGTATATTCGGGAGGTGTATGATGGAGCGGCACATTTCTTTTGTTAAAGTGATGGGTTTATTTATCATAGTATTGTTCTGTTTTGTCCAAGGTCTCTTCGGCGCTGATGAGGAACAATCCCCAGCAATATCGGAGGTCAATGCGCCTTTGCCTCCTTATGTTGCTCAGATAATCGGTGATGACACGTATATTCGTTCCGGTGCCGGCATGGACTATTATCACTGCGGAAAGATCGCCAAGTCCTCACAGATTACAGTAGTTGGCAGAAGCCCCGGCTGGTTCAAGATAGTCCCGCCTCGGGGGAGTTTCTCCTGGGTATCCAAGCAGTATATTCAGCTTGATGCAAATAACCCGGACACAGGGCTTGTAATGAATGACAATGTGCTTATATGGGCAGGTTCGGAATACGTTGAGCCTATGCATTCGGAGAGCCTCCAGACAAGAATGCATCCTGGTGATCGCGTAAAGCTGCTGGGGGAGGAAAAGAGCGGCTATTATAAAATCGAGCCGCCATCCGGTGCTTATCTCTGGGTAAGCGAGGAAAATGCATCGTATCTTGGGACTGTTGGAAACGTTTTGCCTGCAGGAGAAGAAACTCCCACAACCGAAGCAGTGGTTCAACCCATCGAGCCTCAGCCATCTGCCGTGACAGCCAGACTCTCGCCTGTGGAGGCTTCGCTGCTTAATGAGTATTACGCTATTGTTAAAAAAATCGAGGCGGAACGTGCAAAGCCTTTTACTGAACAGCAATATGCTGAGTTTAAGGCGCCGCTACAGCAAATAGCGGAAAATCCGGAAGGAGGCAAGGCCGCTCGCTACGCCAAGGCTGTGCTCGAACGTCTGGACCGCTTTGAGTTTGCACTTCGCACCGGTGCTGAAACAGAACTGCAGGACCAGGAACTGGCAAGAATTCGCGACCGCATAAAACAGGAGCGCCAGACCAGGCTTAACTCAATAGTTGATCTGGGTTCGTTCACAGCGGCAGGGTGGTTTCGCAAGTCGCAGATATATGACGGCCGAACAGGCGTGAAGCGATATCTGATACTCGATGATTCCGGCAAGGTGATCTGCTATGCTCAGCCGGAATCTGACTCGTTCACCAGCGAGGCTCTAGCGAAGTTTTCAGATCGTAAAGTCGGCCTTACCGGACGGAGTATGCCGGACACACAGACCGCAACCAGCCTGGTAATTTTCAGCGATATAAAGGAACTCGAATCGTCAGGAGCAGCACCGGAGACAGCCGAGTAGAACAGACTTCCTATTGATTTTATGGAAGTTATTCTGCTTTTTCGCCGAGTAAATTGAGCGTATCCTTAATTACGGGAAGGGTTTTTGTTTTCACTTCCGGATTGTAAAGGTTTCCTTCGACTTTCACTTTTACCAAAGCAGGACTGATCCCCTCTGCTATTGATTCCAGCGCAGGCGGCTCAGACAACAATCTCGGGGCAGCAGCGATAAAGTCAATATCAATATTTTTATTCTCAAGGTTCATTTTGCCTGAGCCTTTCAGCGCGAACGCATCGCCCTGGATATCCACTTTACTCAGAATCATTTGCTCAGCCTTAATGTATGCCTCAATAGTCATATCACTGAAAATAAAATCCTTGGGGAGTGAAAAGTTCATCACGCTGAGGATTTTTGCCAGAACGGAGGCCCTGCCGGCTTTCATATCGTGGATACTCAATTTCATGACCCCCTTTCTCGAATCAGGCTGCTCATCGGCGGTCAGACTGACGAAACCATTTATTCTTCCCGCTTTGCCTTTATGGACCTGCGGCTCATTGGGGGCAGAAAGAAATCGATCAGCGTCAACATTCTCGAAAGCTGCCTGAAGTTCATAGGCAAAGTCGGTGCTGTTCGGCCGCTGCAGCTCGAATGCAGCGGCTACCCTGCCTTCGTAGCAGTCAGCGACTAAATCGCTGATCGACCACAATGAGTTATTGGGATCATATTCAATTGTACAGTAAACATTTTGCAGCATTCTTCCATTAACGCGGACCGTTTCAGCGGCAAATTTTGTCCCTGTCATCAAGACATTTTCACCGGTTGTATGGGCGATGCCGGCAGTCATTGTGCCGTTCAATTCCGCAATGAGGTGATCGCTGCCTAATGAGCAATTTCTGAATCCTATTGAACCTCTAAGGCGAACCTGTTTTTTCCCTGATTCATTGAATGCTACCTGTATGTCCGGCAGGTCTAAGTCAACCTTGCCGGTGGGAACAAATCTGTCATACAGGCCGGGCAAAATTTTATCTATTGCTCTCCCGATGCGGTTATCAAGGGGTAAATTCTGAGCCGAAAATGTGAATTGCCCTTCAGTGAGTCTTTTTTTATCCAACCCAATGGCGCCATCGAGGATTATCGCAGATGTTTCTTCAGAAAAGCGAATACTGTGCGAGGCAGCAGCGGTGATATTTTGAAAAGTGATACTGTTCGGTGATATTACAAGCGTTCCGCAAATGTCCTTCAGGGGATAGGGAAATTTCTCAAAATTAATGGTATTTTGCAGACATTGAACTGCCACACTGGTTTGCGGGGCCGAAGTGTTTGCGATATTTTTAAATCGAGCAACAAGATTTATGCTGCCCTGTGCGTTCAGTTGGGTGAACAAATCGGCCGCCCCCTGTGGGAGCAGGTCGACAAAACCGTCGTTGAGCCGGAAGCTTGTTGCCTGTAATGCCAGGTCGTATTGAATCTTTTCATCAGTTGTATATGCAGCCAGGACTTTGCCCTGCAGGGACAGTTTCCCATCACCGCAATCGGCAGTCATTTTCTCGATTTGGAAAAAGTCCTGCGTGATGCGGCTATCGATAAAAACATTATTAAATACGAACGGAAATTGACGATGCTTCAAGCTATTGGCGGTGATCTTGAGATTACCAGCGAAATTAACAGGCGATGATTTCTGTCCGGCAGTCGATATTTTTATCTGTGCCGCCGCAACGCCGTTTACGTCAAAATCTTCGCAGAATCGATGCTGGCTATCCGGCAGAGAGGCTTTTAGCGCACCGTCGAGGGGAACGCTTTCAGCGTCGATTGATACAGAGTACTGCGGAGTCTCGGATTGAACCTGTGTAATCTGTCCATTCAAAACGATTTTACTTCCATTATGTGTAGATGTTACGTCTTTGAGTGTTAATGTGCACGGGTCGAATACAAGTCTGCCGGAAAGATTCTTCAAAGGATAAGGGAAATGTCGATATGTAGCCGTTCCGCCGAGTAATCCAACCGCCAGGGACATTTTTTTGCCGATAGCCGGATTATTAAGGAACAGATAGTCTACTGTACAACGGCCGGTGGGACTGAAGTCAAACCAGAGTTTTTGCTCGGCAGTTGCCAGTGCACGATACAGGTCATCATCCAGGTTCATATTGTCACTGGTCAAATTGATTTTGCAATCTAACTCTTTTCCAAAGTCCTTTGTATATCCGCTGATAAGCAAATTGACATCTCCGTGAGTGCCCTTCAGGGCATTTAATACAGCGGATTTTTCAGTCAAATCGATCGGTCCTCTGAGATGCTCAATAAGATAAGGAAACCCGCGGTAACACACAGCAATATCGGTGCAAAACATCTTTGCTTTACACTGGATTTTTGACAACTCAGCAAGTCGGGCGGCTGCTTCGACATTTACATCCACAGTTCCATGCGGTTGGTATTCCGTAAAAAACCGCTGCAGTGATTTATTAAGAATCTGCAGAAGAGCGGGCGTATACACAAATGCATCATCGGTTGGTACGGAGCCGGCAAGCAGATTCTTAAACTCTGCCTGCAGGTGCATGGCAGGGTCAGAAAAGAATTTAACAATTCGTCCATTCAGGGAGATTTCGGTTCCTGACGCCAGTTTTGCACGAAGGTTTTCGACGCAAATACCGTCTTCATTGTACTCAAGCCGAACGCCAACGTTGTCGATGTTCCAGACATTCCCAAATATCGGAAGTTCCAGACTGTTTATTCTGCCGCTACAGCTAATTCTTCCAGGCTTTTCGGTACAAAGTATCCCTGTCAGGTTAGTCAGCAGTTGTCCCTGCCCGTCGGTACTGTATATCTGAAAGTTATAAATGCCTTCCTGCTTATCAGCATTCAGTTCAAAACTGAAAGGTAATACCGCGATATTCTGAGCTGTATCTTTTAGAACTTTGGAAAACCTCAACATCCCCTTTTTCAGTTTTATCTCGGGGATCTTTCTATGACGACTTTTGGATCCGGAGAATGTTACCCGTGGAACGTTTAATTTCCCTGTATCGGCATCGTACCGGATATTCAGCACATAATCCTTGACACTCAACTCCTCAAGCCTCGGTTTTGCACTCACCAGACTCAGAAGCGAAAACCGCGCATAGAGAGTTTCCGCTCGGAGCAGAGAAATACCTGTGGTTGTTTCTTTAACCGGATATACTGTAAGGTTCTTTATTTGTATTGAGCCATTTGGTCGGAAGCTGAGGGAATCAAGTTCAACGCGCATCGCCGTGAGCTTCTCAATACGGGCAACGACAAATTCTCTTGCTGCGTGTTCAAACCACGCGTTGGACACATATAGCAACACAAGGACAGCAAGCCAGATAACAATGTGGCGAGCCAGTTGTTTGTTGCCTTGTTTGCTGATTTGGCGTATTATTCGGAACATTTATCTGCTAAGTTTCAACGCTCTGTTTGCAATATCCCGTCGACAGTGCGCTCCCTCGAATTTAATCATGTCCACTGCATGGTAGGCTTTCTGCTGGGCAGCCTGAATGGTCTGACCAAGTGCCGTCACCCCGAGGACCCTGCCGCCCGCAGTAACAATATCACCGTTGCTTCGCGCGGTGCCCGCGTGAAATACAATAACATCCTCCAGCCTCTCAACTTGTTCCAGGCCGGTTATCTTTTTGCCCTTTTGGTACTCATCCGGATACCCTGCTGAGGCCATGACCACACACACCGCAGACCGGGGATCCCATTGGAGCGTAACTTCATCGAGTGTCTGATTGCACACCGCAAGCATGACTTCAAGCAGATCGCTTTTAAGCCTCATCAGAATGGGCTGAGTTTCCGGGTCGCCGAACCGGACATTAAATTCAAGAACTCTTGGTCCGCCCGCAGTGATCATAAGGCCGGCGTAGAGGATACCTTTGTATGGCGTCTCATTTCGATTCATGCCGTCAATAGTGGGCACAAGGATTTCCTTTACAATCTGATCCATCAGTTTCGGAGTAACAATTGGAGCCGGACTGTACGCTCCCATTCCGCCTGTGTTAGGACCTGTATCGCCATCACCAACGGGTTTGTGGTCCTGGGCTGTTTCCATAACATATATGTTCCTGCCATCAACGAATGCCAGGATTGAGGCCTCTTCACCAAGCAGCTTGTCTTCAACGACTATTTTGTCGCCAGCAGCACCAAAAATCTTATCGCACATGATCTTTTCAGCAGCCAGAATCCCATCAGATGGATCGTCACAGACAAAAACACCTTTGCCCTTGGCCAGACCTGCAGCTTTGACAACAACAGCCTCGTCTCTGCTGGCAATGTACGCTTTGGCATCTTCAAAAGTACTGAAAATTCTTGTTTCCGCTGTGGGAATCGCATTTGCCCTCATAATCTCCTTCGCAAATGCCTTATCCGCCTCAAGCTGAGCGGCCTGCCTGCTCGGCCCGAATGCCTTTATGCCAGCCTGTTCGAAAGCATCAACGGCACCAGCGGCAAGAGGATCTTCCGGGCCTATAACAGCCAAGGCTACGTTGTTCTGCCTGGCAAAATCCAAAAGCTTGGCGACGTCCGTCGCTTTAATTTCTACATTCTGGCCGCAAAGTGCAGTACCAGGATTTCCCGGTGCGATGAACAACTTCTTAAGAGACGCTGACTGTGCGAGTTTCCGTGCGATGGCATGTTCACGACCGCCGCTGCCTACTAACAGTACGTTCATGTTTTCCCTCAAATTGCTATTCTTATAGTGATCAGCTTTGCCCCGATACTTTACCAGAATAAAGGTTGCTTCTCAAGTACTCCTCAAAAACATATATGTTGACACGTGAAGACGAAGCTGCTACACTTCCGCCTGAATGTAAGTCTTTTCAGGAGACAAGATATGAAGCGAACCGGAGCAATTTTGATTGTAAGCATTGCCGTAGCAGCCAGCGGCCTGTTTTTGCTGGGCGGCTGCAAAACGACAGATGCCTCGAAGAGATGCCAGCAGGAAAACGCCAGGCTGAAAGAGCAACTTGCCCAGCTAGGCGAAAAGAATGACAATATGAGCGATATGGTAGATTTCATAGCCGAAGAGCACACCAAAGCCATGAAAGAAATTGACGATTGCAAAAGGCAGATCAACGACCTCGAACGTCGCCTTCAGATACAAAAAAATGCTGCTTCGCTAAAGAAAGAAACATTGGAAAAAGGAATTGCTGAACTAAAAGCTCTTAGGGCCCATCCGAATAACCCCTGAATTGCCGATATAATCAAAGGCAATGGACGGGATTCTTTTCGTATTGCGAACCGGTTGTCAATGGAATGCCTTAAATGAAACCGGCATTTGCTCAAGCAGCACAGCCCACTCGCGATTTCAGGAGTGGACAAAAGCCGGGGTTTTTCTGAAACTTTGGAAGATGGCTCTGGAAGATTAT
>JBDRHL010000025.1:0-2270 GCA_043816955.1 Planctomycetota bacterium | reverse complement strand
TCGATAAACTTCCTCGACCTTGCTGTTTCTGTGTTTGAACAAAGCTCATGCCACTTGCCATGCAGTTCCGTTATTGCAGTATCCGCTTCGCTGCCGGCCCACTGACTTATCTCACCGAGCAAATCAGTTATCTCAGCTAATATGTCCCACGCCTCTTTTACTTCATCTGGTATATTTGTAGTTCCCATTTTTTACCATCTCCTGATAGTTAAAACCGTTAAAGGTTAGATTCAATAGTATAAAAATCTTTTGCTAATCTTATTAAATGAGGCCGAACTTCTTCGGACCAGCGGTTGAAACATATTTCAGCCACTTTTGTCAATCCGTCACGGCTGTTTTGACTGAAAGCTCTAAGAGTGTCAAAGCATGCATCGAAAGCATCGATAGTTTCATTAACAGAGGTTCCGTTGGAAGCAGATTCTTCCTTAAGTTTATCGCTCTTTTCTTTAAACTCATCCTTGTCTTCATATTGCTTTCCTGCTACGATTTTTTCATACTGAAGTTGTAAAGCATACAAATCTGCATCATATTTTACAGCTGCGGAATGAGCCATTTCTAACGACTTGGAAAGAGTCTGGCGAAGTGCCGACATCCTGTTCTTTTTGTTATCATTAAACCAATCTTCTTCCGTAATAACAGACGCAAGGGAAGCAGCATCTATGTAGTCTGTCAATTTAAGATACTTGTTAGCATCAAGACAGCGAACACGCCGGGGCAAATGCAGGCCTTCGGTATAGAAGTAGGCCTCACCAGGTTTAAGCCGGGCGATCTCTTCGATTTCAGTGCCGCCCAAAAGCATGGCCCCTCCAAGGTCTTCCCTGTCTTCATTGCTGACCAGGCGATGGGCTAACTTGGTGCCGGTGTTTTTCACTACCTCCGGCGCCACTGCAGAAGGTAACTGGTCGGCTATTATGATACCTTCACCAAGAGCACGCAACTCGGCCAACATTCGTGAAATATACTGAGCTGCAAAGGCCTTCGGATCAGCTATTTCTTCCGAAGCCTTGGCTGACCCTGTTCTGCCTACAATATTGTGAGCCTCTTCGATTACCGTTACATGGTGTAAATCTTTGTGCCGGCGATTAGGGTCAATTTTGATCTGCTCTCTGATTGCGGCTAATAAGAACAAAGTCAGCAAACAGGCGTGGTTCTGTGATAAATAGTCCATTTCGATAATGGTGGGATATTCCAACAATTCCTTTATCGAGGGGATACAGATTTGGCTCTGGAAGATACGCCCCATAGCCTGGCGGGTAAGCATGCCAAGTCTTACCTCAATAGCAGCCTGAAGGTTTGACTTTATCTCGCCCTCATACTTCTTCTTTTCCATAATCCGGCCCGCTGCTTCAGCCAGGTCGTTCATTCGTGGAAAATCACCATCTTTGCGATACTTGTAAACCTCTTCTACAGCTTCTGCGATAAGAGCCTGTAATGGCCCGCCCATCGGCATGGCTGCCTCGAAACACGAAAGCGTCTGGCTGGTATGCTCATCAACCATGATACCTTCAGGGAAGGAAAGCGGATTGAATCGAAAAGGTGAGACCATATCATTACCAGGGCTATAGACACGCAGCTGACGGGTCATTTCCTTTATGGTTTTGTCCGGATGGTTCTGCAGGGTTTTCAGGACTCGGTATTCGGTCTTTGCCGTCTCGATTACCAGAAACGGTTTGCCATAATTGAAAAGTTGGACGAGCATATTGTAAACAGCGGTCGTTTTACCGCTTCCAGGGACACCGGAAACAAACATATGCTTTGTCAGAGTTGTCAGTGGAAGCCGGGACTCAAGATTGGCGGGCTTGGCACAATTAAAAAGGGTAGACAGATCTGACAGGTTACCGAATTTACGTTCATCTGTATCCTTTGATTCCAGGTCATCACCAATTAGAATGCTCTTCTGGTTTGTACCTGCTTTGGGATCAGTGCTTTTTCTGATACATCGCGGCGAACCGTGACCTCCTACCGGCAGACGAATAATTCCCTTTAGCTCATCTACGCTTGCCATACGACACAATCGGCTCATACGCCAGTAGCCTTTTGGAAGGTCGGCATTCCAAACCTCCGGATACATTGCTTGAAGCGAGATATCCATTTGTTGGCTGTTCTTACATGAATCATCAAGCCATTTTGCCATTTCCGGCGAATCATTTTTGTTATAGGAAACCAGGTTATACTTACCGCCCGAGAAACCACATTCAGCTACCGCAGACGCCAGCATCAGGGCATTCTCCTGATTCATGGCGAAGGCCTTTATATTAAACAACAACTGC
>JBDRHL010000024.1:0-3185 GCA_043816955.1 Planctomycetota bacterium | reverse complement strand
ATTCCCAAAATCCACTACCAATTTTGAATATGATACGAATTCAGGCTCGTCGGGCGTCTATGACAGTGATATAATGACCAAGGCAGGAAGCAACTCCTTGGGCTGGGACGAGAGCGGAAATATGACAACAGGCACAAGTGCGACATTTGAATATAATTATGACGATAAATTGAGGTCTGCGACAATCGGCTCGGTAACTGTAACATTCAAGTACGACCCGATGGGCAACAGGGTTTACATGCACCTATTACAATGTTGACTAAAAAAAGACTTTTTAAAACGAGGGTGTAAAATAAACTGTGTAAATGGTCATAGGATTTAGTAAACTTTTTATTTTGAAAGACCAGCTATAGAGAGTCAAGAATAAAATAGAAGAATTTTTTGTATAGCTCTTTGACAATTGAAGATTCCTCAGGATTTTGGATTATAGCCTTTGCGAACGTAGTCTCTGCGATCAGTCATAATTCGCCAAACAATATGGCATAGTTTATTGGCTACCGCAGTAACAGCAACCAGGTGATGCTTATTTTGGCGATGTTTTCTCCGCCAAAAATCACGTAGATCGCCCTCGGTGCATAGTGCTCGATATGCCATCTGCCACAGTGACCGTCTAAGATACGGTGAGCCGCGTTTGCTGATGCGTCTACGTGGAGCATCATATTGGCCTGACTGAAATACTTTTGGATCAAGCCCGGCAAAAGCTACAAGCTGTGACGGTTTTTCAAACGCTTCAATCGGACTGACTTCGCCATAAAGGCTGACAATGGTCAACTCGGTAGCACCAGGCAGTGTAAACAAATACTCCGGTATTTTTGCAGTCAGCTTTACAATTTCAGCATCCATCTTTTTGCGAACGGGCTCCAGTGCCTCAATTTGCTCCAGCAGGAATTTTATGCCGGTGCTGATTCCATAATGGCCTCGCTGCATACCAACAGAGTTTTGGGCTGAGTGCAGTATCTTTTGGGTTTGTGTCGGGCCGAATCGGCCTCTTGATGCTCTGAGAATCAGTTCACTCAAATCATCGTGGTCAAGTTCCATAAGTTCTTTTGGAGTAGATGCGGTTTGCAGAAGCTTCATTGATGTTGTGCCGAACTTGTTACTAAAAAGTCCTTCGTACTCCGGCCATGCAGGATGAAGCCTTGAGTTGACAAGCTGCTTGATCATAGCACCTTGTTTAACTATCCTGTATCTTAGCCTTGTGATCTGCCTGCAGGTCATTGCCAATTCGTCTGGTATAACAGCAGCTTTATACTGACCTGTTCGAAGTAGACTGGCAATATGGAAAGCATCGTATTTGTCTGTCTTACATTTGCGAATAGCTTGTTTGGCCTGCTGAGCGGTTTGGATGGGATTCAGGACTGCTACGGTGTAACCATGTCGTGTTAAAAACTCGTGCAGATTGTACCAATAGTGTCCTGTAGCTTCCATTCCAGTCAATATGGACTTTGTCTTGCCTGTTTGTTTAAGGCAATTGAGGATTTGCTGGAAACCGTCGGCATCATTGCGAATAGATTTTGGCTTTAATAGATAATGGCCGTTCTGATCGATGATGCAGGCTACATGTTTTTGCTTAGCCATATCGATACCGCAAAATCGTAAATATTGCTTTGATGCTTTCATTGCTACTGCTCCTTTCTGTTTTGTTCAGCTATCCCTGTACCTCTCTGACCCGCAACCTCATTCGTGATACGGAGCGTTCCACAAAAAGTGATCTCCAACCAGCTCATACGCGGCTATTCAGTCAGGTCAGGGTACGGCAGTCTTTCGTACGAGGCTAAAACCTCAAGGAATACATCGCCGCTTACTCCCTGAACAATTTATCTGTTAATTTTTGTGTTATCTGTTTTGAGTAATCCGGTGCCTTACTTTCGATTGGCAGCACCTGATAGTATCCATTGGGCGAAAGAACCGAATAGGCTTCAAATGCGATCAGCTTCAGATTGATAAGACGGTCCTTTGCGATTTCAAATTGGCTAAAATCCAGTGAAACCTCTTCGCATATTTTTTCTTTGCGATAAAAACTGACACCATTCTTGTCAGCAACGAGTATCAAAAACAGATACAAGGCTATGTCCTGGTGTGTCATTTTTTCCATGAAACCATTTTGCATAAGACGATGGTCGATCCATGCGAAAGAGCCTTTGATGTTTCTTATTTTTTTGGGTTGCGGTATATGATATTTTTTCATAGTGTATTGTCTCCGTGATATTTTCATATAGCCGCCCCCATCGTCCCGCCCACTTGATGGACTTTAAAGAAAAAAAAGAAAATATCACATTTTGGGACAAATTTTTCAAGGGCGGCTTTTTTCATTCCTGAGAATCTTCCAAAAAAGTAAATCCAGACCGGCTTATCAGCCGGAAGTAAAAGTGTATCAAGATACAACAATTTAGCTCTTGCAGAGCTAAGTAAAAGCAAACTGATCCACAGTGGATCAGTAACTAAAATCATTAACTTAACTATATGAGGGATAATCGCGTGGCTCAGGAAGAACAGGTACTGGTAATCGAGCGCAAGGTCATTGAAAAAGTGGGAATGTTCAATGGTCTTATGTTTGATGTGGAGCAATATCTCAGCGAGATTTTCACCCGGGGAGTCCCATTTTTTATGGACAGGTCACAAGCGGAAAAAGACCCCTCTTATAAGCAGCTCATTCCTTATGTGATTATGAGTTATAATGGCAAATACCTTAGTTACGTAAGGGGAAAACGCGGCGGCGAAACGCGCCTCATCGGCAGCAGGTCCATAGGCATCGGAGGGCACATAAACCCTGTTGATGTTGAAGTCCCCCTGTTTGATGAAGATTTCCGCGAAACTTACCTTGCCGCTGTCAAGCGTGAGGTGGCCGAGGAAGTTACCATAGAGACGAGTTACACCGGCCGCATTGCCAGCCTGCTTAACGATGAGTCCAACGAGGTTGGGAGTGTGCACCTTGGAATAGTTCATTATTGGACACTGGAAGCTCCAAACGTCAGCAAGCGGGAACAAATGATTACCCAGATGTCTTTTATGACACCTGCCGAACTGCAGGAGGTCAAAGACAGTATGGAAACATGGTCAGGATTGTGCCTGAGCCATCTTGCCGAAATGACGGAAAATCCTGCAAAGACAGGGGCGAAAAAATAGGAACGGCCGGCTGTATAATACTTAGGTCGATTGCCGCTTTATCTGCGCCGGCCGGAAGC
>JBDRHL010000023.1:0-31483 GCA_043816955.1 Planctomycetota bacterium | reverse complement strand
TCGAAGAACTTCCAAATATTCCCGACAGGCCTCTTCCGATGAAAACCGCTTTTCCAATTCCATCAATGTTCGCGGGTAATCTTCCATGATCGCAAATACTACCGATTGTATGTACTGGAGTCAAGGAGATACCCCCTTAAGCCAAAACGAAATGTTCAAACCTGATGCAGTGTGTTTTTGTGATATTCCTGTTGATGATTTAAAAATCCATACTCAAAAATACGGTTACTTTGGTCTTTCGTTCAGAAAGGAATTTATCGCCTCAAAGGGTGGAGCTCCAGTGTTTTATATGCCTAAACAAAGAGCAGAAGAATTCGACAGAATATCTTCTGAAGTGGTCGACTTGTTCAAAGATTCAATAAACAAAACATCTTCCGAAGAGGAAAAACAGAAGCATATAAAGAGGTTTCTTTTTATGCTTAAAAACATTTTTAGTTATTTAAAATCATTTGATCATATGCTAACAGAGGACCACATGGAAAATTTTTACTTCGAACGAGAATGGAGAGTCCTCGGCGATTTGAAGTTTGAACTTAAAGATGTGAGACGTGTTTTTCTGCCAGAATTTTATGCCAAGCGTTTCCACAAAAAGCTTCCTGATTATTGTGGACAAGTTACTTTCACAATAGAAGGGGTTCAAGATGGGCCAACAATGAAAGAAGAAATAATATGTGGAAGATGCCAGCACCGGGAAGAAGTACGAATTCCTGAAAATACCACGGTTTCATTGGGGCAGGTATTTGACGAAAGGGGTAATAATTGTGGTAACCTTATATGCGTAAAATGTGGTAGTACAGATGTCGCCCCAGTCTTGCAGGATGATATTTAGACTGGAAAGGATGTACAACCTTTTTGCACACGTGGAGTCATTTAATAAAAAGATTGTACAAATATTGAAGAAGCAACGGGGACTTCTTATGCAGTAAAAGTAAGTCTGTTTTTCCCGTTTTATACAGATTATATAATCATAGTTGAGTAGCAGAGAACTTGTATGCGACTGTTATATGTCTTTCGTACTAAGATTGGTCCATTTTACATTGGAGAGCAGGACGGTCGTTTTCATCCCATGTTCGATGATGAAAGCCTCGGTAGTTACGCTCAAGATTGGCAAGCATCAGAGGATTTAGCAGGAGGGTATACCTTTTCCATTTCTTCAGGGATTGATACCACAACCTTAGGAATTCCAGAAGATCTCAATGAATGGGAAAAGTTGCCCTATCGGTGAGAGAAGTCTACGGATAACCAAAGGTGCTGCACTTGACCTTGAACCAGTCGTTAGGATGGGTTGCTTGTTAGCCCATGCGGAATCATTCAATAAAAAAGAGATTGGACGAGGTAGGCTTGTCTTTACGAGCTATCTGCCGACAATTATAGTCAGAAGGTGTAAAATGTCGAAATAAAAATAACTGGAATCATACAACAGTTAAAAATATAATACTGAGGGCCGAAAATTAATGATAGCATTCTATCTGTAAAAAGGGCGCAACAATGAAAACTAAAATATTCTTGAAGATTGCAGGGTTAGTTGTTTCATCTCTTTCTTTTTATGGCTGCACAAGTTACCAAGTAAATGTTAACGGTTACTTAGGCGTTCCTTCTGATAGCAGTATATCCAAGGCTTCGACTATATGCGTTGTTGAAAATAAAGATGCTGACAACACTATTTTAGAGAATGAAATCAAGACCAAAATTGAGAAATTGTTGGTTAGTGCTGGCTATTCTATCGGTGACAAGGAATCAGCTGATTATTACATTCTTTTTGGCTACGGAATTAGCGATGGCAAAGAAGTAACTGGTTCTGTCCCTATATATAATCCCGGTCAAACAGCAACGGTAAACACTTTTGGAACTTATGGATCATCTTATTCAACAGTGCAGACTCCAGGCCACACTACTTATATGCCGTACTCGTATGCTGTCTTTACAAGATATTTGCAGCTGAAACTCATAGATGCTGAGTGCTTCCGAAAATCTTCAGATATTAAAGATATTTGGATCGGTGAAGTTACGAGTACGGGTCGCAACTCTGACCTTAGAGAAGCGATTAATTATCTACTTATTCCTGCCTTTAAGTATTTTGGGCAAAATACAAAGAAGGCCATCAGAGAAGAAATTTTTGAAAATGATAAAAGAGTACGCGCATTGGTTTCTAAATAATATATATTCAATCCGTATACAGTTGTATCACACGAATTAGGGGCCACCATATGAATTTCTTGACAGCTTGGTAAGATAGTACAACAAAACTTATCTGCCCAAGACAGTTGACTACGTGTAACTCTGAATCGAGGCGAACTGCTAAATGAATGAAACGATTTTCAAACAGCGGACAAAAGCATTTGCGCTGAATGTGATTCAGCTGGTTGAGAAACTTCCAAAAAATAAATCAGCGGACATAATCGGAAAACAGCTTTTGCGTTCTGCTACTTCCGTCGGAGCCAATTATCGTGCTGCGTGTCGAGGCAAATCTGTCGCTGATATAATCGCCAAGCTCGCCATCGTTGAGGAAGAAGCCGATGAATCAATATACTGGATGGAACTGCTTGCAGAAAGCGGAATAGTTTCCAAACAACATTTACAGAACATAATCACCGAGGCAGATGAATTAACTGCTATGACAGTCTCATCGATTAAGACCTTGCGAAAACGTAATCCAAAATCCAAAACCTGTGGTGAGCGAAACCGAACCACCTAACAAACCTCCAAACCTCTCAATCCAAAATCCAAAATCGCAAATCCAAAATCGTTTGAATCCCCCGGATTCAAACAAAACCCGCAGGTCCGCAAAATCGTTACAACCGTTAAACTCGCCCTATCTTGCCACCAAAAAAAACGAAAAAATGGTACAAAAGCAGTACAAAACCGGGTAAGAATTGGGTAAAAAGATGCGCACTTTTCGCAAAAAATGACTAAAAAATCCAAAAAAATTCACCCTTTTTCACCACCCAAACCTTGATATTAGCCCAAAAACAAACATTAACCCCCTCAAAACCTCCCCCAAAACCCCCAATTCCCGACCAAATTTTCCACATAACTCCCCCCGCGCAAGCTTTTTTTCGCTTTCGAAGTGCTGTAAGCTTTGTCGCCACCCAGCTTTTTGCCGCTAGGGCTGGTTGTCCGGATCGAAGTAAAGTCTGACGTTATCGATCCATGCGCTATCCTGGCCTGAATCGCCTGTAACGTCTTTGACGTATATCCATTTGAACGTATGCAGACCAGGCTCGATCCAGTAAATTACCGTATCCCAGGTTATTTCACCGGAAAACTGATCTGTAAGCTGATCGTCGATGTAGAACTCGAGGAAATCATAATCCTGCTCGCATGAGACCTTCCTGCAGAAGCTGATTGTATTAACAGCATATTCAGCGGCTAGCGTCACCTCCAGAACTGACTCCTGGTCGTGGTCGATGTTGCCGGACCTGGCAGCATAGCTCGGGTCGCAGAACTCCCCTGCTGCAACAGTCCAGCCGATATTGCCGCTGTGCAGCCAGGGATACTTTGCGAAGTTGCCCGTTTCAAAATCCTCGTGTACAGCAGGCGGAAAGCCCGGATCAGGGTTTATTGACATACTTGCCTCTGGTGTTCTGCCGTATACGCCCATGTTGATTCGATGCCCGTTGGGCTGAGGCTCTGCCGTCCAGTCAAAACCGGGGTGTCCTGCGTCTATACACATACTTGTAACGTCATCGGCTACCAAACTATCACCGTCGGGATAACTTTGTAAAAACAGCAACAGGTCCAATGCGTTGACTCTGCCGTCAGCGTTGAAATCGGCGCGAAGGCTCGGGCCGGTCTTCAGCCACAATTCAGCGAAAAAGGCAAAATCCCCCAAATCAACCCTGTTGTTATGATCAAGATCAACAGGATCAGGCCTTCCGGCCTGTGATTTGAGGTGGTAGTTGCCCGCAATCCAGAAATCATCGGCAGTATCGCCGGCTGTGCCATTTGCATCCCAACTGCCCGGCTGAACAAAACACGGATCAACGGCAATATTTTCATTGGCGCCGCCAGCAGCCGGGAAACAGGAATATTTCGGCATCGAGCAGCCGTACATCTGTGGTGAGGCCGCCGCGGTATTTGCCCAGATAATTGAGTTTAAGATTTCGCCGGTGCATTGATTAAGGCCCCCGCCATTGCCGACAGCACTGTTGTCAGCAACGGTGCAGTTTGTAATGTCGGCAGCGCTATCATAGATTGCCCCGCCGTCCTGCCCGGCAATATTGCCCGTAATAAGGCAGTTAGTCATCAAGCCGTGACATCTGTAAAATCCGCCGCCCGATACGCCGGCGCGATTGCCGTTGATCCGGGATTCTGTGATAGGCCCATCGCAGTAGTTCAGACCGCCGCCGTTGTTTTGTGCGTAGTTATTCGTGATCGAGCAGCTGGATATCGGCCCGGAGAACCCATATAGACCGCCGCCGAAGCCGGCTCTGTTTTCATATATGTCACAGTTGCTTATCGAACCGGTACACCAGTAGAGGGCGCCACCAAATTCATCAGCACAGTTATAAGCGATAGTACAGTCCTTTATGTCGCCGTCACAGGCGTGCAGTCCGCCGCCCTGCCCTGCCGGATCGTCACAGTGATTATCCAAAATGTCGCAACTGGTTATCGGCCCGTCGCAGTTGTACAGTCCGCCGCCGTTTGCCTGGGCCCTGTTTCCTGAAATATTACAGCCGGTTATGGCACCAAAGCATGAGTGGAGTCCGCCGCCCAAAGCCCCGGGTGTCATAGCTGAATTGTTTATTATGTCACAGTTTGTGATAGCGCCGTTGCAATTATAAAGCCCGCCGCCAAGGTTGCCGCTTATAATGGAGTCGGTAATCGGGCCGTTACAACTGGTCAGGCCCCTTTGCGAGCTGCCTGTAATGGTACAGGTGGTAATCACAGCGTTGCAGTCGGAGATTCCTGTTCCGATGGAGTCAATGATATTGCAGTTGGTGATAATTGCCTGGCAATTGTAGAGCGCACCGCCATAGCCGGTTACAGCAAGACTCCCTGCTATATAACAGTTAAGTATTGAGCCGTCGCAGTCGGCTAGTGCCCCGCCATAAGTGCCGGCTTCATTGCCTGTAATGTTACAATCGGTGATTGTTCCGTCACAGTTGTAGATTGCGCCGCCCCGGGCTTCTGCGCGGTTGGCGCTTATCGTACAGTCTGTAATCAGACCCGAACAGTTGTAGAATCCTCCGCCATTGCCGCTAAGGGCGGCATTGGATGTTATGACGCAATCGGTGACGGCACCTGCGCTTCCGGCGATAGCGCCGCCTGAATTATCTGCGCGACATTTCTTGATAGCGCAGTTCAGTATTGAGGGACTGCTGTTATTTTCACAGAATATCCCTCCGCCAAACGGTGCATATCCGTTTTTTATGGTAAAGCCTGCAACCATGGAACCGGCTCCTTCTGCACTGTGGAAGTAGAAGCCGCGATGCTGGTCAATCGCATTTGCCTGACAATCAATTACGGTTGCAGCGACAGTGTTCGGATCGACAGGATTCCAACTCTGCACGGTGAGTATTTTTCCATGAAAGTCAAGGTCCCTGTTGCCGGGGCCGGTGTATGTTCCCTGAGCGACCATGACCGTCATATTGTTGTTTGCACTATCGATAGCGGTCTGTATGGCAGCTTTGGGGCCGGTGCTGCCGCCGATGTATACCGGTGCGGTCCCGTCCCAAAGATCATTCCCATTCGCAGTGTCGACATAAAGCCTCGTAATATCAATATGTATGTCATTTGTGGCGCTATGCCAGGTATTGTTTGTCTCGTCGGATTCTCTGACGTTATTGGGATCATCTATGATCGCACCAAGATAATAGCTGCCCGGCGGCGTTCCGATAGGGATGAATACCTCCGTAAAAAGATTATTAACCTGCGCGGCAGACAGGCCGCCAACGTTAGTGAAACGCTGCAGAAGTATGTCCGATGAGTTAATCTGGGGATCGGTTGAAAGATAAACATCCGTATAAAAACCCGGGGCGGCATCGCTTCCGCCAATGTTCAATTCGAATCCGTTAGCAGTAATGACCTGGCCCGGCCCGTATGTGCCGGGGGTATAGCTATTGATGTCAACAATAAGATCAGGAGCCTGAAATACGGTGTCGCGATTTACCTGCCAGGCTCCGGTGTCATCGGGCCATTGAGGATCACTAAAATCGATGCCGGCTGTACCGGAAGCAGAATTACCGTCAATGACTCCGGTAACGGTGAGCGTATAATCAGATACCAGTTGACCGACAGCCGGTATTGTCAGAGTAGCGGTGCCTGTTGCGATTAGCTGCAGATCACAGTCAAGGTAGTACGTGCCTGATGGGGTCATATCAAGTATGCTGCCATCCGAACCCGCAAACTGCCACTGGCCTTCACCGGTAAGGTCTTCACGGAGCGTCCAGGCAACAGTGCCGTTTCCAGCAGGATCGGTATCACTCTGGAAGGTTCCGCTCCATACGCCCAGCGGAGCGAGGCTGTCACATTCGAAAGCCTCTCTTATGATAACAGGTGTAATGGGCACGCCGTTCATGTCAGGAATATCACCCGATGGCGGTGTACTTGAATTGTGAATCGGCGTTGCTGCAATTGCATCAATGATACCAAGGTCGCTTACAACGCGGCCAAAAACACAATATCCGAAGCCATCCGCCGCATTTGCTTTGTCGAGGAAAGTGCTGTTATTCTGGTTAATATAAAACTGCGAGTCAGCGGAATCAGGATCAAGTGATCTTGCCATAGCAAGAGTTCCCCGCAGATTACTCAAGCCATTGTAGCTTTCGTTGATAATAGAGGCGAAGGGATGATGGTAGATAAGATCGCGGTCATACGCCCCTGCCTGAATCACAAAATTCTGCACCACCCTGTGAAAGATAAGTCCGTCATAGAAGTCGGAGTTGACATAGCCAAGGAAGTTAGCGACCGTAACCGGGGCATCTTTCAGGTAAAGTTCGACAGCGATTTTACCAAAATCATTTACGTCAAGAACAACCTGCGGATTGACGGCATACAGGCTGCTCGCCAAAGTTAAAACAGCAGATACCGCGAGTATAGCTGCGGTTCTCATTACAAAGCCCTCCCTACAAAGAAAACTAACGTAGTATAAAGACCCTATCCGTCCGTAGTAACCCCCCTGCACATCCATTGCAAGTATCATAATTATATCGCATTTCAAGGATTTTGTCAAGAAAACGCTGCTTTCAGACCATCGCCGGCCCTGGGGTCAACGTCTCATAAGCCAATGGTCCCAAAAAACACCCATTAATGCCCGCGGAGCGGTAAATCAGAACCGCTGTTGAGCAGGATTATCTATCATTCAATAAACCAGCGAGAGTAATTTTCTACTCCTGCTGTCGAACGATGGAGGTCTGAAAAAATAGACAAAGGCCGTGATATCCGTATAATACCATCACACAAAAATAAGGAGTCTGAATAATATGTTGTGTACAACTTTGGATCTTTCAGGGCAATGGCAGTTCAGGGAATACCCCGCTTGCGCACGAAGAATGCGGGATGTAGATGATAATAACTGGTTTGCTGCGGAAGCACCCTGCTCGATTTTTGACTGTCTTGCCGGTGCAGGGATGATCGACCGCGAGCAGCTTTTTGAGAATCCGGAAGATTTCGAATGGGTGAGCAGCAAAGCGTGGCTGTTCAGAAAAACATTCGATATGCCCGGCGATTTTTCAAACGCAGACAGGATCGACCTGGTCATGGAGGGACTTGATACGATCGGGTCAATCTGGCTGAACGAAAAACTCATCGCTAAAACGAACAACATGTTTATTCCCTGGCGGTTTGACGTGACATCTGCGGTAAAGAAAAAAAGCAACTGCCTGATGGTTAAATTTGACCCATCGCTGCCGGTAGCTTGGAAGCTGGCTGAACGTTACGGCCAAATAAATTTGCCGCAATACGAATTTCCGGAGAGAGTTTACGTTCGAAAGGCTCAATATCAATTCGGCTGGGATTTCTGTCCATCTCTTCCCGGCTGTGGAATCTTTCGGCCTGTGCGACTCGAAGCAATAAAAAAGGGGCGGATTGCGAATGTTCACATACGCACCCTCCGGTGCAGCAGTGAAGCTGCCGATGTTAAAATAGACCTGACGCTTGATCCGGTCTGCAGCGGTAAGTACTCCTGCACATTGAAAATATCAGGCCCTGACAACAATACCCAGCAGGTTCTTACATGTGAACCGGACAAAAACAACGGTTCAGCGGTCTTTCACATCAAAAACCCGCTGCTCTGGTGGCCAAGAACCCATGGCAGGCCTGACCTCTACAGTCTTGAGGCAGAGCTGCTGTGCGAAGGTGATCCGATAGATATGTGCACACAACAGTTTGGAATAAGAACGATACGCGTTGACCAGAGCGAAGACAAATTCGGCAGGGCCTTTCGTTTTGAAATAAACGGTATGCCGATCTTCATCAAAGGAGCGAACTGGGTTCCATCTACAATTTTTGCCGACAGCAATAATACAGACTGTGAAAAACTGATCAAACTTGCCGCCGATGCAAATATGAACATGCTGCGCGTCTGGGGCGGAGGCAGTTACGAGGATCAGAAATTCTACGAGAGCTGCGATCGCCTTGGAATTCTCGTCTGGCAGGATTTCCCCTTTGCCTGCCGGCTTTACCCGGACAGGCAGTGGTTCCTGACTCAGGTGCGGCATGAAGTGGAACTGGCGGTAAAACAATTGCGCAATCATCCATCTGTTGCGCTTTGGTGCGGCAATAACGAGATACAATGGCTGTTTTACCAGGTGAGAGGCAGGAAATTCTATAGCAGGAAAATATTCCATGACCTGCTGCCGAAGATGCTGGCAGAACTTGACCCTGACAGGCCTTACATCTGCTCAACGCCCTTTTCACACAGTTGTGATCCCAATGAGCCGCAATCCGGCACAAAGCACGAATGGCAGATATGGGCAGGCTACGCCCCTGTAAGCGAATATGTGAAGGCCGAATCTCGCATCCCCCGTTTTCTTACTGAATTCGGCATGCAGTCTCTGCCAAACGAACAGACCCTCAGCATGTTCGGCCCGGCGAAGAAGCTTACTGCCGGTTCGCGGTCTCTGGAAAAGCACAACTATCAGATCGACGGCAGTGCCAGGCTCGCCCGGTATACCTCCGATTTGTTTGCACCTCCGAGAAACCTCGAGGAACTTGTCTATTTTTCACAGTTGACACAGGCACGCGGCATCAAAATATGCGTGGAGCACCTGCGAGCAAATCCCGGAATCAACAGCGGTATGCTTTTCTGGCAGCTTAACGATTGTTTCCCTGCTATAAGCTGGGCGGCAATTGATTACCAAAGAACACCCAAGGCCTTGTATTATTACGCCAGGCGTTTTTACTCACCAATCATAGTGGTAATCACACCTGGTAAAAATCCCGTTATTCAGGCTGCTCCGGCACTAGCCTCTTTAATCCACAGCATTGTTATAAATGATTCGCCGCGGCCTCTAACAGGCATACTCGACTGCCGAGTCATGGATTTTTACGGCAATGCAACAGACCAGGTATCCTTTCCCCTCTCAATCGCGCCGTTTACATGCTCAACTCAGATCAAATTGCCTCAGGTGATGGCGCAGCCTAAGAATCCTGACTCGTGTTTTCTTTTGGCGGAATTGCGAAATGACCAAACGCTGATCTCGCAAAACAGTTTCTTTTATCTGCCCGACAAATATATCAACCTGCCCGATGCAGAAATAGAGACACAACTTGAAAAAGCCGGTGATAACCAATACATGCTCAGTCTCGTTTCAAACGTCTTCGCCAAAGACGTCAGAATCAAAGTACCGATCCAGGCTAGTGTAGAAGATAATTTTATCGATCTGATGCCTGGTAAAAAGATACATGTAACGATCCGGCCACAAGGCACGCATGACCTGAACAGTTCAATGATAAAACTTGACCGGGTCAGACAAGCAGATTAACGCCCCGGCATCATAGGCCCCATTTCAAAGCCGCGTCTTCGTTCCGGTAAACGCTGGATTCTTTGGCGAGGTTCTCTTTTCCTGGGCGGCGGGCGCCGCTGGGGTTCTTCCGTGGTATCCTTCCTGGTCTGTTCAATCCGGCGATAAGCCTCCTGAAGCTCTTCAGGCCAATAAGTCCTCTTAACGCCAATGTGTTTTAGCTTCTCACCATCAACTGTGTATAGAATCTCAGAATAATCCCGTCGACGCAGAGCCCCCGAACCTTCCCAGTCACTGACTTCCGGCAGTACATCAACCAGCATGACACCGGTGGAATAATCTATCTCTTCCGGAACAGTTAGATCATTGCTGCGTTCGAACACGGACGATTCCACAATACCACCTATCTCTTCACCAAGGCGGACATCGAAGTCCGTGCTGTACCATTTGCCAAGCAGATACCTGGAAACCTGGATGGTAACAATCTGCTCGCTGCCCTTCACGTCGAGCGGGAAGAAGTAATTCTTCTCCGGAATGTTTACACTGTCTGTCATCTGAGAGAATTTGCTCCAGAGTATGACCTTGTCTTTAAAGTCCAATTGTTCGGGCTTGAACATATCGCTGCCCGCTATCGGATTAAAAACACCCAGCCGTATTTTGTACCTGTAGGTTTTGCCCGCATGAACTGTATCGTCGTGCGCCCAGAACCGCAGATCGGTCAGCATCGCAAAATTCGTCGAATCTGAGATGCTGATCTTCTTGAACTCTTCACTGGATGCTTTTCTTGACTCTCTTTGAGTCGGCATTACCGGGCCCGGGTAAAACCCGCCTGGCCCCATCATACCGGGTTCCATCATACCAGGCCCCATCATACCAGGTCCTTCCGGACCGCGGCGAGCCTCAGGCCCCATCGGGAACATGCCTCCACCCGGCATGCCCGGGTATTCACCCATTCCGCCAGGTATCAACATTTCACCGGTGTCGCGCCGTGGTTCGGGTCTGCGTTTTTCTTCCCGCCGCTCCTGAGCCCGCTGCTTTTGTGCAAGCATTTTTTGGCGTTCATCTTCCCTTCTCTGCTCGATCTGGCGTTTTTCACGGTCTCGCTCAAGTGAAGGTGGGAGCCATTCATATCCCGACTCATCCCAGTTATACACGCCGGGCTGGAGCAGGGCTACCTTCAGATCAGCTGCGTCAAAACGCAGCATCAGGAGCTCCACATCGTGTTCCATGTCTCCAACGCTCTCGGGGACATCAAGCAGGGTTTTGGAGGATTGAATTTCAATTCTTGGGACAATCTCCCAGTCGCTCCAGCTCATATCCTCCTGCAACTGCTGGCGCTGAAGCTGGACCGCTGCAAAAACCGGAACAGCATAGTGTTGTTTATCAGGAAAATCGGAAACATCGAAGGATGTGGTGAACCTGGCAAACAGTTCGGCGGCGTTAAAACGCCCTTCCACGGTAATCAGATCAATGTCTTTGCGGTTGGTTCTCGTCTGGAAATCCCATCTTGTACGGCTCTGCTGTTCATTTTGAACTATTGCGACTTTTCGGACATACTCAACAACTACTTCTTCAATATCGCAGATGGTTGGTATCGCGTAGCTTCCGCCGGCACTGGTTGCTTGCCATACTTCACCGGGCAGAGGGAAGAAACTATTGTTCTTGATGCCGATCAGGGAAGAATCCAACAAAGATACATATTCATCAATGCGCGGGTCGTACGGTTCCTGCTGCTCGGGTGAACGATTGAGCTTTTCTTCGAGAACCAAACCTATCTGCTGATTAACATAGACGTCAACCCTGCCCGGGCCGAGTTTCCTGCCGTCGATTTCAACGGCACTTGCACTGATGAAAACCCTGGTAATCAGAAGCCAAATACAGACAAGTCCGATAACTGCCAGAATTGCTTTATCAGCGTACCGCTCCACAATGTTGCCGCTTTTCCTGCTCATCCGTTAAGTCCCGCCAAGATATTTTCCTGTCCGTATCTCAATATTCTTCCTCGATTTTTATTCTGCTTTTGCCTTTGCTGGTTCGTTACCTGGTGCGCCGGCTCCTAGCGCTGCCCTTCTTTTCATCCTTTAACTGACCGAGCTGCTCCTTGACCGTTTCTGGTTTGATCGAGTCATAACCTTTGCGGCTGAAAAAATATTCACAAATAAGGTTCAGTCTGATTACAGCGTCACTGCCGTAACGATAAGATTCATGTTCGCGATCATTTCTGTCTATGGGCTCATGACTATATTCAAGTATTGTAATCTGATTATGCCTGGAATGCTGTTCGGGATTGTCTGCCTTGAATCCGCGAAAAATATGCTCCTTGCTGCTGCAGAGTTCATGCATAAAGGGCATCTCGGCCTTGGCACTTATGATAACGGCTATACTGAAATGAACCACGTCCATGTCGTCATCACACTGTCTGCCGGTCCATGCATCGACCAGCCCATAGTCATCACGAACATAAGTCAACATCGGTTCTTCGTCATCCTTGTCGCCTGTGCCGTCAGCACTAGCGAAGCTTATACCTAAAAGTCGCTTTACAGGTGAAGTAAAAACACTATGGGAATCGGCATTGAGAATCCTGATTGTCTCGACAATATCCTCCTGGATCCAGTACGCCATCTGAGTAGACCAGCAGCCTGAAAGCCATTCTTCCTTGCCTATAAATTTGGACTTTCTGTCCTTCCAGAACTTATAGCCGATGAAAACCATCGGATTGGTGTAACAGGCTATCGACTCGGCTCTCTTAGTGTAGAAACTATTCCTGATCTGTTCAGCTTTGTCACGCTCCTCAGAACCGCTTCCACGACGAGAGCCGCTGCTTTTTACCGCACCTGCGAGCAGGTCATCAATCTCACGTTTCGTGGGACAATCCCGAGCATCCAGTCTTTCCAAAAGCCTCTCAACAGCTTCGACGTAACGGACCCCAAAGTCCCTGAAGACCTGCAGCGAAGTGGTGCATGGATCCGGGAAAAGGTCATAGCTCAGGAGTTCCCGCCGGGTGGTATCAACGGCAATGGAGGCTATGATATTGGCATCACTGGCGTGAGCATTTTCATACTCCTGTGCCACCTGCCATTGGGATGCTGAGGGGACTTGCCGAACATAGGAACTGACCTTGTCGGCCATTGAAACGCTTTGTGCCATACCTTGCTGAACCGAACTACCGATCAGGATGCTAATGACAAAAAGCACAATGGATACAACAACTATGCCCGCAGGCACCAGAAGCATCGCATATCTTTTAATAAAATCCATTTGCAAGCACACCTTTTCATTTGGCTGGAATTAAAATCATCTTTTGCGTTCCCCCCGTTTTCCTTCTTCCTCATCACCTTTATTTTCGTCCTTTTTCGCGTCAGGATTTTTCCAGAGGAATTTGGCTCTAATCGTAAACCAGCGGTCATTTATGTTATACACCGGCTCGTCGTAATCATCGCGAATGGTTCTGCCTTGCTCATCCTTTGCTTCAATCTTGCAGATAACCTCTTCTGTCATAGGGTCAATCAGTATCTTGGACTTTTCCGATATCCCTCCCCTGCCGCCGAAAGTCATACCAGCCGGGGCACTACGGCTATCTCTCGTAAGACTCTTCACATCTCGGGGTATTCCAACGCCGTCTGGTGTATCATTATCACCATATTCCACTTCACCTGTCTTAGTCTGAAAATTTTCAGGTGCATGTTTCTCAAAAAGCTCAAACGGACAGTTCGGGAACAAATCCTTCAGATGCATCAGTCGCGTCACCACGCCCCATTTGGACCTGTCATTATTATCCACGCCTACGGGGTCAAGCAACTCATATATCTTTTCGTATGGGCAGTAGCCCTCAATAGTGACAATGAAACCCTCTTTGCTTTTGTCTTCGGTTCGACCTCGTCCTCGTTGTCCCGGCCTTACCGTTCTTTGCGGCATATCAACAGGGTCACGGCTTTGTCCCTTCGACCTGCCTGTTAAACCGCCGGGTCTGGCGCCCCCCGGCCACATCATCCCCGGATCCATCATGCCAGGCCCCATCATGCCGGGCATCATATAACCACCCGGGCCCATCATACCCGGCATGCCTTCATACTCATCGGTGGATTTTTGCCTTCTTCTGGGCCTCGCGAAGGGTTCAATACTTACATCACGAGCATATCGCACCGATATGCTCGTGACAAAAAGCTGTTTTCGCTCTTTACGAGAAACTGTCATAACTTTTTGTACATCGCCTTGGGCAAATGCCTCATAGAGTTCACTCTCCTGAGGTGTGTTGTCCTTATTCGGCAAACACGACACCAATATTTCCTGAAGCTGCGGTACGACGGAGCGCTTCTTGAAAATCATAAACTCCTTGTCTATCGCTGTGCTGTATTTCGGTTTCCTGCTTTGTTCATTTTGCAGGTTTTTGACTGCCTCATCAGCACGGGTTATCAGCACCTGGTTTTTTTCACGATAACCTTTATTACTGCTGTATTTGCTTCGATCAAGGCTGGCACGTGCAAGACACATCATCACAACAATCAGCAACACAATCGCTGCTGCTGTAAAACCTATTGATTTCCTTGCCCAGGCCATTCTTCTGGCGATTTTCTTTGGAAGAAGATTTGTTTCGATTTTTCCCAGTCCCAGTCCCTGGAGTCCAAGCCCGTACACGACACCGTAGTCTGCAACGCTTTCGGTAAATCTCGCAGTCGAGACGTTCGAACCCAGTATCAGCTTTTCAAATGAATCAGGCCTTACAACCGGAACCTGTAACTGCTGCTGTAAGTATTTCGTCAAACCCTGGAGTTTCATGCCCCCACCAAGACCGATTACACGCACAAATTTCATATCCCGATGGGTACTGGTGTAATATCCGACGGATCGCTGCACTTCAGCGGCAAAATCTGTAAACACAGGCTTCATCGCCTGGAATATCTGCTTGGCATATTTGCTCATCGGAGCGGTGCATTTCAGCTTTTCAGCTTTGGCAAAATTCAGCTTGAACGCCTCGGATATCGCCGTAGTAAAACTGTTGCCTCCAAGAGGAATGCACCTTTGCCACACCGTTGAATTTGTGCATATTACCATGTCGGTACTTTCGGAACCGACGTTCATGACAATGACGGCCTTTTTCTCCGAATCCGCCAGCTCCGCACGATCGTAATGAACGTAGTTGTACAGAGCCATCGGTGCCATTTGGACATTGGTAACTTTCATGTGCTCGCGAGCAAAGCACTCAAGTATTTCATTGATCACCTCGTTGTTTACCGCGAAGATTCCCACTTCCATATCAGGGCTGTCAGGCCGCTGCATAATCTGCCAGTCCCATTCGACCTCATTGATGTCGAAGGGTATCTGCTGCACAGCTTCAAACCTTATTATCTCCGGAACACGCTTCGGCTCAACCGGCGGAAGTTTTATAAGCCGGGCAAAGCTGCACTGACTCGGCACCGAGATCACCACCCCGTCTTTGCCAAGATCATTGCCCTGAACAAACCGGTGCAGGGCGGCAGCTATAAGTTCAGCACGCTCCTGCGTTTTAACATCACTGGCGCTTAGTATCCTGCCATGTTCGATGGTATCGAATCCTATTACTTCCACGCCATTTTCGCCAAGTCGAAGGCGCAATGCCTTCAGCGCACAGTTGCCCATGTCAATCGCCCAGATGCTGTCAGATCCGGCTGCCATTAAAGTAGCTCTCCTGTCTTATAGAATGTCACCCTCAAATTTACTTGTTCACTGTCAAGATAAAAAGTACATTATAACAAATCATGAAAACTTTTGCCATAAATACGCTTGGCTGTAAGATAAATCAGTACGAATCGCAACAGATGCGTGAGCTTCTCGAACAGCTTGACATGCGAAATGTCGAAGCTACCCAGAAACCCGACCTGATCGTTATCAATACCTGTTGTGTTACCCATAGCGCATCTTCAAAAAGCAGACAGTCAGTCCGCCGAGCACAGCGGCTTAACCCTGAAGCCCAAATCATCGTTGCCGGCTGTCTGCCAACCTATGATACCGATGAACTTGGCTATCCGGGGCCGGTTATTCATCTTATCGGCCACCAGCAAGGCCTTCTCAACCGGCTGAAGCAAATTACCGGCAAGAAAACCTCTTCTTTTCAGGCAGATAACAAATCCACAATGCCTCGGCCCCATGTAACAACTAAGCCGGAAAGCACCTCTAAGCTCAAGGCCAAAAGCGAGTTAGTCGGCCAGCGTCAGCTTCCTTCCCTGTCGAGTTATACGGGGCGGACAAGAGCCTTTCTCAAGGTACAGGACGGCTGTGACGGCTTTTGCTCCTACTGTATTATACCCAGCATCCGGACAAATGTTTCCAGCAAGGAGGCCTCTGCCGTTATCCAGGAAGCGCAAAGGCTTGTTGCGGCAGGACATAAGGAAATCGTACTAACAGGAATCTTTTTGGGCGCGTATGGCCAGAATACGGTTCGACGAAATTACTGGCACCGCTGTGGTACAGACAGACTGGCAGAGCTTGTGGTCCAGATCGCCCAAGTTCCAGGCCTGGAAAGACTAAGGCTAAGTTCACTCGAGCCGGGTGACCTGACCGACGCGCTTTTAGATGTTTTTTGCACATACCAAAACATCGCACCTCATTTGCATTTGCCACTACAGAGCGGCTCTGAACGGATACTGCGGCGAATGTGCAGGCAATACACCGCGACGGATTATCGTAAGACTCTGGAAAAGCTACGCTTAAGGCTCGATCGGCCTGCGATAACAACGGACATAATAGTGGGTTTTCCCGGTGAGACACAGCAGGATTTCGAAGAGACAGTAAGGGTAGCTGAAGAGGCGGGGTTTGCCAAGATGCATATTTTTCCTTTCAGCAGGCGGCGCGGCACAGCGGCCGATAAGATACAGGATCAGGTACCACAAGCAGTTATAAAAGAACGTTCACAATCGCTTCATAAGCTGGATAAGCAGCTTGGCAGGCGGTTCCGAGGACAGTTTACCGGTGAAATAGCACGTGTTATTGTCGAGCAAACCACCCCAGCCAGAGGGCGCTGTGAACGCTATTATATGCTACAACTTCATGGTAACAAAACTGTCAAAATCGGACAGTTTCTTTCCGCAAGAATCAGGGGGGATGCCTTAACCGCAGATATTATTGAGAGTTACCTTTAGCGGCCAAGGAAATGAAGACTGAACTATGCACAGGAAGCGATCTCTTCCAAGTCCAGTTCCATCAGATGCTCAAGATATTCACTCAATTCTGCTTCGCTGAACTGCGCGAGAAACTCCGCCTTGGCAGACGAATTGATTTCACAAATACAACTAACCAACTCTTCTTTGCTCATAATACACTCCATGATTGTACTCAAATTCTGCCAGAAATCACAAATCAAGCCACTCTTTCATATCGTCTGCAGAAGCTTTTTTTCTTTAAGCCTTCCTTGCGGACGAAGTCAACGCCCGATAACCACATCCACCAGATAAAGTAGTTTCAGTTTTGTAACATACATGATATAGTCTTTTAAGAGATGCCATGCGTTGCGGGGCATTGAAAGTCCCATAAAAGCCGGAACTTGCAAAAAATAATGCAAAAAAAACTTTTTAAAAAACCATAATTTTTGCAGCATAACTACGCATTATGCCTTTTTTTCAAAATGAAAATAGCCCAAGCTCAAATAGCCTGATTAAACAGTAAACATAAAAGACTAAAATGCCGTAATAAGTTTAGTTATTTAGGCGATAATGTTGACTGATCTGTCGGAGAATATCTACAACAGGCATCGAAGGTTTAATGAACGCAAGCTCAAACTGTGGCGTTCGGCGGGACTGTTATTGACCTACCAATGTAACTGTCAATGTGAATTCTGCTATTATCGCTGCAGCCCCGAAAAGAAGGGCCTGATGCCGGTTGACATGGCCATGGAGGTATGGCATTCGCTACGGCACCTTGCCGGCGAGGAAGCCAGGATTCACATCACCGGCGGGGAGCCTTTTTTGTACTGGGAGCATCTTGAAAGGCTGCTTGAAGAGGCCTGGCGGGAAGGTCTTGGGGGTGTGGACCTTGTAGAAACCAACGGATTCTGGGGACAGGACAAGGCTGAGGCGGTCGGCCGACTGAAAAAACTGAAGGAACTTGGAATCAGGCGTTTGAAGATCAGTTGCGATCCGTTTCATCTTGAGTATGTAGACGAAGCAGCCGTAAGGTCTCTTGCAGAAGCGGCGGTGGAGATACTGGGAGCCGGGAAGGTTCTGGTGCGATGGACGAAGTATCTAGAAAAGCCTGTCGAGATGAAGGGTATTACTCCTGCTGTTCGCAATGAGCGATACGTTGAAAGTATCAGGGATTATCCCTGCCGGTTTACAGGCCGGGCTTCTGACAAACTCGGCGATCTTGTCGCATCAAAAACGTGCGATGATTTGAAATCGGCGAACTGCAAAAATGCTTTTTTGGGAGCCAAGGGTATCCATATTGATCCTTCGGGCAATGTTTTCAGCGGAACATGCAGCGGAATTGTAGTCGGCAATGTTACCACCAAGTCTCTTGAGCAGATATGGAAGATGTTCGATCCTTCCCGGATACCCATAGTCGGGTTACTTTTCAAAGAAGGTCCCGCTTCTCTTCTTGAGACGGCCAGATCACTTGGATACATTGCGAAAAAAGCCTATGCCGGTAAATGTCATCTCTGTACCGATATGCGACAGTTTTTCTTTGACATGGGACTTAATAAGCCGATAATCGGTCCAGTGGAATGCTATAAAACCGCTACTTCCAGTGTTACGTTGCGCAGCAGGGCTGACAACAGGGAGGTTTGTGCAACGTGAAAGAGACCAGGAAAATGACCGATACAAGCCAAGACACTTTATTTGGACGACTTGCGGTAGAGTTGAACCTCTGTACGGAGGAGGAATTGCAACAGGGGATCGATCTGCTCAAAGCATATCAGGCTGAAAACCCTATGCCGATCGAAGAGGCCCTGATCAAACTGGGCTATATCACACAAAGTCAGGCCCGGCGATTGCGCGAAAACGTAATAGAAACCAAGGAGACCAAGGCAGCGGCCCATCAGATTCCCGGCTACAAGATACTCGGCAAAGTTGGGGCCGGTGCAATGGCTGTAGTTTACAAAGCCAAGCAGTTGAGCCTTGACCGCATTGTAGCAATCAAGGTGCTGCCCAGAAAGTTCACCGAAAAAGCTGATTATGTGGAGCGTTTTTACAAGGAGGGACGCGCTGCAGCGATGCTTAACCATAACAATATTGTTCAGGCAATCGATGTTAACGAGGCTGGAGGCTACCATTATTTTGTCATGGAATATGTCGAAGGCAAAACGATATATGAAATGCTCAGCGCGGGCAGGATTTTCAAGGAGGGTGAGGCGATTGATATCGTAATACAGGTTGCCGAAGCCCTCAAGCATGCGCACGCCCGCGGGCTTATCCACCGGGATATCAAGCCAAAAAATATTATAATAACACCATCAAATGTGGTTAAGCTTGCCGATATGGGTCTGGCGCGTGAAACTGCAGATATTGCTACGGCCCAGTCGGAGGCGGGCAAGGCATACGGTACACCTTATTACATTGCACCGGAACAGGTCATGGGCAAGATCGATATCGACGGTCGCGCCGACATATATTCCCTCGGGGCAACTTTTTACCATATGGTAACCGGCAGGCTTCCTTTTGAATCTACCAAGCCTTCGGAGGTAATGCGCATGCACGTGAAAGAGGCCCTGACGCCTCCTGATCATATCAACACGAGCCTTTCGGCAGGCGTCTCGGAAGTGATCGAGACCATGATGGCCAAAAAGCGTGATGACCGTTACAACAACGCGGACGAACTTCTTGCAGATCTGAGGGGGGTACGCGAAGGTCAGCCTCCGCTGATTGCCCGCAGAAAATTCAATTTGGAGAATCTTGATCAACTTGAGGACGCCGATACCGTGGACATGGAAACGGATGAAAGAGTTTATGACGAGCAGACTGTTACACGGTACAGGGTGGCAATAATGGCCCTTATCGCAACGGTGGTTATACTTGGCCTGGTGATCATTCTTATGATGGCACAGTAGCTGAGTGTTACTGTCCTGTTGAAATCGCCACATTTTTTGTTGACTGGGGGCAAAAAGCATGATTATTTACCATATCGACTTCGGCAATTATCTTCGGAGCTAAATGATGACAGCAGGGTCCAGCAGTTTCTCGTCTCAGGAACTGGCGAGGGTTCTGAGCCATTATGATCTTGGGATAATCAGGCATATACGGTCTCTGGCCGGCGGGAGCAGAAGCGCCCCAAAGATGGTTGTGACAGCAGAAAAAGGCAAATTCATCATAAAGCGCAGACCTCACGGCAAGGACAATCCGCAAAGGGTGACTTTTGCCCACAGTGTGCAAAAACACCTCAAGCAAAGGCAGTTTCCGGTTGCAGGGTTGATTGCGACAATAGATGAAAACGATACTGTGCTGCATCTTGGCAGTCATATCTATGAACTGTTTGAATTCGTTACGGGCAGAAGGTATGACGAATCACTAAAGGAGACGATGGATGCGGGCAGGCAGCTTGGAGTGTTTCATCTTTATCTGCGCAGCTTCAGCAGCGAGATCAAGCCGCCATGCGGCGGCTTTCATGACTCGAGGCTGGTGCGCACACAGCTTAAAAGCCTGGACTCGGAAAAGTCATCTGTCCGGCCGAGTGATCAGATGCGGGTGGTCGTGCAGAATCTGATGACGCTTTACAACGGATCGGCAATACATGTCAATGAGCTCGGATTCGACTCGTGGAGAGAACAGATTATTCACGGTGACTGGCATCCGGGGAACATGCTTTTCAGCCATAACAAGATCGCTGCGGTGCTTGATTTTGATTCGACAAAGCTGGCATCGCCGATTACCGACCTAGCCAACGGTTTATTACAGTTTTCCATCGTTGCAGGACGTCCAAACCCGGCGAACTGGCCTGACTATCTCGACGATGCAAAACTTATCAGCTTTCTCGAAGGTTATCGTAAAGTTGTTAAACTGCAAATATCCCACCTGAACGCTTTATTGGACCTTATGATAGAAACGATGATCGCCGAAGCCGTCCTGCCAGTTGCAGCGACCGGTTCATTCGGGAACCTTTCCGGGGTAGAGTTTCTTGAAATGATATATCGAAAATGCCGCTGGATTACTGAGAACCGCGAAATGCTCGCAGAAGCCATTATCAAGCAGGAAAATTAAATGCCCGAAAAGCAATCATCAACAAGATCGGGTATCCTGTCGGCTGCATCAATGCTTTTCAGCATACACGGGTACAAAAATACAACAATTGAGGACATTATCACTGCAGCAGGGATTACAAAGGGTGCGTTTTATCATTACTTCAAAAGCAAAGAAGCACTGTGCCAGGCGGTCATAGAAAAACTCAGGCTCGATTACCAGCAGTTGATTGATTCACTGGATAAAGACGCCGGTGCAATGGTACGGCTGAGTCAAATGCTGGACAGGCTGATCGAGTTGAACTGTTCGGGGGAGTGGATCAACTGCCGGCTGCTTGTGTATTTGAGTCATGAATCACATCAGGATCAGCCGGAGCTTGAGGAGAAAATCAAGCAATTCTGGCTGTGGTACAGAACATTTTACGAAGGTCTGCTTAATGAGTGTCGCCAATCGGGTATGGTCAGGACGGATGTGGACTTAAAAATCCAGGTTGACTTTCTTCTTTCACTGATTGCCGGTGCTATAGTGCTGACCAAGACCACACCAGGGGCTATTAACCTGGCTGAGCTTGTACAGGCAGCACTGAAAAGCTTCCGGCCTGATCAGCAGTGAGCAATTTATTCCTGCCGGGTCAGGATTTTTACTAACAGGCTGGATGTGATTAATTTGCCATACCTGAATGATTGCAGATTTCGTGCAGGTCCTCCATAGCCAGATCACTGAAACTGCTGATAATTTTGTCCGCCTCTGCCAGCGCTTCCGGCGGATATGAATTCGTTATGGCAACAACGAGCATGCCTGCCGATTTAGCCGCCCGGAGTCCCCATTGTGAATCTTCGATAACCACACAATCGCCCGGCAGGATAACTCGCTCTGTATCGGCGCTATTGAGCCTGTTCAGGGCCAACAGATACCCTTCCGGATCGGGTTTGCCACTTTTTACATCTTCGACAGTTACAATTGTTTCGAAGAATCTACCCAGTTGTCCAAGCTCCAAAGTATATTCAACATCGCGGCGTGTAGCGCCTGAACATATCGCAATACGCACATTGCTGTTTTTCAACATGGTCAGAAAATCGACTATGCCGTGGGTAACAGGCAGAACCTCGCCTGTCATTTGCGCATAGATATCACACTTCTGACGAATCAGCTTATGGAGTTGGATCTCATCGAGCGTCACGCCATGCCGCTGGGTAGCGGAGTCAAAACAGTCATAGTCAGTCAGACCCAGGTAGTAACTTCGGTAATCCTGCAGAGGTATTTCGATGTCGAAAGCAGCGAGTACCATATTAAATGCCTTCAGATGCACCGGCTCGGAGTCAACGATCACACCATCGAAATCAAATAAGGCGGCTCGAAACATAGCTTTTTTATTCCATCACCTGAACCGGCCCGATGAGGGCATCATAATCGGTGAACGAACTTTTATCGCCGGAGCAAATCAACTCGGCAAGGGCCTTTATCTTCGGAGCGTTCCTGGTGATATACCGCCGGGCTGTCAAGGCTTTTCGTTTTTTCATGCTGATCATCTGTCCATTACCCTTGGCGGCAGCAACAGGGACCTGCATATCATAGCTGCTGCCGGCCTGACCGCACAGAAGATAGCCGTTGACAAGGTCGATTGCAATATCCACCAGTGCCCTGCCGTACAGATCCATGTAATCAACACCGTGCTCTTTTACCGCGGCAACTGATCTTTCCAATTCAGCCCGTCCTTGAAGCAGAATGTCAAGCAGGTCTGCTACATTCTGGTCATATCGCAATGTTTCGTATTCAGCGAAAAGTTTATCAGCAGTGCCGCTGCTTACACCTCTTACTGCCGCTACGACCTGAAGCTGGCTTGTTCCCTCGTAAATGGTAGTGATTCGAGCGTCCCTGGCGTGGCGTTCGCATGGGTAGTCCCGCATGAAGCCGCTTCCTCCAAGAACCTGAATGGAATCATATGCAATTTTGTTACACATTTCCGAACAATAATATTTACTCATCGGCGTCAGCATCGCAGCAAGTCGCTTGTACATCCGCAGATCACTCTTGGCCTGCTTGGCCTTGTCTTTGTCCGCATCAGGGTTTTCACTTATTTTTTCCAGGCTGATCAGAGTATCCACCACCCGGGAGGTTTCGTAAAGAAGTGCCCGTGCCGCTTCGATTGACACTTTCATATCTATTATCAGATCGCGAACAGCAGGCATCTTCTCAATAGCCACACCATACTGAATGCGACTGGCCGCATAATCACGGGCAACGCGGTATGCGGCCTCTGCAATACCTACCGACTGCCCTGCAATACCTATACGAGCGCCATTCATCAGGGCCATGACATATGTTACCAGCCCGCGCTGCCTTTCCCCTATTAATTCACATGGAACGTTATCGAAAAAGATTTCGCATGTCGGAGAGCCGTGGATACCAAGTTTATCCTCCAGCCGGCGGATTTTGATGCGCGGGCCTCGTTCGCAGACAAACAGGCTCAGGCCCAGACCACCGCTTCTGTCGGGTTCACTGCGAGCAAGAACAAGCAGCACATCTCCACAGCCGTTTGTGATAAACCGCTTTACGCCGTGAAGTAGCCAGTTGCCGTTGTCATCCTGAAAAGCACGAAGCTTACAGGCCTGAAGGTCGGAGCCGGCGTCAGGTTCGGTAAGCACCATCGCACCGGTTACCCTGCCATCGGCAAAATCGTGGAGATACCGCTGTTTAATTTCCTCGGAAGCAAAGGAATTAATGGTCTCGGCGATACCCTGCAGGCCGAACAGATTCATCAGTGAAGCATCCGCACGGGAGACAATTTCGATTGCCATTGAGTAAATAAGGTTGGGGAAGTTTAACCCGCCGAAGCGGTAAGGCAGGGTAAAGCCCATCACCTCAGCTTTTGCCAGCTTGTCAAGGGCTTCAGCAATTCCTGCAGCGTATGTAACAGAGCCGTCCTCATTGAGAGTATTTCCCTGGCGATCCACATCCTCTGCCCTCGGGGCGATGAATTCGGCGCTTAGCCGGCCTAGTGAATCGAGAACCATTTCGTAATTTGTCAATGCCTCCCCGGCATCGGCAGGGGCATAGTCAAACTCTTTTGCGAATCTGAACCCTTCTTCCATGTATCCGGTGAGTTTGCCTACGTCGATGTGGCGCAGCAAAAACTGAATATCATCATTATCCCTGTAAAAATTTGCCATGATTCTTTTCCAGTAAATCCCTTTAAGTTCTTATTAACCCAGACATAATCGAGCCTGGTCAGACTTTTTCACGAATCGCCTTTATCATCCGAGGCACAATTTCATTCAAATCGCCCAGTATCTTATAATGAGCAACGTTGAAAATCGGTGCATCGGGGTCATTATTTATCGCGATGATTTTCTGGCTTTGGGACATTCCGGCCTGGTGCTGTATCGCGCCGCTGATGCCGACGGCAATATAGAGACTCGGGCGCACGGTAGTTCCCGTCTGGCCTACCTGATGGTCCCGGTCGATAAAACCCAAATCCACCGCTGCCCTGCTGGCGCCAGGTGCTGCGCCCAGGCAATTTGCCAGGTCATATACAATGCGAAAATTATCTTTACTGCCCACACCCGCTCCGCCCGCAACGATTATCCTTGCGGCTTTCAGATTGACTTTCTTTTCACGACGGTGCTCCCGCAGTATTTCCAGGGGCAGCTGGTCATTCGTTATATTGGCATGTTCTTCAACAATTTCACCTTTTCTGGCTACATCAGGATTCACCAGGGGCATCACGCCTTCACGAACAGTCGCCATCTGCGGCCAGCGATCATAATTAATAATGGTAGCGATGATGTTGCCTCCGAATGCAGGGCGGATCTGAAACAACAGATTCTTGTAAACATCACCATTCTTGCTTGCCTTGTGGTCGCCTATCTGCAGGTCGGTGCAGTCAGCAGTCAGACCTGCCTTTGCGGCACTGGCTATTCGCGGTGCAAGGTCGCGTCCCGTGATCGTCGCCCCATAAAGGACTATCTGCGGTTCGTATTTATGTATCAGATCGTACAGGACTTTTGCATAGCTGTTCGTCTGATAATGCTCCAGAAGCGGATGCTGCACGAGGTAAACTTTGTCGGCACCATACTGTACCAGCTTATCACACAGTCCCTTTACACCATCACCAATAAGCACCGCACCTACATTCACCGCCAGTTTATCTGCGAGTTCACGAGCACGGCCCATCAGCTCCAGCGGAGTTTCGGCAAGCCGGCCATAGTGCTGTTCGGCAAAAACCCATACCTGTCCATCTCTGTTTACCGGTATCATATCATCATCCTTACCATCAAAAAAACCTCGCTGAACCTGCAATCTTCAAAGAGCCGCCATATTAACCGACGGTATGGTCCGTAATCAACTCGTGGACCATTGCTTCGATTCCTTCTTTGGTCGGTGGAACGTTCTTACTTTCCTTGGCAGCCAGAACCACGCTTTGAATGCGATGAACTTTTGTCGGAGATCCATCCCGTCCACACCATTTCAGGTCCGCTTCGAGATAGTCAAGGTCCCACTGCTTAATCAGCAGCCCTTTGCTCTGCAGCTTTTGTCGCTCAACTCCACTGAGCCTGGTGATTTCGGCTTCATCAGCTTCTGGATTGTTCTGGCGGATGTGCTGTTCAATCTCAGCCGGGCTGCGTGCGTTTTTATAATGCATCATTTTCCGGGCGGCAGCAACGCGGGGTTCGTTCGCTTCGCCAGTTACCGTAAGCATAACAGGCAGACGGGTGCGTACCTCCTGCCAGCCGTTGCCCATGTTTCGCCTCGCAGTCAATGAGCGGTCATTAAGCTCAATAAGGTCCTCGACGTACGTAATCTGTGTAAAACCAAGTTTTTCCGCCAGTTGCGGGCCTACCTGCGCTGTGTCGCCGTCAATTGCCTGACGCCCGCAAAGTGCTATATCACACTCAAGCTTCCTGACCGCACAACTTAGAATATAGCTTGTCGCCAGGGTATCGCTGGCAGCACAGCGCTTGTCTGTAATAAGAATCGCATCATCGGCGCCTCGATACAACGATTCCCGCAGAATCTGACTGGCAGCAGGCAGCCCCATCGCAATGGTTGTTACAGTACCGCCATATTTGTCTTTTATCTGCAGCGCAAGTTCAAGAGCATTGAGATCTTCAGGATTAAATATGGCCGGAAGAGCTGCACGGTTGACAGTCCCGTCTTCGTTCATGGCCTGTCCGGTGATTCGCTTGGTATCAGGCACTTGCTTAATCATTACCACACAATTATAGCCCACTTTTTACTCCTTTTTATGGCTGTAGTCCGCCGAACTCCTTATGAAGCTGGGTAGTTTAGCGGAAATTGCGAATAAGTCAACCCCCCAAATGGCCACATCAATTCATTGCCTATCAAAGGCAAAGAATTAATCAGTGGTCTTTGGGAATATCCCAACAGCGATGGCCCAGTCAGATTCATATGGCGCCTGCCAGATGTGTCTGCCGGGGGCGATTGTGTCGAACCTGATCTGCTGATATGCTTTCTTTGTGTCTACAGCCACAGCCGGTAGTGGTGATGAAATCACAGAAAGGTCAATCTCGATAAAGGACATATTTTCTTTGTAGAAAATAAAACTCTTGTTGTCAGGACATTTTAGGCATAAACCGTTTGTAATTCGATTGTCCGGAACCATATCCGCCAGGAAGCGATGCTTAAAAAACAGTGCATATGTTTTGAACCACTCCGGATGCGGATAGGCCTGAGAGCCCCAACCGGGGGTCGATTCAGGGACAAGGTTTCCCCAAATGTTGGCACAGCCTCCTGCAAGGGTAGAATGGTACAGTCCGCGGCGAGTGAGTTCTTCGGTGTAGTCCTTCTGCCGATACCTGGAATTCAAACGGATTCGAAAGCGGTCCTCTGAAAAAACAGGTTTTTCTGTACGTACCGAAAACGCTCTGACATAGTCATCATATGTAGGCCGATGATGTTCGTAACCGCTGTAATCGAGTTGTTCGCAAAGCTGGGTAAGCGGATCATTTGAATTATTAGGGTTCGGGTCGCGTGCCCCCAGAAAATGCTTATATCCAAAGCGGCTCTGCATAAATTCATGCCAGTTTTTAAGCTCATCGCCTGTCACCCATTCTTCGCAATCAAAACCATATCCCATCGACCAGCCTGGGAGAGGACCAAGCCGGGCGGCGATATATCTTTGAAGGCGTTTGTCCTGCGGACCGTTGATCCCCCACCTGGCAGGGGTTTGTCTTCGCGATTCGTCACCCCACGCCCAGATGTGAACCATGCTGCCTGCCATGTGTACTTTTGTAATCAGTAGTTCGAGGGCTTCGAATGTTCGAAAATCCGGGTTGGGTGTTTGAATTTTGTCACTTGCAGGCTCGTTTATGTCAAACCAAAAGCAGCCAAGCCCTGTATGAAAACCGCTGAAGCCGTGATCGATGATAAAGGTTTGTATGTCACGATCAATTTTTTCAGGCCTGTTATAATAAAAAGACGGCTTATCATACATCACGATCTGAGGGACAAAAACTTCATTTGTACCCTGCCAGGCCCATTTATTCCCGTAATTGGTTATAAAACCGTGAACATTCGGGTCCGGATTGGGCACAGCCGTTATTGTCCCGGTCCAGCCGTTCAGTTCACTGTCATCACTTGCTGTTGAAAATTTCCAGTCACCGGTTTTGGTTGCCGTGAATCTGAATTTCCAGATATTGCCACCGGCATAGAACATTTCACTGATTATTCTTTCATCGGTTTGCTGATGTATAAAAATAACTGATGCAACAATATCAAAACCATTTCCTGTAAAGCTGCTGTTTTCGACAGACCACTCAAGAAAAGGCCGCCACTGTGTTACGCTGCTTTGGCCGAGATTTTTCTGCTCACCGGCGGTACCGACTACAGCACAGCAAAAAACCATCAAGAGCACAATAAATTTCATTCTTGCTTATCCATTAACGTTTTTTTGGTTATCTGCTGTGAACAAAGACGTTACTTAGTTGGCAAAGTCCTCTGCAGGCAAAAAAAGCCCAGTTTGCCGGCTTGAAATCATACATTCTGGCACTGAGGGCCTTGCCTGCTGCATAAATTTCGCAAACAGTGCCATCAAGAATAACACGGATATCCAACTTTGCCGTGGTGTTTAGATCAACAGGTCTTTCAAGGCCAGTTGAAAAACCGCCCTTCTGCTGATCGGGCTGTCGTTGAAACAGAATCCGGTTTCGAGCGACATCAAAAAAAATTCGGTAGCCCCTCTGGAAAGTATCGTCAGGGCTCAGCAGTATTGCGAACTGTGGTATTTGCAGGGAAAACGTAACAGAGGTTTGTATCGTACAGCAGGGGCTTAAGCTACCGCAGGCACTGAGGGCAACATTGCCAGACGCATCTATCACATCTGCCTTGTGGTCAACCAGAAGTGGTGTGTCAAAGGCTTCTGTGATTCTCTGCGGGCATTCGACACAAAGGGGCCCGTCCAGTTCATATTTTTCTCTGAAATAATCAGCCAAAAGGTCGATTTCAACAACTGTTGAAGTCGCTGTTACAAAGCTGCTCATAAGGAATTTTTGAGGCAGTTTGTCCCGGTGCTTTTGTGGCCAGTTCTGGTCCGCACGGACGAGGCATATCGTTGAATAAATATCGTATCCCATTCTTTGTATTTCATGAGATAGCACTGTCCCATCACTATCGCGAATAGCATCGGCTCCCCATTTTTCTGCGAGTTCTAAAAACCCGAAGGGCAGAGTTCCACGGGCTGTGCCCGTGGGTGAATGGGAATTCGCCCGAAGGGCGTCGAGCAAAGCTCGTAAAGTGGAAAAAGGTGCTACGGGCTCTGCCCGTAGGGTTTCCACTATTTTCTGTTCCTGTCCGGCCTCGCCTGGCAGCGTAACAAAGCCGCGTTCAACTTTTCTCGTATCCATCGTTTTCATATCTCAAATATTTCTGCTCCAAATTATCATGGTTTTCTAAAACTCTTATTATCTTTGAGAAAACGGTTTATTCTACAGTTATAGTATACGTTTGATTTTCTTTTACGTCAAAAGCAATATGGTTTCTATTAGATTTGACTGTCGGGAGATTGCCAGATTCGTCTTTGACGCTATATTTTTGGCTTGAGCTTTTTAGTTTACAGGTTCGTTTATAATTTGATATTGCCCCGGTAACGCTTGAAGTTCGCGTATGCCTTACCGTTTAATCTGAGATTGCTCCTGTATGAAAGATTGCCCACCAGGCTGATCAACGGCTGGCGGCGATGCCATAAGTTGCCAAATGCCCTGTGCAGAATGCGCGGCATGGAATAGAAGTCCCGGTCGCAGGCAAGCATTTCTTCGATGATGCTGTCCAGAGACAAATGCTTATACCGAGCTACCGGAAAGGTTAGCGTGTAGTATTTCCAGTCTTCTGGGAACGTATCGAGGGCGATGCGGCCCTGTGATTTCATCTGGTCCCACAAACGTGTGCCGGGCAGAGGAGTCAAAAACAAAACGTTGAGATTGTCCACGCCGTACTGACGGGCCACTTCGGCGATACCTTTACCGATGCCCGGTTTGTCTATATCCAAACCGATGATAAACGAACCTACGACCAGAATGTTGTGCCGTTGTATGCGCCGTACTGAGGCGCGAAAATCCCGCCCTTTAAGAAGGTTGAATTTCTTACCGATCTCCCGAAGCCCTTCCGGCGAGAGGGACTCAAAGCCGATGAAGACGCCTCTGCACCCTGCCTTTGCTGCCAACGCCAGAAGCTCTTCGTCATCGGCGAAGTTAATGGTTGCTTGAGCAACCCATTCCTTCCGCAGATTCGCTTGTGCCATAGCACGGAACATGTCCTTGGCGCGGGCAATGTGTTCAGGACGCGTGCCTATAAGGTTGTCGTCCACCACCAGCACACGTTTCTCACGAATCGACTGGAACTCTCGCACAACATCAGGAATTGGGCGTTGCCGGTAGCGGGCCCCGTTAAACACAGTCACGCTGCAAAAGCTGCAGTTCAGGGGACAGCCGCGGGTGGTCTGAATGGCCCCGAAGGCATATCTGCTATCTAGCAAATCATGACGAGCTAGCGGGACATCGTTTATTTCTGCAAGCCCTCCGTCATACCGGCGTTTCAGGTTGTCATGTCGAGCATCCTCCAGAACCTGTGGCCAGATACTCTCGGCTTCCCTTGTGACGACTGAATCCGCATACTCCATGACCTCTTCCAGGCACATGGTTGCATGAATACCGCCCATGACCACGGGTACACCAATATTGCGGAAGTGAGCAGCCACCTCATATGCACGGTTCGCCTGCGATGTGAAAGCGGTAATGCCCACAAGGTCCGGCCGAGGCATGGCCTGATAGTCCGGCAAGCCGAGGTTCTCATCCATGATCGCGATTTCCCACTCCGGCGGTGTCAACCCCGCCAGAACCATAAGGCTGAGTGGTTTCCACACGCGGTAGCGGTTCCAGCGGCTCTCCTTGACCCTGACGATGCTCACGAGCGGATTTGACGGATTTATCAGATATAGTCGCATGGCCCTGTCTTCCCTGTCCCTTTTAGCACGAGAATAACGATGGGTAATTTACCGGCTATGAGAATATCTTCTGCTGTTTCGACTGGGACATCTTTTCCCATTGTGCAAACTCCCTTTCGTACCCTGCAATATACCTGCTCAGCTATGCCAATTCGATATTAATATACAAATCCTCTAACAACTGTACAACCATCTTTCTAACTTTTTTGCCCTCATAAATCATATCCCCACAAAGCCCTTTACGTTGGCTTTATATGGAGCAAAAGTCGTGCAAATCGTGTTTTTGAGGCTTTTTGGGGTCTAGTTGGCATCAATACCCTCTTGTTTGCAAAAGATGAATTTTTTTAATTTAGTTCTTGCATCACACCGGTTATCATGTTATAATAGTGTTTTTAGTGGAGAATATTCTTCCATCTCTCAGGAGTATCCCCCAATAAATTAAGAACGAGAGATACTATTTATGTGGCTTATAAACAAGCCAAGGAGAAGTACAAGTGAGTAAAGGTACAGTAAAATGGTTTAATTCGAGCAAGGGATTCGGTTTTATTAATCCGGATGATGGCGGCGATGATTTGTTCGTACATCATTCTGAGATCAAAACCGAAGGTTATGCATCACTTGATGAAGGCCAAAAGGTCGAGTTTGCAGTCGGGCAAGGCAAAAAAGGTCCATGTGCGACGAGCGTAATTCCCTGCTAAGCAGACAACAATGCTTGAGAACCGAAAGGCCCTGCTGAATTGTGGGGCTTTTTTTATGGATTCTTTCTTTCGAAATGAATCGGTTTCAAGTCTATCAAAAGAATCCGCGATACCTTGATGATCAGAGTCAGAGATATAACATTACCCTTCGACCATAAGGAAGAAGCCCTGGCCAGTAGTATTTTGGAACGTTTGGGTATTCCAGAGCACCAACTTCTCAACTTCACTATAGTCCACAAATCCATAGACGCCAGGCGTAAAAACCATATTGTGACCGTTTAT
>JBDRHL010000022.1:0-5139 GCA_043816955.1 Planctomycetota bacterium | reverse complement strand
GTTCTCGAGAACTTTTGTGTACTCTTTAAGCCTCTTTATTTCATCAGCTTGTTTTTCAATAATAGTGTCTTTGTCCATGACACCTTTATCGGACAAAAACAGCGTTTTACTTCAATTATGCAAATTGCTGTGAATGGTTACGTCCTTTCTTTGCTTAGACTCCGTCCCCTTCGGTTACACAAAACCTCCCTGAACAGCAGCTTGGTAAATATCTAATTTTTATCGTTTTCCGCCTCGCCATCGACAACCTCGCCGTCGCCCAAAGCCTTTTCGTGCACCAGGCCAGCAGCCCGGCATACTAGACTCCGGCCTAATCAATTGTCCGGCCATATATGCGCCAAGTACGTTATCAACAGGTCCGGTTACATAAGGCAGAATCTCAATTCCTGATTGTGTAACCATATTGGTAAGTAACCGTGAAACCGCTCCGCAAACAAGTACATCTACCCCAAGACTTTTTAACTGACCTGTACGTTTCGGCAACGATTGACTCTCTAACGCAATTTTAGACCGGTTCGCTTCCTTGCCGTTTTCGATATCTACCAACAAAAGCTTGTGAGCAAAGTCAAAAACGTTCGAAATATTATTGTTGTATATAGGTATTGCTAACTTCATCTTTCTTACACCAACAAAACCTTTCAACCATCATATTCGTAATCAATGTGCCAGAAAAGTTGGCCAGAACGGTGAAATTGCGGTAACTTCTTACGAAGGAGGGTATTATAAAAACTTTAATGTTCTAAATACCTATAGGGTTGCCTATCTGATGATTGCAATTTGCAATACTTGCCTTTGGAGGTAATTGCAAAATACCCTAATGCAGGATTGCTTCTATAAATTCTGGAGAAAATCCGAACTGAATGCTTAAATTAAAGAGAATCCACTTTCAGTCAGGAACAGATTATCACTCCCTCCATTTCGCTGTTCGATATGTCCATTATCCAGCAACCACTGACAGCCACGCTGTATGTCTTCCACGCGACATCCATAGCTTTCGATTTTAGAAACGATGGACATATGCTTTAGCATTTCCCCTGGCCTAACAGAGAACTCTCCAAAAATTTCCAATATTTTCATTCCAACTTCTTCATCTGTTGGTATCTGCGCCATTGAAATTTACTCCTAATTCTGTCTTTCTTATAATTTGATTGTTTACACTTTGCGTCTTGTTCATAAAAATATCCCGCCCAAACCGAACAGTAAAAGTGTAACTGGTTCGGGAGTCAAAGCCAAGCTGTGGTGGCCACACCCGGCGATATCGACAAAGTTACTTCCAGTTGGCACATTGCTGACGTTACCACTAACATCTCTGCCCCAAGAAACGATGGAACCATCAGATTTCAAAGCTATACTATGCCAGTCTGCTCCGACAATATCGATAAAGTTGCTTCCAGTCGGCGTATCACCGATTTGGTTATAATAATCGTATCCCCACGAGAGAATAGTACCATCGGATCTAAGAGCTAAACTGTGATGACCGCCTGCGGCTATATCAATAAAATCGCTATCAGTAGGTACGTTGCTGACCTGTTCTTCGTCATTTAAGCCCCATGCTACGATAGAACCATCGGATTTCAAAGCCAAATTGTGACAATATCCTGCAGCGATATCGATAAAATCACTTCCAGTGGGCGTATTGCTGATTTGTCCGTAATTGTCTCTGCCCCAGGAAACTATAGAACCGTCGGACTTCAAAGCCATACTGTGCCAACCGCCTCCTGCAATGGCCGTAAAGTCGCTTCCAGTTGGTGTGTTGCTAACCTCGCCATACGAGTTGTCGCCCCATGATACGATAGACCCGTTGGATTTTAAAGCCAGACCATGACCATATCCCGCTGCAATGTCGGTAAAGTCACTTCCAGTTGGAGCGTGGCTGACACGGCCGCTAGATCCGTCCAGGCCCCATGCTACGATAGAACCGCTGGATTTCAAGGCCAAGCTATAATCAGATCCTGCAGCAATATCGGTAAAATCATTTCCAACCGGTGTGTCACTGACCTCACCATGTGCATCGCTACCCCATGAAACAATGGTACCAGCTAAGACCGAAGGGGTAATTATAAAAAAGATTGCTATGGTCACCACAAATACAGATTCACTTCTCATAACTCTACCTCTTCAAAAAAATGGTTAATATTTTCCGGCGCACTAAAAAGGACGCTGCTACATCGTGCTAACTCAAGGCCCACCAGAGCCTACCTGTAACACGCAAGCAGCGCCCGTTTTGTCCAAAGGCAAACGAGCACCGACTTTTATGCGTCTACAGGTTTCAAAACTGGTGGTTTTGAGTTAAACGCTAAAAATTCAGTACAGTTCTTTATTCAATTGTCAAAAGCTGATATAATTCAACCTACAGCGTCCAATAATAACACATCGATATTATTAAAACAAGCAAAATCTGCCTATTTCTTCTTTTTTCCCGGGGCTAACCGAATATTCGAGTCTTTACAGCACGACCATTTCAGTATTTGAAGGTTCGCCTTCGCCGGCTTTTTCCCTGTTTCAAAACCAGGATAGTATCCTCCCGGGGACAAGATTTACTGCTATAACACGGTATTCGAGTTCTATTTTTCCCGGCTGGTCGTATTAACATTGCGATATCTTTTCGATCTTCGTTGTTTAGGTGTTCAGTATTTCTTTTATTTCCCCGATTAAAATCGGCAGGTGGTTTGTAGCAGCTTGCCATACAATGGCTTCGTCAACAATATCATAGCCGTGGATTAAGATATTTCTGAACCCTATGATGCGCTGATGTTCAGAAATTTTTTCCAGCAAATCGTTATCTGTGTTTTTGATTCTGTTAAGAGCTTCTCCGATGATTTCAAAGTCTCTTTCGACAGCTCTTTTGGTAACGGTCTTGTTTTGATATGCCTTGAAATCCATTCCGCGAACAAAATTCTGTATCTCCTCGGCTACCTGAAGGATATCAATAAGGTTTTTTTTTGTTTCATCGTTCATAAATAATAGTCCTTGTCCGTTCAATAGATTCTCTTAGAACCGGGTTTTTGAACTTTTTATCAACAACCAGATCAACCTCTCGATTAAATATTTCTTCCAGTTGCTCTTTTAATTCAAAATACTTATCAAAAAGATCAATATTTTCGCCCGAATCAAAAATCACCAGAACATCGACGTCACTATCTCGAGAGAAATTCTGGCTCAAAGCAGAACCAAACAGCCCCAGCCGTTTGACCGGCAAACGCTGACAGATACGTTTAATCTCTGGTTTGATTTTTTCTATATCAATCATAAAATAATATTTCCTGCCGCTTGTTCCAGAGACCATTTAGTCTCGCCCATTGGTTAAACTGGCAACAACATATAGTCCTACTGTCATAAAGTACTTATCTTATACGAAAAAGTCAACTGATTTTGTCTGTGATATCAAATGCCTTCATTTTGCGAAACAACGTGCTCTTGTCGATTCCAAGTTCCTTAGCCGTCGCTGTTTTATTGCCTTTGTTTCGCCGCAGAGCCTGAGTTATCAGAATAATCTCCATCTGCTTAATGGTTGCAGGTTCGCTATTCTTTGCATTTTCCTTTTTCAAGGCCGGACGAACCGACGAAGGCAAATGTTTAGCTTCTATTATCTCACCTTCACACAGGACAAAACAGTGCTCAATGATATTCTCGAGTTCACGCACATTGCCCGGATAATCATAAGCCAGCAGAGCCGCTGTCACTTCATTTGTAACACAGCAGATATTCTTGTTGTGCAATTGGTTAAATCTGCTGATAAAATGATCTACTAACAGCGAGATGTCTTCTTTCCTATCCCTCAACGGAGGCAATTCCAGTTTCATCACATTGATTCTGTAATATAGATCGTCTCGGAATTTACTATCTTTAACGAGCTCGTCGAGTTTCTTATTTGTCGCTGTAATGATTCGAACATCAGCCTTAACAGTGGAAACGGCGCCTACCGGCTCGTAGGTCTTTTCCTGCAAAACACGCAGCAGTTTAACTTGAACAGAAGCAGAAATATCGCCAATCTCATCCAGAAATATCGTACCACCCTGGGCTAAAGCAAACCGGCCGAGCTTGTCTTTTTTGGCATCTGTAAATGCACCTGCTTTATAACCAAACAACTCTGATTCCAAAAGTGTATCAGGCAAAGCACCACAATTCACCGCAACAAAGGGTTTGTCCTTACGGAAACTCAGATTATGAATAGCTCTGGCGAAAAGTTCTTTACCAGTACCGCTTTGGCCCTCAATTAAAATTGTTGTATTACTTTCAGCGATGTTTGGCAAAATGGCAAAGAGGTTCTGCATTTTATGGCTTTGGCTTATAATATCCTCACAAGAATACCGACCTTCAATTTCCTTGCGAAACTGCTCTATTATGCTCATGTCACGAAACGTCTCAACTCCGCCAATAACCTTGCCCCTGGAATCTTTCAATAAAGCTGTAGATATAGCTATTGCTCTTTTCTTGCCTTGGGCATCAATGATGTGAACAGCTTTATTCATTATTGGTTTGCTGGTTTGCATCGTTTCTGCCAGTGTACAGCCAGCTTCGCAAACATCTGCCCGCAGAACGTCCCGACAATATTTACCGATTGCATCCTGACGTTTGATACCGGTGATTTCCTCAGCCGCCCGGTTAAAAGAAGTGATCCGCCAATCAAGATCAACTGTGAAAACCCCTTCACTTATCGAATCCAGAATAACATTTTGCTCTTTATTTTTCATTTTCTGTCATAAACAATATAGCATAGATAGTTGCAAAATGCAACTGCTATTGCAAGCTGACACACTGTTTCAGATTCTTCAAGATATTTTTCTCATAGAACGATGAGATTTAACAGTCCTCCTACTACGAGGCTGGATACAATCATGATCCCGGCAGATTTGAGCATATCTATAAGCCCCAATTCCTTAGCAAGTGTGGTAAACGTAGCAACGCAAGGGAAATACATAGTTAATACGACTGATGCAACTATCAGTTGCTTAACGGTCAGGCCAAGTGGAATGAGCATTCCAACAGCTACATCCTTACGAAGGAAACCAATCATAAGTGCGCCTACGGCTTCGCTCGGCAATCCCAAAATCCGGGTAACAACAGGGGCGGTAAGCTTGCCTGCGAATTGAATTATTCCGAGCGTGTACAGTATGTTTACAAGAAGTACTCCCAGCA
>JBDRHL010000021.1:0-13393 GCA_043816955.1 Planctomycetota bacterium | reverse complement strand
TCGGAGCCAGAGCGGTAATCCCCAACCCCTCACCAGCCTCTTTTCGCCCAATCCAAAATCGAAAATCCAAAATCCGAAATCGTTTGAATCCCCCCAGCCTCTTTTCGCACAAAATCCGCAGGTCCTTACAATCGTTACAACGGCTTTATGTAACCTTACAATGCCACACTGTAAACTCACAACGCGACGATGTAAAGCTGCAAGGCGATGATGTAAGGCGACAATGCCGCAAAATAAACTACCAAAACAGTGGACAAGCGCAGTGCCTTGTTACGTGCAATCTCCAAAAATATCACTTGCGCCCAATTTCCCTTTCAATCTCCACAAATCTTTTCTCATTTCAATAACTGTGGAAATGAGATTGTCTTTATTCGGTTTGATAATAAATTCTCCCATTGACTTTATAAATCCTTTTGAAGCGTAAAGAATTGCGGAAAGTTGCTCGTCTCGAAGTAAGTCAATGAGGTCTTCTCTATTTGAAATATCGTATCCATGGTTGATCAACATTTTTTGGTACTTCTTAAATTCAACAAGCGCCTTCATCAATAACACAACACACTTGTATCGCGTCTCTTTGTATTCTTGTTTTGCTTTTTCTTCAGTATTTCTTCTTTGCCATAAAATTGTTAAGTAGCTTGAAACCAATCCTCCAATACCAAGAAGACCAACTATTTTAATAAGACTTTCCACTTGTTATTATCCTTTGCACATACAGTAATTATTCAGTTTTTATAATAAAATGCGCCACAAAACCACCATCACCCTATTACTCGCCCATCTTTCGCCTGCTTTATTTACCGCTATAACGCGATATTCGAGTTCTGTTTTTTCCGGCTGGTCGAATAAAGCCCGCCAATACTCTCATAGAGTAAACAGCCTCAGCGGAAAAATCAACTGATTTCGTGGACAATCCTTAGTCAGGATCGGAGCCAGAGCGGTAATCCCCAACCCCTCACCAGCCTCTTTTCGCCCAATCCAAAATCGAAAATCCAAAATCCGAAATCCGAAATCGTTTGAATCCCCAATCCCTAACCCCCATCCCCTTTTCGCACAATCCCCGCAGGTCCGCAAAATCGTTACAACCGTTAAACTCGCTACATCTTAACACGAAAAAAATCGAAAAAATGGTACAAAAGTAGTACAAAACCGGGTAAGAATTGGGTAAAAAGTAGCGCACTTTTCCCAAAAAATGACCATAAAATCCAAAAAAATTCACCCCTTTTCACCACCCGAACCCCAATATCTGCCCAAAAACAAGCATTTCCCCCCTCAAAACCTCCCCCAAAAACCCCAATTCCCGACTTATTTTTCCACATAACTCCCCCCGCGCAAGCCCCCTGCGGCATCGCTTCTGATTTTTCACGTGTGGTCCCTACCCATCATTTGCTATAATATAATTATCTGAAAGAGAGAGGAACATGGACTGCAAAGCTCCTTACGCCCGTGTCCGCGTTATCATAGTTTTATTGGCTGTTGCAATTATTTGCTGTGCCGCGGCTGCCTCTGCGCAGAACAAAAACTGGAACCGCCAAAGTACCGATCTCCGCCTGCCTGGCGGCGGCAGAATAAAAGCAATCAACTACCCCGCAGACAAGCCGCCCAGACTCAGAAGAAATCGCCCCCTCGGCCCAAAAAAAATCCACCACAGGCAAACACCACCTAAGGACACAATACTTCCTCAGGATATACAAGCTACAACCCTCAGCTATCTGATCGATTCTCCTCCTATTGCCGGCTTCACACCCTACGTCGTCATCTCCGTTACCGATGCCCGCGCCGAAGAAGGCGATACCGTCTCTTATCAGTACACAACCGTAACCGGAGACTATCTCACCGGCAGTCCTCAAACCGATTATTCGGTCGGCATTTTCGACACAGGCGCTGCTGCCCACCTGATGGGCTATGCTAATGCTTCTGCCGCGGGAATCTACGCCGCCTCATTGCTTACGCCCAACACTGTTACCCTCACAGGCGTAACCGGAAGCGCCGAGGCGTGGGTAAGTGAGCCGCTCGGCCTTTTTATTGACGGCATACAAGCGGTCGATGCAAACGGCATGCTTTGCGATACTTCCCAGATGATAGGGCAGGGAAACGTTTCCATTGCCGTCGGCCAGGAACCTGAACCAAATCAGCCGGACCTCCCAACTGCAATCGGGGCGCCAATGGCTGTTTACTATGCAGCACATATCGATAACTACAGCCAGGTAACCATCTCACACAACAGCCGGGACTATAACTCTCCTGCTGTTACCTTCTATGATCTTGAAAACCCTGCTATACCTGTCTTGGCAAACACGGTGCCTCTCATTCTTGTTCCTTCTTTCGCAATTGATGTCGAATATCCCCTCGATCTGGAAGCGATATGGGAACTCATTTTCAGGCCCGGCCAGCCTTCCATAATTACCGGTTTGCTGGGCCAGTGCCTGTTCTTCGTACATTCCGTGGATGTTGCTCACGGCCCCAAACAGGCCGTTCAGAACGATCGATTTCTCTTCGATACAGGCGCCCAGGTATCAACCATAGGTTCAAGCCTGGCTTCTATCCTCGGCCTTCACTCTGCGGACCCGGATTTTACCGTCGATATTATGGGCGCTAACGGTGAAATCAGTGTAGAACCGGGCTTCTTTATAGACTCACTTTACATCCCGGGGGATTATTCGCTTGAGCTTACAAATGTCCCTCTTGTTCTGCTCGATGTCAGTTCTCCTGAAGGAGGGTATGTTGACGGAATCATCGGAATGAATCTATTGGTCGATTATAATCTGGTTTTCCGCGGCGGAGGCCTTTACACCCAGCCGGGACCAAAGTTCGAATACGAACCGGCAACCTGCAGCAATCCTGCGGACATCGCGCCAGCCGGCGGGGATTGCGCTGTAGACTATCTCGACCTTGCACAAATTGCCTATTACTGGCTTACCGCAGAGCCGGCTGCGGATATCACCGGAGATGGAATTGTAAGCTTTCCCGATTTCGCAGCCGTCGCAAAAAGCTGGCTGCACGGCACAAATCAGTAATAACCGCTCCGGACTGCTTTGCTGCTGCCAATATCAGCTTCTCTTTCTAGTGTCCTAAGCGACCAGTCCCTTATCTTCTTTGGCAACGCCAAGCACCAAAGAAAATCGCTCTGGAAATGGCTGCAGAAAGATGGGGTTTTGTGTTTAATACTTCAGAGCTATGATTTAATATTGATAGACCAAGCAACGGGAAGTTCTTATAATGGCAGAAGTAGCCTGTTCCCCGCCAGAGGCATGCGGGGATAAGCCTTGGCGTTTTATACAGTACGCCATCTCGCCTGTCCGCCTGAGGTGGATAAAAGGCGCATAAAACGGTATAATCATTGTTGGGTGTTAATAACTCAAAAGGAAGGAAGCTATCCTAATGGCAAATAATGGACGCACCAAACAGACTGTAGAAGATGTTGGTGCAATATTCATAGTAATACTAATTTTCTTCTATTTCTTTATCTGGCCTGAGGTACTCCCATCTCAAATAGGAAGTTACCCTGCTCAAAAACAGCTAGACCAAAGCCTCATGCCACTCAACAGAACCATTTACAAAGTCAATCCCTTATTACATACGATTATCTATTGGATGCCCGGCATCGATGAAACACCCTGCAAACTTGTTGATTGTGTTGTGCGCGACAAAAAGAACTGGATAGGGTATTATCCTGACGGTTCTGGTTCTGTTGAAATGTGTAAAGGCAAAATAATCACTGAAGACCCGAATGAAGTTTATATTGGAAAGTATCATTGGTGGCTACGGCATTTCGAGGTAATAAAAGTAATAAAAAAGCTTTGGCGTTTTATATAGGCTGTATAATCATTGTTGGGGCAAATGATAATATGAACACTTACCTTTTTTGCAGAAAAAAAGTAGCCGGATAAGAACAAACCGCAATGGTGCGGACGAATAAATGTTTGGAAAGATAAGATGATCGAAATCAAAATCGTTTGGATCATAGCCAACACAATCGCTGCCGCATGGTTCAGCTACACTGTCTTGTTTAACCCAATTCTCCAGGCCACAATGCACAAATGGGGCGGTTCTGTTGCGGACAAAACGTGGTTAACATTGCTCGTTGTTCTCTTCACTTTCCACGGGGTCATAGCTGCCGTAGTGTGTTTATCCATCTCTATCACTACTGCGCTCATAGTCACATCCTTTGTAGGCTACGGATGGGTGCTAATATCTTATTTTATCCTTCAAAGATTCGCTGGGCGGCTTGATCGGCCTGCAATGGTTTATAAACACCCCATGTTTTACCCCTTGGCAGCATTTGGTGGTTTTCTTTCAAGCACTCTTGCGATTTCCTTTTTTGCTGGCTGGTGGTTGGCATTTCTCCCATTTGTGCTGTGGTTGATGCTGGGTTTCCTCTGTGCGGAAGTGGCTATTCGCCGGTACATGCGGGAGGGGGACAAGTGTGATCGTGATTTAGCCATCTTCGCCGTAAATGACGCCCAAGGTCGTAACAATGATTTTGCAACCATGATTTTTAAGAAGAACCGCTATCCATTCCCGTAGTCCAGACTACTGCCATAAGGGAAAGAGGTGATATGCTACGGATGAAGCGTTAGAGCATCCTTGCTTGTTTCACCCGTCAGGTTCTTCCTTTTTAATGCTCAAAACTCAATTAAATCCATATTAAATGCGCCACTTTTATACGGGGAATATGGTATAATAAAGGCGGATTGAACTGATAGTGGAAGGAAGAGGCTGGCTGTTTCAGCGGCAGGAATACATCCGGCAAAAGAAAGGCTTGTGCAATGTTTGGGCTGGTTAAAAGACTTCAGAGGCGGGTGGGGATAATACTTCTTTGTATATCGCCTGGCGGTATTTCTTATGCGGTAATTCCGCAGTTCGAGGCAGGAGTATCCGCAGGGACAGTAGAATCCTCTCTGCTTAACGAAGCCTCCGGCCTGTCGGCAAGCAGGAAAAACAAGAATGTCCTATGGGCACATAATGATTCGGGAGATTCTGCACGCGTTTTTGCAATGAGCACAACGGGCAGGCATCTGGGGATTTACAATCTCAGTGGCGCAGCAACGGTGGACTGGGAAGATATGGCGCTGGGGCCTGGCCCTGTTGACGGAATCGATTATCTGTATCTCGGCGATATCGGGGATAATGGGGCTACCAGGCCATATGTGAAGGTATACCGGGTGCCTGAACCGGTGGTCGATGCAAACCAGTCGCCGGTTAATACGACACTTGCCGGCGTGCAGGCGATAACACTACAATATCCGGATGGCGCCCGCGATGCCGAAACACTCATGGTCGATCCGTTGACAAAAGATATTTACATCATCTCGAAACGCGAGACGTATTCCCGCCTTTATCGCGCATCTTATCCCCAGTCCACAACGGCTGTCATAACAATGGAATATAAATGCTCTCTGCCATGGGGATGGGCGACGGGGGGCGACATCTCTGCTGACGGACGTGAGATAATCGTTCGCGGCTACTTTAATGCCTCTGTATGGCAAAGAGACCGTGATGCAGATTTGTCGGAGGCGTTTTCGAACAGCCAATTTCCGGCACCATTGCGGAGTGAGCCGCAGGGTGAAGCAATTTGTTTTGTAAAAGGTTTCGGCTGTGGTTATTTTACAGTCAGTGAAAACATTGGTCAGCCGATCTACTATTTCCGGCGCATACTGCCGACAGATCTCGATAATGACTGTGACGTAGATATGGCTGATCTGGCTGTATTTGTCAACAGGTGGCTGAACAGCGATTGTTCTGTGCCTGATTACTGCAGCGGGGCTGATTTGAACGACAATAATGTGGTGGAGTTCGGAGATTTTGTGATTCTGGCAGGAGATTGGCTTTATGGGAGGTAATATTACAAAAGGCTGCAGGCGGGAGGAGACACCCACAGCCTTTTTCAGGTATCTGCACGGTTTTCAGGTCGATCGGCGTGCAAACCTTTCAGCTGTTTCCAGCTCTTCCGTCATCCCCGACCGAAGCTCGCACGGAAGAATTCACACCATTTTATCACCATGCATTTTCAAAGCAGCAATAACCAATTTCGTCACATAAAGCCTTTATTCTTTCCCAGACTTGCTTGTCTGTGACAGCGTTTAATGCCAGGGGGTAGAGTATATTATCCTCTTTGAAGAGATGTTCCGTCAGAGCAGGAACCATGTATTTCCTGGTATTTGTGAGTCTTCTTTTGAATTCAACCAGGTCTGTAATGCCGAAAGTCAGCACAAGATCATTGAGCATCTGGGAGGCGCCCGACATGTAGTTATGTTCTATCCTCAGGGCCATAACGAGGTTCCTGGGGCCATGTTTTTCCAGTTGAGGGAAGATGATTTCATCCTCACGTTCGTTGTGCATCTCCGTCAGGGCCAGATGTGAAGCTACATGGGAGAGCTTTCGGAATTCACTGGAAGCATTCGACAGTTCCTCAAGCGGCCTTATAGCATCTTCCACGGCTTCCAAATCAGCCAGGAAGCATCTGAACATCTCATGTTCACATAATATCGTTCGCACAATGTGGCTTGAGGGCAGAGAGACCCTGAGTTCTGCAGCCTGGCTGGGGAAGATAGAGGTATAATCATAACACAGCCTTATGAGCCGGCGGACAGGAACACCGATAGCGAGAAGATTTTGGAAAGCAAGAGCGAAATCGCTTATACTGAATGTTCCAACAAAATGCCTGACTGTTTTACTGAGTCTTATGTGCTGTTCGGTGCTGTTGAGCTCTCTTAAAAACTCTGTAAGACGATCAGTTCTTTGTGCTCCAATTCTCGGCGGGACAGTTTTGGTCGAATGCCTTGCTGGTGTTCCGATAGCATGTTTTATGTAATCCATTGACCAGGCCCTTTATAAAAGGAGTGCCTCTTGTACCTTCCTTGGCTATCTTATACGCTGCCGTAATTACCTGAGTTGAGATGTGTTCCAATTTCTCTTTTGAATTGTCAAACTCACCGATTCGTCCAAAACACGTGCTTTTCTATTTAGAGTATACGCCAATTTTCGACCGATGCCAAACCGGCAATGCAAATAAAATGAAATATAAAGAAAAAACCTGTACGTACATTCTTTCAACCGGTTGTTTGTCCACACATTCTGTCCGTACATTAACTTAGAGCGTTTCACTCACCCCGGATCTGCAGCATAACTTTTCGACTCCTCGGCCCGTCAAATTCACAAAAATAAATCCCCTGCCAGGTTCCCAGGACCAGAGATCTTTTGCTTATAAGGACATGCTCACTGCATCCGATCAGCGAACTTTTAACGTGTGAATCACTATTTCCCTCATAATGCCGATAGCCGGGGCGACTTTCAGGAATCATCTCATTAAGCACAAGCAGAATATCATGCACTACTGAAGGATCCGCATTTTCATTGATCGTTACTGCTGCGGTTGTGTGAGGCGTGTAAACAGTAACTTCGCCTGAGGTAATGCCCGATTCGGCTACTGCTTCGCTGATCTTACGGGTAATATCAATCATCTCGCAGCGCTTCTTGCTGCTGACGCCGAAACTGCTTTCCACGATTTTCATAACGTAACTCCGAAAAACTACATCTGCTCGACAACCTCTATACCCAGCAATTCACTCAGGCCGTGCCTGATTGTTTCTGCTGTAACGTCGCACAGCAGCACACGACTGGGCCTTTTGCCGGCATCGGCTCCGAGGACGGGACAGGCATTGTAAAAGGTGCTGAACCTGCCTGCGAGATCATAGAGATAAGCGGTAATATAATTGGGCCGGAACTCCGCCACAGCAGAGAGAATTGCCTCATCGTAACGAACAAGATGTTTGGCAAGATCAAGCTCGGCAGGTTCTGTAAGTGAGACGTTTTTTATTTGTGCAAGCTCAGTTTTTATATCGAGCTGCTTTTGCACAGCTTTGCGTTCTATTGAGCGAACCCGTGCGTATGCGTATTGCATATAAGGGGCGGTATTTCCTTCCATCGCCAGCATCCTGTCAAAGCTGAAAATATAATCACTGGTGCGGTTGTTGGAAAGATCGGCGTACTTGACCGCACCGATGCCGACAGCTTTGGCGATTTTTTCCTTGAGCTCACTATTGAGGTCCGGGTTTTTTTGTTCCACAAGCGCTTCTGCCTTGTCAACCGACTCGTCGAGCAGGTCTTTGAGTTTGACACTTTCGCCTGCCCGCGTTTTGAAAGGCCTGCCATCTTCACCAAGGACGCTGCCGAACATAACGTGCGAAAGTTTCGTTCCGGGTTTTTTCCAGCCGGCCATTTCGGCGGCGGCAAAGAGCATCTCAAAATGGAGTTTCTGTCTTGCGTCGGTGACGTAAATAATGGAATCAGCATTTAGTTTATCGACCCTGTATCGCAAAGCGGCAAGATCGGTAGTCGCGTAAAGATACGCACCATCGCTTTTTTGGACTATAAAAGGCAGAGGCTGCCCTTCTTTATTCGTGAAGCCTGGTGGAAATACGCACAGCGCACCATCAGATTTTTTTGCCAGGCCCGCTTTCTCAAGGTCCTTCACCACGCCGGATAATTTGTCGGCGTAAAAGCTCTCTCCACATTCATTTGCTCTGGTTAAATTCACATTCAAGCATGAGTATATAGGCAGATAGTGTTTCCGGGATTCGTCAACGATATGCTCCCATAACTTCATAGTTAATTCATTTGTATGGTTGTGAAGTTCGACAACCCTGTTTCTCGATTGTTTTTTGAACACAGGGTCAAGATCAAACTGTTTTTTTGCTTCTCGATAGAAATCTTCGAGATCAGTGATATGAAATTCATTTATCGAACGGCCTTTGGAGCAGGATTGTTGGTAAAGATGCTGAACCAACATGCCGAATTGTGTTCCCCAGTCGCCGATATGGTTCTGGCGGATAACATCATGGCCCAGGAATTCGAGCATTCTGCAGATGCAGTCGCCGATGATCGTGCTGCGAAGATGTCCAACATGCATCTGCTTGGCGATGTTCGGGCCTGAAAAATCAACAACAACTATCTGCGGCGATGCGGCATTTTCAATGCAGAGCCTTTTCGTATCCCTGCTGATGTCCAGAAGCTTTTGGGCGATAAATTCGCTCTTCAGCCGAAGGTTGATAAAGCCGGGCCCGGCAATTTCGGGCTGCTGACAGATGTCGGAAACATCGAGCTTTTCCACCACCTGTTCAGCAAGCCGACGAGGATCGGTACCAAGCTGTTTGGCAAGGGCCATTACTCCATTTGCCTGGTAGTCGCCGAATCGAGCTTCAGCAGCAGGTCTTACTATTGCGCTGCAGTCATCCCGGCCGGCTGCCAGGCACATCGCAGCGGTAATTTTTTCGTCAAGTCTTTCAATGATTGGTTTCATATTTGAGCCGGCTATCCTAATCGATACTGAGTTTCTCTGCGTCTCCCCAGAGCAGTTCCAGATCGTAGTACTCTCTGTATTCGCTATCGAAGATATGCACTACCACATCTATGAAGTCCACGAGTATCCATTTGCCCTGTTCATAGCCGGCGAGTCCAAATCTTGCGATACCTTTCGTTCTGCCGGCCTGGGTTATCTGGCCAGCAACGGTTCGCATCTGTTGTGCGCTGGTGCCCGTGGCGATTACGAAATAATCGGTCGCGGGGCTTTTGCCCCTTAAGTCGAGTACAGTGATGTCGTTGCAGTGCCGGTCTCTTGCTATTTTAGCCGCTTCAAGGGCGAATTGTTGCGATTCTGAAACTGTTTTTTTTCTCAATTAAATTCCTTACTATTATGTATCATGTCCGGGTCGAAGGCGCAATTTGACGCAGATGTGAGCGGCAAAAAATATCATAAGCATCGGTCCTGCAATAATGTAGAGCAGTGTATCCATTATGGGTTCCTATTATTATCAAAACAAGCCGGTCAAGCAAGGAAAATCAGAATACAGCACATTCTGCGGAAGCTCGCAGGTCTCAAAATAAACTTGACTGAATGGGCAAATCAGGTATTATAGCAAGGCCAGGCTGGTAAGCGGATGTGGCGGAATTGGCAGACGCGCAGGCTTCAGGTGCCTGTGGGCTTTACGCTCGTGGAGGTTCGAGTCCTCTCATCCGCAACTGATTTTTGGGCTAAAAAAAATTCCCGACCTAATCCAAATTCCTGAAGAAGCACAAGAAATTCCAGTCTGTCGATATGGAGCAATCAAGCAAGATGATTACGTCAATGAAGTTTGGATAATTCAGGAATTCCAAAGGATACTTGCCGAAAAAAGGAAACTTAAGCGCATAGGAAATTGTATTGGGTAGTTTTGTGATGAGATATCAACTCCAACAACATATCGCTGCCACACTTGGGACAAAGCAGGGGGGTCTTTTACATCTTCATAGCCAAGGTTATCTTTGAATTTTATGGGAAAGTCGGCATCATCCCATTTGAGATTAATTAATCGGTAAACCTGATGTGGGGTAAGGCCGCCAAGCCCTGGGTCAGGGCTGTTGTTATGTTTATTCATAACAATGTTGGCATAGGCCTGCATTTCCTCGATTGTATTGAAACTCCTCTGGTCTAACAGCTCGGCCATATTACATAAGTGGAACGATTGATACAAACCTTTATAAAGATGGCGCAGTTCTTACTGTACAACAGGAATTTATGCCATATTCACAAAGACCAAGCTGCTTCCGCCGTGCAAGCAGCTTAGTCTTTATATCTGTACTACAGGAACAGCTTCCCATAGTAAAATTCTCAACACAAGCAGCTACTTATGTATTGACAGTATTAAATTACAGGTTATTTAAAATCTCAGCCGTGTCTTTTTGATACTCAAGCTCTTCAATGGTGGCCGCAGGATTGAGTATGGTGCTTTCGACATCGGCAATAACCTGCTGAAGTTTCATCGCAATGCTTATACCTCTCGAATCTGCAAAAGAGATTTCAGCAGTATAATTCATTTTGCATGAAACAACATTCAGCCATAACGCAAGCAGTTCCTTTTCTGCCTTCTGCCGCATATCCGAGTTGTTATCAACAGAGAGAATATTATTGCAGCTTGTAAGAGTTAGCGATTCAAACACATTGGAAGTTGCCCCAATTACTGCCAGGTAGCCTGGGATACTGGTGGCTTCTTTGCGCATGCCTTTGGTTCCCGATTGATGTTTCCAGTAACCTGATGACCTTGGGGTTGTTGTAGCATCGCCCGGAGCAGCAATTAGTCCGGAAGCGGTGATGCTTGTGTCTCCCTGCATTACAGTGAAACCGGCACTTGTAGGAGGCAGTGCGCTGGCAAACTGGAACAACTGGCCTTCCTCGGCTGTCCAGGAGTTATATCCTGGATAAATATTCGAAGAAAACGGGTCATTTGATGACCACTGCACAATCGATATCTGGTTTATAGGCGAGGAACCAATCCACGGTTGACCCTGTACGCCAGTTTGCGGATTCCAACCACCACTGCGCCCGGTTATATAATACGGCTCACGTGACGGATTGGCAATTGTCAGATACTGGATATAGGGTGTAAAACCCGTATTGGTAATAGAGTAGGTGTAGTAGTAGTAACCATCACCACCATCCCAAACCCAATACTCCACGTACATTTCTCCGCCGCTGCCGGATGCATCTGCGATACCACTGGCAAGTATCTGCAGAGGATCAGCAGGTATCTGCTGGTAAGTGGGCTCGGCTGCAAAACTTGGTGCAGTCAATACCAGAACCATCAGTACAATAATGTTTTTAATCATCTTTTCCATCATAAATCCTCCTCAATAACCTCTTCTGTATAGTTAGAAAAACGAACTACGAACTTTTTTAACAACCAAAACTATATAAAATTACCCCCTCCTCACAATCACCCCATCTCGCCCCTGCGGCGCCGATACGAAGACAAACATACAATACCGAACCCTACTATTAAACATGTTGCCGGTTCTGGTATTGGCTCAACCGCAGGGCCATAAACCTCCCCTACAACTATTGCATTTGAACTTACAAGACCATTTGAAACATTTGAACTAATTACACCCGGACCCCAGGTACTAGCTATCTGGAAATATTGATATCCACCAGAATCAAAAGTTGACGTATCGCCGTTGTACTCAGGACTGCTGCCCTTTCCCCAAAGTGTCGGAGTGATTGTCAGTGTACCTGCGCCCCCGCGAGTAGCAGACCAATCCACACCTGTGGCAATCCAACTACCAGTGGCGCCGATATATTGATAATCAATATTGTCATCCCAGGGAGAACCGCCTGAACCGTCTGAAGCTAATCCTCCTGCATTAGTACTGAGCACAAATACCTCATCCTGATTTCCGTATGCATCAATTTCTACATCCACAGCAAACTGTATATCAAATGAGTTAATCGGGTTATAGACCAAGGACCCTTTACTTGTTTGCCCATAAATGTGCCCAAAGTGATAGTCATCTGTTTTGTCAGCAGGGATTCCTGCTTCATTATTATATACCTTGTATGCATAATACCAGTATTCACTGGCATTATCATACCAATAATGCCATTCGATTTTGGCCTTGCCGTAGTTTAATCCGTAGTCAACCCCGTTATTGTAAACTTCTACATAACCGGCAGTATAACAAGGATCACTGGTATGAGCTGATACAGCCTGATAAATTGGCGTTGCTAAGGCAGGTCCCACACATAGCAAAGCACATACATAAACCGTACACATCGCCCCCGCAAATCTAGCGCTCCTCATCACCCATCCTCTCTCCTAGACTTGCAGATTATGCCTTCACCACTCGTACGGCATAACCCACATTACCAAGATTCTCAAAAGTACAAAGTCAACTACCTCTTCCTATTTTGACATTATATGCCGCACCCCAGAGTAAAGTCAAGAAAAATCCTGTTAAAAACAGATGAATTTTCGGTCTTTTTGAGACTGATTGGGTTTTTCCCGAAAACGGGTTTTTTATCCCAAATACAGTATAAGTTGATTCTAGCAACGTAAAGGGGCGAAAAGGATAGTTCTAGACCGATTTTAGTCCTTTTGGGTGGTTTTGGTCCTTTGATAGCCCGGCGGAGATGAATACGCAAGAATCTTCTCCAATGTTGTTCATAACTTCCATTTATACAAGTAGTTAGAAGTGTGCCTGTGGCAAGCGATTCAACTATTGTATTAAACGTCATACCAGAATAAGATTTAACAGTCCTCCTACTACGAGGCTGGATACAATCATGATCCCGGCGGATTTGAGCATATCTATAAGCCCCAATTCCTTAACAAGTGTGGTAAACGTAGCAACGCAAGGGAAATACATAGTTAATACGACTGATGCAACTATCAGTTGCTTAACGGTCAGGCCAAGTGGAATGAGCATTCCAACAGCTACATCCTACGAAGGAAACCAATCATAAGTGCGCCTACGGCTTCGCTCGGCAATCCCAAAATCCGGGTAACAACAGGGGCGGTAAGCTTGCCTGCGAATTGAATTATTCCGAGCGTGTACAGTATGTTTACAAGAAGTACTCCCAGCA
>JBDRHL010000020.1:0-8173 GCA_043816955.1 Planctomycetota bacterium | reverse complement strand
GTGCCTTGAGCACGAATAGCAGACTGAGCCGAAATTGCCACCCAGCAAAGAGGTTATATTTATGAATTAAAACAAAAATAATTTAATTATAACCGTTGACAGATAACCTCATAGCAGCCCCCAGACTCGTTCTGGGGGTTTTCTTCACCCACCACAAACCCCGTCATCACCAAGGCCGCCCCAGCGGCCTGTGGCAATCTCCCTTCTCCCCTCTGATCTCTCAAAGATGAACCTGTGCAAAGGAAATAAACCGTTGTGGAGTTGTCGGTTTTGGCTATAATGGCGGGATATGAAAAAATCACTGGCACATTTACCGGAATACAAACGCGAAGAACTAAAGCTTATTACCCGGATAATCCGCAAACAATTCCCCTCAGCCCAGATGATAATCCTGTACGGCAGCTATGCCCGCGGCAATTACAAAGAACAAAAAGACCTCGCCCATGATCGCAAGTCCGGCCATGTATCCGATTACGACATCCTCGTTGTAACCAGCGAAAAGAAAACCGCCGACAATACCAGCCTGTGGCAAAATATTACAAAAAAATGCGACAAACTGAATCTCTCAACCCACATTCGCATAATCGCTCACGATATTCAATACCTCAACATCCAACTGCTACAAAACCAATATTTCTTTGCCGACATCAAAAAAGAAGGGATAATGCTATACGATTCCAGCAATTACAAACTCGCCCGCAAACGAAAACTAAAACCCACAGAACAAAAACGAATCGCTCAAGACCACTTCGACCACTGGTTCACCAGTGCAAAAGACGCATACCGCCAGTTCGAGAACGCTCTTAACGACCGTTCATATAACGAAGCGGCTTTCAGCCTCCATCAAACCACCGAGCGAAGTTACAAAGCTATTTTATTGGTTTTTACAAGTTACAATCCCAACGAGCATTATCTTATGATATTAGGCCATATGGCCGGAAAACATGACCGTACTTTGCGCAACATTTTCCCAAGAGAAACCGCCGAGCAGGAGGAGCTTTTTAATCTGCTGGATTACGCCTATATAGGCGCAAGATACGACCCCGATTACAAAATCACAAAACAACAATTGAAGCAATTAGCCCCATGCGTCAAAAAACTACACGAAGTGACAGAAAGAATATGCGCAGCGAAAATCAAAAGTTTTGTTTAATTTGTCATTCCTGCGGAGGCAGGAATCTATTTTATTTTTTCTCACCCAGCCTCCAAAACCAGATTAAAAAAGAAAATCTTGCAGCTTCACCGTAAATGAGTAAAATCTGCAAAGAGAAGATTTGTCCCCGCGTAGGCGGGGATAGAAAGCTTTGTTTAGTATTGAAGAAGCAACGGGAACTTGTTATACAGGTTGTATAATCATTGTTGGGCATGTGAAAAAGGTGCACGAGTTCCTGCTGTATACGATTCTTTCATCGGCCACAGGGACCTAAAGCCTACCAACATCATATTGAAGAATGGTTTGACAGATCAACCTTATGTTCTTGATTTTGGTATTTCGTTTGACTCCTGCCAGACATACGCTCTTACACGGGAAGGAGAGATGTTCTGGAACGAATTCTTGGTATTGCCGGGTGCGGGAATGGCAATGATGGTTAGGAAAGATTTTTTTCTCCCCTCCGGAAAACATGTAAGAAAAAATGATAGCCGGGTTTTCTGTTAATTGGTTCAAAATTTCCAAGTCTGACACGTTAATTTTATGAGATATGGTGTCATACATTCAAGTGCTGTCGCTTCAAGTTTGCTTAACCTCAGTTAAAACAAAAGGTTGCGAACTCTTCGACATCGCTTCTGCGTTGCCATTTTGACTATTTTGGGTAGCGCGCACGGAAAGCGCACTGGAATCTTCGCCCAAAGCAGCACTGCTGGCACCTCTTGCTCTATCAATCAAAGATTCTCTAATTCCAACATAATAGTTCATCGTGGTGTTTATATCTGTGTGGCCGGCAAGCTCTTTAACCTCGTGAGGCATCAATCCTTTTTCAAGCCATTCTGTTATACAGGTACTTCGCAAATCATGGAAAGTTCCATTTTCAATACCGGCCCTCTTGAAGATCGTTTGCCAACTACGGCTATAGTTGTCATCAGGGCACTTACGCAGTTCGTACTTGAGTTTTCCTTTTGCTTTTAAGCCCATAAGATACTGATAGCGCCGTGCCGGCAAAACCAGATACGGTTGGCCCTCAGGTAGTTCGGCTTGGATGTCTATGAGCAATTGAGCTGTTTTGTCTACCAGGGGCAATTCCCGCACATCTTTGTCTTTAACTGACCATCGCCAGGTATACTTCGTATCCTCTTTGGGCTGGACAACAATCTTACCTTTTGCGAAGTCAATATCGTTTAAGGTTAGGTTAAGAATTTCACTCCTGCGAAGACCTGCTGTCTTGGCCAATAGAATCCGTGCTTTCCATATCTGTGAACGTGCAACAGCCAGGATTCTCTCGAACTCATCTTTGCTGAATATCCGGACAGGTTTCTTTGGAACTTTTAGCAAAGGTAAACCATCAAAGGGATTTTGCTCTAATTGACCTCTCTTCACAGCCAACGAGAATATACGCTTAACTAATTTGATGTGGCTGTTGACCGATGATGGCCGCAGTCCTTTATCAAAACAATACTGATGGAACCTTTCGCAATGTCTGTAAGTGACACGGTCAGAATAAATATCTCCAATAGCTGTAATGAAGTCATTCATGCTGTATTTAGCAGATTTAGCAGTAGAAGGTTCTATTTGTGTTCGTGTCCGTTCCAAGTAATCCTCCAAAAGTTCAGTAAGTTTCATTTTGTCAGGGTGCTGGCATCACTGATGAGCTCAAGTTCTTTTTCACGCCGTTGACGCTCTGCATCTCTTTTGTCTGAATGGCCCAAAGACTGATACCTTTCGCGCCCATCTTCTCCAATCCAACGCAGATAATAAACATACGATCCTTTTCTACTTCGTCTTAGCCAAGTTTTTACCAGATTTTTCATGTTTACCTCCTTTCCACTGGCATCTACTGGCAAGACCGATCCGAATACAGTCTAACCGAGCCAGTTAAATTCTCATAGTAAAAAATCAACTGTACATTTACTGTTGGGTTTTTTCTTCTATCCACCTCAATATTGCCTGGACTGGATATAATGGTTGGTGACATAGATGAATATAGGGTAAATTGCGATACCGTTTAAGATGAGCAATTACATTATGATAATTCTTGGCTTTACTGATATGGGGTATGCGCAAAAATTCAATCAACTCATCTTCTGTAAGCAGACTCGTAGATGGTGCGAAATAGCTATTATCTTGCAATGGGGTGGTAGGTATTTTTGTGGTTTCGAATATTTTCAATTCAATCATTGGCTTGCTCCTGTAAATGGATAGTGCACATTATTTATCCATAGTACATCGACAACTTATGGAGCCTCTTTTATGCTAAAAAACTCATCCCAAGGTTTTTTGGAGAAAAGCCTTTGTTCTTTGGTGGATAAGAGTAAATTTGAGAGGTTAACCGCTTTAATCTCGTCCATCACCAGCATACTGAAATCCACAATCAGCCACTCAAGAGATTTTCCTGCTGCCCTGATGATACCAAAACGTCCATCTTGCCCGACCCTACAGGCACCATAGGCTCATCCTTGATGCCTGAGCTGCGGTAATCGTTATCAGGGTGTTACCCGGAATAAGGGTAAAAGGCGGTTGGATGGTTCGAGAGTCAAGACGTATTCCTACAGCTGCGGCGGCTAATCAAAAAGAATCTGAATATCTCGGCTTAAAGCATTTGGCAAATCTGTTCTATGAAAGATGTAAGCTTCATAAGCAGCACATCAGAGAAATCGACAGCACACATATTAAAGTTCAGGAAGACCTGTTTGGAGTTAAAATCAATAATTCTCCTGATAAAGGCAAACGTCTTTCAAGTCTTGAAGGCCTGTTGCTGCAGCTTGAGAGCCAGAGAAGGGACGAAGAATTGAAGTTCTGGGCTGATACAGTTGAACTAAGAGAAAAGTTATTCGAAGGTGCTGCTACATACAAAGATGCCAAACATCGTTATTCAGTTTTCGCAGATGTGGAGGCTGACTATGAAAGATGACACAACTTCTGTAAATGTACGACAGCTTTGCCTGCAGCTAAAGCCTATCCTAGGCGCAAAGGCAGATAAAATCTATACAGCGTATATGGCTGAGGACAAGGAAGGCCAGGAACAGATCGAGCATTATCTCTAACTTTTGACGGCAAAATATCTGCCTTTAAAGTTAGAGCAAAATAAAACTGTCCTCCTGCCTCCATCAGAGGAGAAGGCTAAAGGTGGGTATCCGGTTGGAACGGTGATATATGCTGGTAAGGAGTTGTATAATTTTGGTTTAAGAGAAGACGAATGGATCCAACATACGGCGATATTAGGCCGGTCAGGAGCAGGTAAAACTAATGTCGGTTTTTTAATACTTCAGCAGCTCAAACAAAAAAAGAAACCCTTTTTATTGTTTGACTGGAAGAGAAACTATAGAGATTTACTTTCTTTGCCTGAATTTTCTGATGTTGAGGTTTATGCCTTAGGCAGAAACATAGCACCATTTAGATTTAATCCCCTGATTCCACCAGAGGACACAGACCCGAAAACCTGGCTGAAAAAACTAAATGAAGTGCTTGCTCATTCATATTGTCTCGGAAATGGATGTTTATTTTTACTCCAGCAGGCGGTTGATGCTGTGTATGAAAAGGCGGGTGTATATGATGGCACTGTCGAAAATTGGCCTACATTTAAGGATGTCATGTATGAAGCCAGGAACATGGATACTCGTGGCCGAGAATCCGGCTGGCTGTCTTCTACATTAAGGGCTTTAGCAACGCTTTGCTTCGGTGATATGGATAAACTGGTAAATTCAAATAACAACAAAAGTATTGACCATATCCTTGATAGGAATGTAATTTTAGAACTCGACGCCCTTACACAATCAGATAAAACCTTTTTTATTCAGTCCGCTTTGCTTTATTTGCACCATAAACGTATGACCGAGCAGAGAAGAGAGGATTTTAAACACTGTGTCATAATTGAGGAGGCCCATCATATCTTAAGCGACGAGAGAAGAAGTTTGGTGGGAGGACAATCTGTTATGGATATTATATTTCGAGAGATTAGAGAATTCGGCGAAAGTCTGATTTTGCTCGATCAGCACCCATCAAAAATATCTTTGTTTGCCTTGGGAAATACGTATTATACGATTTGCATGAACTTGAAGCACAAAACCGACATCAACGCTGTCGGCCAGTGTATGTTACTGGATAAAGAACGAGAGATCTTGGGCTCACTCGATGTTGGCCAGGCAGTGGTGAAACTTCAGGGCAGAATTGCCAGACCTTTCCAAGTTTCAATACCGCTTTTCTCAATTGAAAAAGGCAAAATAACGGATGCACAGATAAAGCAGCATATGCGAAACATCGTTTCAACTATACCTGAGGCAGATTTTCGTCTGCCGGCGGAGCAAGAAACCACAACAGCACCAAACCTTAACTTTGAATCTGAAAATGGTGATGTTTTAGCATTTCTGTGGGATATCAAACAATTCCCAGGTAGTGGTATTGCCCAGAGGTATAAACGCTTAGACATCTCTGTCCGTAAGGGCCAAAAAATCAAGGACAGAACACTCAAGGACGATCTCGTTGAGGAGCATATTGAAACTGTCAGAACAGGCAGGATAAAAATTATTAGGCTAACAAAAAAAGGCCTGAGTTTTTTATCCAAGAACAGATAAAACAATTCTCCTTTTATTATTGACCATCGGATGTTGAATCCGCTGGTATCGATTTTGAATCTTACTCAATGTTTTCCACAAGACTCTAACTGTTAAGAGATTATGTTCTGCTGGGATTTTAATTCATCGCTGAGGTAAGCTTTATATACGAGGTTTATGTCAGTTTAGTGTCAGTTAACGTATAAGTGGTAAGACAACAAAGGCGGGGGGATTCGAACCCCTTCCAACACCTCGAACAGTTCCTTGCATAGTACAAACAAAATCCATACAAAACAAGCACAAAAGGTTGCAGAAACAAACACTTACAAAAATCACAAAAATGCCGATTTGAACAAAACCGGTACAGGTCCCGAACAAGACAATAACACTTCTTTGCACAAAAAATGTGCCATATGTGTGCACCAAGATTTCTCAGCTAACGGGAAATTACCACAAGAACTCATTGAGCTGATTCGCCTCTGGCCGAGATTACCGAAACGTGTTAAGAAATCGATCATGGTTCTAATAAGAACCGGTAAATCATAAGAATAATTTAGTTTGGAGCTTCGGAAACTATGCAAGCCAGGCCTCCCCGCCGGTTAGGTTTTTGGCTATAATAAGCCTTGCTGCGAGCTAGTCATTGGGACTGCTCAATTTTTAAGAACCTGACATAGGAGGCCTGACAATGAACATTTTAGCCATTGATTTAGGAAAGTACAAGAGCGTATTTTGCATGTATGAGACAACCACAAACAAGCATAGTTTCGGAACTGTAAAAACTGTGCCACAGCAAATGCATGATCTATTTTCTGAAAAAGATCCTGATAGGATCGTCTTTGAAATTGGTACTGCTGCCGGCTGGATTACTGATATTGCTAAAGCTCTTAGTAAAGAAGTTGAAGTAGCGAACACAACACACGATGCCTGGAGATGGAAAAATATTAAACGCAAAACCGACAGAGATGATGCTTTAAAACTTGCTCAGCTTTCTGCTATGAGCCAACTTCCAAAAGTATATATACCGCAAAAAGATGTAAGAGAAAAACGCAGCTTTATACAATACCGTCAAAAACTGGTCAGAAGAAGAACTCAGATCAGAAACACAATAAGAGCTATTCTGCAAAGAGAAGGCATCCACATGCCCATCGGCAAAGATGCCTGGACTAAGGAAAATTCGAAATGGCTTCGTTCAATGGCAAGGGCTTTGGGCAAAATCAACAACCCTGACGATTTATGGAAAGGTCAATTGCATACAGAATTAAAACTGCTTGGTGATATTGCTGAGGCGATAGAAAGAGTTGAAACCAAACTCAATAAAATCGGCAAGGCTGATTCACAGATACAAAGATTGCAAACTGTTGCTGGTGTTGGGCCCAGAGCAGCTGAGGCAATAGTTGCTTTTATAGATGATCCACATAGATTCGAAAATGCAAAACAGGTTGGAAATTACGTCGGCCTTACTCCAAGAAGGTATCAGTCTTCAGATGTAGATATATATGGCAAGATATCAAAGCAGGGAAACAAACTATTGCGAACTCTGTTAATTGAAATAAGCTGGACCGCCCTTCGATATAATCCATGGGCTCGTGATACATATAATCGAATACTACGAGGTGACAAAAAAAGGAAAAAGGCAGCGATAGTTGCTCTGGCAAGGAAGATATTAGTTAGATGCTGGGCAATGATGCGAGATCAGACAGAATGGAACCAAAATATTTCGAAGGTTGCTGCCTGATATAACCGCCCTGCTTTTACTGCCTCAATTTCTTACGAAGGCAGCAAAAGCAGGCTAAGATAAATTGAATTGTTTTAAACTGACCGGTTTGGAGGTCTTTGAAGTTGAAAGATTTGTTAAGATTTGAAGTTTGAATTTGGTTGGCACAGCACGATAGCCTGATGTCGATCCTGGGCCATTTAGAGCTCGTCCATCGGAATAGGCATCGTCGCAAAGTTTGATGGGACCGTGAATTATAAGCACAAATTGCTCACACGGAAAACCCGAATAGAGGATTGATCCAATCAAATCTTACTTTAATCTTGACAAACCTGGCTACATAGAGGATCGACAGTCCGACAATCGCGTTTGTAAGTTCTTGTGGTATAAGAGGTAATGGCGGCGAAATAAAGACTTATGGAACTAAAGTAGAACCAAAGGTGCATAAATGGGACGCGTTTTGGGACGCGTGGTTCGGTTCACACGATATTATTGAAATCCCCACGATTGCTCAATTCTGGAAATATGTTTGGATTAACTGCCCGATGTGCCCTCGCCTCTTGACTTATGGTTATAAGCAGCCCCTTTTCTGCAAGCTCCGACGTAAATATAACGCAAAAGGGGGTATCTCCTTGACTCCAGTACATACAATCGGTAGTATTTGCGATCATGGAAGATTACCCGCGAACATTGATGGAATTGGAAAAGCGGTTTTCATCGGAAGAGGCCTGTCGGGAATATTTGGAAGTTCTTCGA
>JBDRHL010000019.1:0-3482 GCA_043816955.1 Planctomycetota bacterium | reverse complement strand
AAGCTTTAGGTATGATTCAGTATCAATCCCGCCGCGCATGAATACCTGGCAGTATACGAATTCGGCGTAAGAGACATCCTGTGTGTGCTTTAGAGTCTCTTTGTGAACCTGTGCCACGGTAGCAGTCCCACCCCGCCGGGGCCGAACATTGATCTCCTGCCGCGATTGAAGGTACATTCCAAGCAGCCCTTTGAGGACCGGCTTGCACCTATTGATTGTTATCGGCGTGACACCCTTACTCGTGTACAGCTCGTATTCTTCCTCCGTCCACTGATGAAGTCCACCGCGAAAGAAATCCTGACAAGTTTTAGCACGTTCCTTTTGGTCGGAGATGATCGTATGCTCCTTCGAGTCTCTTATGAATTTAAGGCATTTATCCGATATTTGTGGTTCTGTAAGTTTCATTAGCCTATTCCTAACTGGTAACTATCTGGCACACAGCTCATCGCACCGACCGTAATAATCTGACCATCAATTTCTGGCTGCACGTGCTGGCTGCCCCAGACGCCCATTACCCAGCAGTCTGCATCGTCCGGCGAGCAGCCCAATTCTTCTTTAATCTTATCTTTCGGCAGAATGATTAGCTTGCCACTACTACTTTGTACTTTGTACCTGCTCGCAAGCGGCAACTGCCTTATCAATTCATTGTCTTTAATCGGGCCCGTATTGAAGTGATGGATCTGATGCGAAGCGTATAGATACGCCTCCGCCCTGAGATTTGCGCATTGCAGTGCCTGTAGTGTGTCCTTGTTTTCTTTAGCCTTATGACTGGAATTGAATCTTTGCACATTATAGCCGGCAGCATCCACAGCCAGTCCGTCACACACACCGAGTCCGACACCGATAACGTCAATAATGATATTCTTAGTACCGATTTTCGCGGCAACAACCTTTGCTGCCATGACGATCTCGTTTGTCATGTGCCGGTCCCGGATCCTGTCGTCAATTTTAACCTCGCAGTTTTCCATCCCCATAATCCGGCAGACATCGCCCCCGAACGCCGGGTCTATCGAGACGATCTTACGCACCTCGCGGTACGATTCCCGCGTGGTTGCATGATGATTATTGAGAGCGTTGATCATGTCAGACGTGATGAGCGTCATTTCTTCGGATGTTATACGGCTACACTTGATCTCCTGATCGTAAATGGCCTTTGGGATTTTACCCAGCCTAACCTTTTCCTGCATGACTTTCAATGCGGCATCGCCGTATATGCCCGACAGTTCGCCATCGACTCGGCTTGCGAAGGTATTGGGTGACAGCTTTTGTGCAACTCCGAGATTAGGGAGCGTGCCACCATCCGACAGGCAGCAGGCATCATCAAACATGCGGCTTGCGTGATGTGGAGGCTTTGGCGTGTATATGAATAATGTCCATCTGAACGTCTGGTATTTCGCTATGGCATCCAGCAATGGAGATTCCATAATCGGCCACAATATCTCCGTCCACAGATTTTCCTTTATCAGTGACCACTCATCGCACGTCACACCGATGAATTCCACACCTCGCCAAGAATCCGGCTCATCAGCCCCACCGAACTTAATCATCGATCCGTTTTCGAAGGTCACTAACATTTTTTGCTCATTGCGTTTCCAGTCCATCTCCCGTTTTTCAGGGAGATACTTCTTGAGCATATTGGGATCGTCCCAGATAATGTTTCGAGCTTGGACTTGTGTTGGTGCTATGTGACCATATTTCCCGTTTGGAAATCTGCAAGCTTCGCGAATGCCGAGATTAAGTGCCGCCGTGGTGTTGTGTTCGACGAAGGAAGATACATAATTTCCTGTTTCCGGCACTTCAATAGCAACGGTATGCCGGACACCAACATTTGTGATTTCTTTGATCTTGTCGAAATTCAAATTCTTGTTGCAATGCTGGTATCTCTGAATTTTACTTTTGTATTTATACTCTTTGTCTTTGTATATATCAGGCAACATGTACCTGTTCAGCTTGCCCCATATTCCTATCTCACAACCAAACCTATAAACAGCACTGATTTCATTTATATTTACAGTATGATACGATGTCTCATATTGCTTATTGTGTATCGTTGTGATAGTGGAAAATATATTAAACCTGAGTAATAATAATTGTATCTGCTCACATAAAACGCGATTCTTAGAACAATATCCAATCCTTTTGCTTTCACTGTACCACCCATCTGTCGAAAACAGTCTCGATAAAAACTTACCAACCAATCTATCTGTCAAGCTAAATACAAAAGCGGGAATTTCCTTACTGCCCGACTTCTTACCCCATAACTCATACTTGCGGAATATATCCAATAGACCGCTGACACTGTAATCATACTTGCTTTTTTGCTTAACTCCTCCCCCTAATGCGTGGACTACTTCCTTAAATTCTTTCAATTGCTTGTTGTCTTCTTGACTGAACATGCAATTATTCGACAAACACCCATCGCCTATCATGTAGGCCAATAGTTTCAGAACATTCTCATCGAACTCTCCAACACCATGAACGGGCAAGGAGGTAGGAACGAGAACGCTTTCTCCAATTTCCAACTCATTTATTCCCTTCCAGCCGAAAATCGTCAACAAAGGGTGGTTGCCGGTAGCTATTATCCGCCGGCCACTCTCTGTTATGACTTGATAGCATTCATACTTTCCATTGTCTTCAGCAAATGCCCCACATGCCTTGTAATCTCCGTTGTCTGTTATGGACAGCACTTGAAACTTTCGGCCGATAAGTTGCTCTACTTTCTCGTATGAACCATCGGCTAATTGTATATCTGTCCCGTATGCTCTACATTTGCGGCATCTTCGGTGCCACTCTGCAAAGAATGTTTGTGACGCTGTTACCCTCTCCGCCCTCCGCCTGTCAAACTCAAAAAAAAGGCGCCGCTGGTGTTCATGCGCACCTTGACAAAATTCTGCACTAGGTATCATTATTGCTCTGGTGTTTCTTGCTGCTCCGCCTGCGATTCCTGCTGAGGATTAACTGCGTTCATGGCATCGAGGAATGAAACGCACTTGGGCTCGATTTTCTCGCCGGCACTGGTGGTATCTGTTCTCTCTTTATATCCATGATTGGAAGATAAAACCAACTTTGTGATCGTACTGCTGAATTCGCACCCAAGTCCTTTATCTAACAGGATTTGATGTTGTGCTGAATGTAATTCCTCTAAAGCCAGTAAAAATTCAGGATGTTCCTTGCCCCAATTGGCTACAGTTTTCTCGCTAACACCAACAGATTGTCCGAACCCAGGTTGGGCTGGTAGCCGGTTGCCGAATGATGCGTAATTCCTGATATACGCCCTGCACCTGTCTGGCATGTCCGGCGTATATTTCGATGGTCTACCAACTGGATTAGCTTGCTGTTCATCTGCCATAATAATACCTCTCATTTCTACTGTTTTGGCCGTACTATAACTCTTTTAACGTTTCGCCTTTGCGCGCAGCCATCGGCATTTTACCCATGTTTTAATTACACAATCTCCGAAATTCTGAACATTTTCTCACTCA
>JBDRHL010000018.1:0-43233 GCA_043816955.1 Planctomycetota bacterium | reverse complement strand
TCGAAGAACTTCCAAATATTCCCGACAGGCCTCTTCCGATGAAAACCGCTTTTCCAATTCCATCAATGTTCGCGGGTAATCTTCCATGATCGCAAATACTACCGATTGTATGTACTGGAGTCAAGGAGATACCCCCTTTTTGGCTATTTGCTTAGCCATGGCTTATGCCTTTGGCGCAGTTGATATCCCCGTACAGATCGGCCCGGCGTTTGTTATTCAAGCTGAGAACTGCGCAATCCAGGCTGAAATCGGCCAATTCACAACTGCTGCCCTCGATAATGCACAAGTAGTCTATGTCGCAACGGATAATACAGGCGATAAAACCCACGGCTACGGCCAGATAAAATTTATCTTTCCCGATTCTATCCCCGATGGCGAGTACGTACTCCGCGTCAGGTGGAAAACCGGTGTTATGAACGCTTCGGCATGGGCTTTCACATTGGGCGCACAGAACGGAACCGTTCAGGAAGGAAATTTCTACAAATCGCAGCAACATATGTTTTACCCCGGCCACGGTGACGGACACAATAACGAATGGCTCGTAGACGAGCTGGCCGGACCTAATGGACTATCATTCAAAACCTGGCCTAATACAAAAGTTGCCAACTATTTTTCAGTAACAGGCATCGGCCCCGGCGACTTCTACGTCAGGCTGATGGACACAGCAACGGCAGAAGATAACTACCTGGCGGTGGATTATTTCGAACTTATACCTGTCGATATTATCAACCGCAGTTACCACTTCGAAGCTGAAAGTTGCGCGATTCTCGGCTCAACGGCACTGGTTGATCAAGACGGTGTCTTGGTGGCATACAACCACACCCCGGGCAGCGGCGGGCACTTATATGCAACAGGCCAGAATACCTTCGTTTTTCCTGCGCCATTGGAAAGCGGTGATTATATTGTCAAAATGGCATATTATATCTGGTCGTGGAATCCGGGATGCGGCAGCTCTTTTGCGATAATCCCTCTTGGCAGTGGAAGCGTAATAGAGCATGGTGTTGCCCCAAGCGGTGCATGGAGGTCCTTCTGGCCGAGTATAACTGGCAACACTTACGCCGTTGACGAGCTGGCGGGACCGAACGGTATGCAGTGGCCTCACGCAGCGCAGGCCGATTATGTCAGCATACTCTCTGCCGATGCAAATGAAATGGCCATAAAATTCTCCGACGAATGTTCGAATACATACAACTCCTTTACTATAGATTATTTTGAGCTCATCCCGCTGGCTGGGTTATAAAAATGAGAAATATGACAAAAAAAACAAATAACTGCTGTTGTTCTTTTGCTTACCGCATCTTTAACCCTTACCCAGGTAAGGGCCGTCGAATTTCATGACTTTGAAATCGGAGTTTATTATGCCCGGCCTGATGCAAATGAAACCTGCGGCTGGGACTGGTCTTTGATGAACATGGCTCGGGCAGGCTGTACTGTAATAGTCTGCAGCAGCGCCTATCAGCAGGGCAATCAGTTCTGGGCCGCAGCAAAGGCATGGAACATTAAAGGTATCAGGGCGTACAACATCCTTAATAGCGCCCCGCCGGATTATGTAATTGATGAGCCTGCCCTGACAGACTGGATACTTGCTGATAAGGCCATCTGGGACAATATGTCTTGGCAGGGTGTCTCCCTTAAGGATAATATGATCGGCTATATGATCTGTGATGAGCCCGAATGTTACCCGGGACTTACAGAGCCTCAGAAGGACTGGCTGCACGCTTTCTGTGATCTTGCAGCCGTCCTGGACCCCAACCGCGATACCTACGTCAACCACTGCGATGTGCCGTGGTATGATCTGCACGAAGCAAAAGCAACCAGCAGCTCACCAGTAATATTTCTCAACCGAAGCAAGTTAGACAGGCGAATGGATGAAGCATTGGCAAAAGGTCTTGACGGACTTATCTGTGTTGCTCAGTCCAACCGCATAAGGGACTGGGTTGATCAATATCCCGAACGTGTAACCCATGCCGAACTCGGCGCCGGAAGCGAAGAAGCTGTTGATTTTCTGGCTTCACGAACCAATTATCAGGACCTTTATGAATATGTCCAGGCCGCCTTTTACTGTGGAACCAAAGGATGCATAGTATACTCTTTCAATCCTTCGGGAGGCTCACTTTCGTACTCACTTATAGACAACCAGGGCAATGACAATAACTATCGTCTGGAAGCACTAAAAGATTCTGCCCATGACATCCGCGCCGCACAGGATTGGCCGATCATCACCACATTTGGTCAGCAATTATCACCTTCACAGATAACCCCTCTTCGCGACCGCCGACGTTATCCTGCAGGGTCGATCACCCTGGCAGCGACGGCAACATCCCCAACAGGAGCTTCTTTGAGGTTAATCTTCGGCATGAGCACCGATGGCGGTGCTACCTGGACTAACAGGACAGACTATTCGGCCCCTTTTGTGACCGATCCGCCCTTTACTCTGACCGCTGGGGACAAAGTAATCTTCAGAGCACTGGCAATTGATATGGCAGCACAAAAAAGATCTATATATGCCGCAAACATGATTTATGTCATTAACCCTGCCCAGCTTCAGTGCGAAGACTACCACAGCCAGCAAATCCCCGGCGATATCGATCACAACTGTCGTGTTGATATCAAAGACCTTGCTGAATTTGTACTTGCCTGGCTCGACTGTGATGATCCGGATTCGTTTGAAAACCAGTGCGGCAGCTGGGACGAATTCAACCAGTTCTATTGTGGCCAGAAAGCCTCCGGCTACCCCTCAATTTCTGCTGATCTTGATGATGACTGTAACGTCGACATGATCGATTTGGCCATCTTGGCCGCCGACTGGCTTACCTGCGACGATCCTCAAACCGCCAATTGCCCCTGAGCAACATTAAACAGCTTGTTGCAAATCAGGCTTTTGCACGTTATCCTTGGCCCCTCACAGTTGATCAGATTTGCTCTTTAAGGATGTGTAATGTCCCTGGATTATTCCACCCAGACATGCAAATGGCTTCAAAAGCGATTTAGCAGCCTTGGTTTGCACAGACCCTGCCGCGTCTATCGCTATGAACCCGGCGCCGAACTGACGCTCGATGTCCTCGGCACCGTCCCCGCAAATAAAGCCAGGGTGTATCTGAAGATCGAAAAATTCGTCGGCGGCGGTTTCGCAGGCCAGGTCTATCAGGTCAGAATAGACCGTATAGATGCCCCACAAGGCCCTGTCGCCGGCCTCGAAGCCGGCAGGCTTTACGCAATGAAAATCCTTGTGCCCCCAGGCACGTTCGCCCGCCTTTTTCGCAACCTCATTTACTGGCTTGGCTTTCAGGCGCCTTTCCAGTCGCAGGTTAACCCGGCAGCTTCCCGCGCAGGGGCGCTCTGGCAGAAATTCATCCGCCGAGCCGCCTCAGTTCGATTCAGCAGGGATGACGCCGTCGTCGATATCTATGCCACTTTTGCAGACAAAACACTCGGCAGCTGCGGTGAAATCAGCCAGTGGATTCAGGGCAGAACCTGGCGGCTGGAAGTCGATGACAGAATGAATCTGCTAAAAAAGTGGCGAAAAGAAAAACAAATCGATCCATTATCTCTCGGCTCACCCGAATACCGTGCCAAACGACGATTCATGCGTGATTTCATTAAATTGCTCTGCGAAATCGGTGCCCCCGAATTTGCCAGACAATACCAGTGGTGGACCTGCAAAAGTCAGCCGAACGTCCTCAAATATACCCACACCACCGACAACCCTGCTGCCGGCCTTGTTGCTGTCGATTTTCGTCCGGGCCTGGCCTTGCTGCCTTTCCTGCCCATGAGTCCCGCCGATCTGAAACTTATTGTTACCGGAGTATTGCGAGGCTCGGTCGTGCAGTTCGACAGAGGCAATCTGGCAAAACTTCAAAGCTTTGTCAGGTCCCATCGCGCGGAGTTCGCGGACCTCAATGATGCCATGAACGAACTCAAAACCGCCGAGGATACCTACCGCAATTCACAGTTTGATATTACACACAACCATATCCGGCTGCTCTACTGCCGAAAATTGTGGTCAACAATACTCACCGGCGCCGTAAAAAGCTGGCAAATACGTAATATCATCGATGACCGCTGGGCTGAAAAGCTGCAAAAAAGTAAACTTCTGTCTCTGCTGTTCCTGCTGCTCGCAGCCGTCCCCTTTCTGGGAAGAATAGTACTTCGCCTCTGGGCCCATCAGGACTGGCGAGCCCATTACCGAAGCCTCTTTTCCAGCCGTGCCTATTTAATACGTGCTTTACACGGCAAAGTCATTGAAAAAACCATCATCTGGCACCGTACAGGCCGCCTGAACCCTGAAAAAGCTACCAAAATCAGTGCGGGTTTTGCAGGCTTTCTCGCCCATTTGCCCTTTTCGATACTGCCGCCACGGCTTCACCGCTTCCTTACCGACTTCCAATACTTCAAAGCTGTTCTCGCTCTGCTCGTCCGCCCGGTACGACTTTATTTCAACGCTCATATGCGCGAACAATGGCTCAGGGACATGATAACCGAGGGAAAGCAAAAACATATCCTCGCCGACGAAGACGCAGATGCCATAATTCCCCGGATTAACGAACCCTTTATTCAGAAGTACCTGGTTAGCCTGGTCGTGCATTTTTTGACACTCCCGGTCACGCAGATTGTTTCATTTATTATCGCGTTTTTTTTCTGGAAAATGCACCCCCAGATGCCGCCAGCCGAAAGAGCCGCCGCAGCGACGGCAATCATCATCTTGTTTCAACTGACGCCTATCTCGCCAGGCTCCATCGTCAGAGGCCTGTATGTCCTCTTCTTGGTTATCCGCGAACGGGACTTTAAAAATTACAACATCGCTGTCTTCCTCGGTTTCTTCAAATACATCGGCTACCTGGCCTTTCCGATCCAGATGGCCTATCACTACCCTGCCCTGGCAAGATTCATGGCTGCCCACTGGGCTACAAGTGCCGTTCGAATCGTGCCCGTTTTCGGCGAACAGGGCGCGCTTCTTGAACATGGTGTGTTTTGCCTGTTCTATAACTGGCCCCTGACAATTCGCAGACGCATGACATTGCGCGCACAAATCAGAGCAAAAACTAAACCACGATACTGGCATATCCTCCCTGCCGTAGCAGGCGCTGCTGTGATATTCGGCTCTGCTGACTTCATTTATCACAACTGCAGCCGGCCTCTGCCGACACTCTGGCAGATATGGCCCCTGGCCCTCCTTGCTCCCATGACACTCGGTATTGTCGTCACGTTGGCAGCACGAGGAATGCCCCTGACAGGAAGAATTATTTCCGCCGCCGCCGCCGGCTTGGTACTGGCGCTGCTTTACACCGCCATATCTGCCATGTTAGGTTCTGCCGAAAGAATTGTTGCCACCGGTGCTTGGCGCATCTTCGACTTTACATTATTCGCGGTAATCGCTGCCCTGCTCACCGAACTGAAGCTGCCCGAACCGCAGAACCTTCCTCGAAACAGCCAGTCCAGCCCATTTTTATCTGCTGACCCATAGAATATCTCTTGTCAAGATCGACCCATTATGAGAGAATAACTACGGCCCGAACGGTAAAAAAACAGTGAATATTAAATGATATAGTGTGGTGATTATTATGAGCAACGCTTTCGGCTCACTTTGTGATGATTTCAGTGTCGAGATGTATATAAATACCGAACTCGATCTGCCCACGGATCGTGATATGGTGCTCTCATTTTTCGAGCGCATCCAGAAACAGTTCCCTCCTATGGGAAATTTCTTCAGACGCGACAACGGCGAGCTCTGTCTGGAAGAGGACCGAGACTCAGGCAAGTACCGCTGGGTCAGCCTTGAGATAGATCGCCTCGGTTCGGGTTGCGCCGATCCGGAGAACCTCGCCGACGCTTACGAACTGGACAGGCTTGTAATCGAATTGATGCCGTATATGCTCGGCGTCAGTCATCTTGATGTCGACTCCCTTGATGTAGGCTTCGTGCTCGACTTTGATTATCGCGGCAATCACGACGAAGTCATCGCAGACGCACTGTTCGCAGGCAGCGCATTTGTCGCTCTGCTGGATCTGCCCAATAGCAAGGCCGTTGGATATTCGCCTACCGTTCTGGTATCACTTTCTGATGACTGTCGGCTCCAGGCGCGCATCAGTGTTGAATCTAAAACCAGCGCCTACGAAATCAGAAGAGAAGATTACAAGGCCGAGGACGCAATCACACTTTACTTTACCATCCGGCAGTACCCGGCACCCGGCCAAAAATTCGATGTCCTGGCCTCTTTTCAAAACCAGTGCCGCATCGCAGAAGAATTAATGGCCGAAAAGATATTTCCTGCCTTTGTCAAACCGCTTGCCAGCGCTATTGCTCAACGAAGGTAATTACCTGGAAAGGATTCAAAATGGCTGTCGAAGCAACTTATTGCAGATACAGGAAAACAAATTTCAAGATCGCTGTCATTGTCCTGATCGGCCTGGCGCTCGTTTTTGCCTATGACGGCTATGTGAGCAAATATGAATGGTCCATGCGCCACAAATTCTACCGGGAACATGTAGTTAATAATAATAACAAGCCGGACAGCGATATGATATTTAACCAAAGAGTACCTTTCTTCCTCGCCGCTGCCGGTGTTATCGCTGTTATATGGTTCGCTGCGGTTAAAAATAAAAAAATCGAGGCACGGGAAGATGCGATTGTGCTCAGCGATAATCAGGCAGTACCATACGGCTCAATAACTTCTGTCGATAAAACGTTTTTTGATTCCAAGGGGTATTTTACGTTGAATTATAAAGATCAGACCGGCCGGGAAAAACAGGTCAGGCTCAGCAGGAAAACCTATGATGGTCTTGGCCTTGTTCTGGATGAACTTGTCAGGAAAATAAGCTGACACTTTGAACTTTTCATTCGGTTCGCCTGTCTTGGGATTAGGTATCCGCTGCAATAACGCACCTGTTGCGGCTTGTGTTTGAAAGGTAACAGCTAGAGGCATATATAATGAAATGTTGTGTGGTTGGACTGCAGTGGGGCGATGAGGGAAAAGGAAAAGTAGTAGACATCCTCGCAGAACAAAGCGATATTGTCGTTCGCTACAGCGGCGGAGCGAATGCCGGACACACTGTCGTGATAGGCGACAATCGTTTTGCGCTTCACCTCCTCCCCAGCGGTGCCGTTCGCCCTGAAACGATCTGTTTGATAACAAATGGCGTCGTTGTCGACCCCGCCGTCCTTATCAAAGAAATAGAAGCCCTCCATGAGCAAAATATCTCTCTCGATGGCAGGCTGTTCATCAGCACAAATGCTCATGTGGTTCTCGATTACCACAAAACAGAAGATAAACTAAGAGAAGCTTCTCTGGGCAAAAATAAGATCGGAACCACCGCCCGAGGAATAGGACCCTGCTATGCCGACAAGGTAGGCCGCAGCTACGCTGTCAGAATGGAGAATTTCCGCAATCTCGACACGCTCAAAACAAAACTTAAGAAAATCGTCGATTACAAAAACAAAATTTTTGCCGCCTTGTATGACACCGAGCCTGTCAACCTCCATGAGTTGATAGACCACTGTCAGGGCTATGCCAAAAGGCTCACTCCTTTCCTGGCTGATACCACCGAGTACCTCCACACCGCCGTCGCACAGGGGAAATCAATCCTCTTTGAAGGCGCACAGGGCTCGCTGCTCGACCTTGATCACGGAACATTCCCCTATGTAACCAGTTCCAGCTCCAGCGCACTTGGCGTCGCTGCAGGATGCGGCCTCCCGATGAAAATGATAGAAAAATTTATCGGCGTTGTAAAAGCCTACACCACGAGGGTTGGCGCCGGACCTTTTCCGCCTGAACAGGATAATGAAATAGGCCGCTATATTCGCGAAAAGGGTCATGAATATGGCACAACAACCGGCAGACCCAGAAGATGTGGATGGTTTGATGCCGTTGCCGTTTCATTCGCTGTAAAAATCGGGGGCATCGATGAAATTGCTATGATGCATCTCGATACGATCTCGGGGCTGAAGGAATTGAAAATATGCAAAGCCTACCATGTCGATGGCACACAGAAAACCTTCTTCCCGTCACAGGCCGATCAACTGGAAAAGGCCGAATGTGTCTATGAAATATTGCCAGGCTGGGACGAAAACCTCAGAGATGTTCGGACTTTTGATGATCTGCCTCACAACGCACAAAACTATATTGAAGTCGTCGAAAAATTGCTTCAGTGCCCCGTTACCATTATCGGCGTCGGTCCGGCAAGAGACCAGACAATATTCAGGAAGCCTTAAAATTGTCGCATCTGTCTGAGGAAAGAAAAATCGCTGCCGCCAAACGGCTCAATATCAGACCATCTCGGATACCTCGACACATCGCCATTATTATGGATGGCAATGGAAGATGGGCCCGGAAAAAAGGCCTGCCGCGATTTGAAGGTCACAGCAGGGGAAGCCAGACAGTAGAGAAAATCGTTAGGCATTGCGTAAGACTCGGAATTGAGTGCCTCACACTTTATTCGTTCAGTATGCAAAATTGGAAAAGACCCAAAACAGAAATCGATTTTCTCATGAAGCTCTACAGGCAATACCTTATTGAAATGAGGCCTGTTCTCATGAAAGACCAGGTCAGACTTGTTCATCTCGGACACCTTAACGGCCTGCCGGCATCGGTAACCGGCGCCCTTAATGAAACCGTTCGTTTGACTGCGAATAACAAGGAAATGATCCTTGCCTTGGCACTGAATTACGGCAGCAGAACCGAAATAACCGATGCCGTCAGACGCATCGCCGGACAATACAACTCTGGCAGACTCAGACTAAAGGATATTGACGAAAATTGTATAAACGATAATCTCTATACCGCTTCTCTGCCCGACCCGGACCTGCTTATACGTACCGCAGGCGAAATGAGAGTCAGCAACTTTCTGCTTTGGCAGATTTCATACTGCGAATTCTATGTCACAAAAACAATGTGGCCGGATTTCTCCAGGGCCAATCTCAATAACGCCATAAAGGCCTATGCAAAAAGAGAACGTCGGTTCGGTGATATCGGCACAGGCGACAGAAAGGGTTAATCACACAGAACCATGCTCAGACAGAGACTCATTTTCGGGACACTTATGGTTCTAATGTTCCTCGCAGCCATGCTTCTCGATGGATGGCTCGATGGTTCAATCTCCCGATCTGAAACCCCATACCCCCTCCAGGCTGTTATCCTTTGGATAGTTGTCTCTGCCTTGATAATTCTCGGCAGCATCGAGTTTTCCAAACTCGCCGAACGTGTCGGCGCAAAAACATTCCTGCCGATAACAATCCCCGCCTCCTTGATAATTGCTGCGGTCCCCTATCTGGCCCGCCTCAGCCCGGCTGTTTCATTATGGTCAATATACTTCCTGCCTGCCGCGCTAGCTGCCGTTCTCTTCACACAGGCTGTAACCTATGGAACAAAAGGCACTATACTTAACTGCGGCTCGGCCTGCTTTTCCATGATTTACCTCGGACTGTTCACAAGATTTGTTGTCGACATTCGTCTTGATTTTGGCCTCCGGGCACTGTTTATGTTCGTTTTCTGCGTTAAAGTCGCAGATATAGGAGCCTATACAGCAGGAAGATTGTTCGGGAAACACAAATTCGCACCACGTATAAGCCCCGGCAAAACCTGGCAGGGAATGGGAGGCGCCCTAATTGCCGCAGCATTGTTGGGCTCGATATTTGCCGCGTCCTCTGGTATAATGAACTGGCTGGTTGGCACCGTCTTCGGAGTCTTGGCGGCCTTTGTTGGACAATTGGCCGATCTGGCTGAATCAATGCTGAAACGGGATGCACAGCAGAAAGATTCATCGGATAAGGTGCCGGGATTCGGCGGAGTGCTCGATGTGGTGGACTCTTTGCTTATTACCGCACCTGTCGCATATTGTTTTTTCAAAATAGTAATGGGATAGAGAATTGGAACTGACAATACAGTTGGAATCCGGCGCAAAACGGGTCGAACTATTCGGCCCAGCCGATAAACACCTTCGCATTCTCCGCGAAACCCTCGACGTCCAGATAATCGCCCGCGACGGGGATATCATCATTAGAGGTGAAAAAGACGATGCTGAAAAAGCTGCACAGATAATCGACCGAATGCAAAAACGTCTGATTGAAAGGAGAAATCTTGATGCAGAAAGTATCCGGGAGATTATCATGCAGACAGAGGCCCGCCTCAGCCCCGAAACCAGTGAAACCATCATTGTTTATTCCCGCAAAACTGTTATCGAGCCTTTTACAAAAGGACAATTGCATTACATCAAACAAATGCTGAAAAATGATCTTGTTTTTTGCACCGGCCCGGCCGGCACGGGAAAAACATACCTCGCTGTTGCCGTGGCCGTTTCAATGCTTAAGAAAAAGCAGATCAGAAAAATGGTTCTCGCTCGCCCCGCCGTCGAAGCTGGTGAAAAACTCGGCTTTCTGCCGGGCGATATCCAGGCCAAAGTCAATCCATACTTAAGACCCCTCTTCGACAGCCTTGAAGATATGATGGAATTCTCTCAGATGAGAAAATTCCTCGAAATGGATGTCATCGAGATCATTCCACTGGCGTTCATGAGAGGCAGAACCCTCAATGAAGCAGCTATTATCTGTGACGAGGCGCAGAATACCTCCCCTTCCCAGATGCTTATGTTCCTCACACGACTTGGCAGAGGATCCAAAATGATAATTACAGGCGATGTTACTCAGATAGACCTGGAAAAAGGAAGGACCAGCGGTATGCTCGATGCTATCGAGACTCTCAAAGGCATTAAGGGAATCGCGCGAGTCGAATTAACACAGGATGATATTGTTCGCCACAGTCTTGTCCAGAATATCGTCCAGGCCTATGATAGAAAAAAACAAAGTTCCTGATATTCTATCGGTGTTTGATGTTATTCCAGAGAAAAAAGATAAGCCGGCGCCGCAAACAGGTCAGAGAAAACATAGCCGCTGAAAGACTTTCTAAACTAAGTGCCTTTATCGCCGGCGGAGACCTTGTCGCAATCCTGATATTGATTGTATTCGGGGTAATCTGTACGTTTCTGCTCAGCATTGAAACCGGATTTTCAACCATCCAGTGGGACAAAAGCTGGGGCGAAAAAAGCTCGATGGCCGCTCTCGTCCTGATCATATGCCTTGGAATCGCTTTTTATGTTCACCATTATGAACCCAGGGTCGCTACAAATTATCTGCGAGCCGCCGCCTTGGCCGGATTGTTCATACTGCTGCTGGCAATTACCAAGTTCGGCCTCGTTTTTACAAACCTTCTCTTCCTTGTTACAGGAACCGCAGTTACCTGCGCAATCATCCTCACTATTGCATATAACCAGCGATTCGCCATAGGCATGAGCCTGTTTTATTCCGTACTTGCCTGTCTGGCCGTCAGTGATTCAATGAGCATAGAAATATTTTTCACTATGATGGCCGCTGTCATTACCTGCTGTTTTGCATTGACAGAGATTCGAACACGAATGAAACTTATTGAGGTTGGTGCTTTTACCGCTCTGGTCGTTTTTGTCACCGTCCTGGGACTGGGGTTTCTCGAAATCACCGCACCAACCGGCCAGGTCCTCCGAAATGCCCTCGCCGCCGCCGCCGTTACTATCGCCGTAAGCCTGATTATACAGGGACTCCTGCCTGTTATTGAGAAGGTTTTCCGAATCGCTACAAGCATGACACTGCTGGACTACAGCGATGCTAATCAGCCCCTCCTCAGGAAACTTGCTATGGAAGCACCGGGAACATATAGCCATTCACTCCTGATCGGGCAAATCGCCGAAATCGCCGCAGAAGCTATCGGGGCGAACGGTCTGCTCTGCAGGGTAGGCGCCTATTACCACGACATAGGAAAAATCAATAAACCACATTACTTTACTGAAAACCAGATGGGCGGCACAAGCAGACACGAGCAGCTCTCCCCTGCTATGAGCCAGTTGGTAATAGCAGGCCATGTAAAAGACGGCACCGAAATGGCAAGAGAGTATGGCTTGCCCGCAATCCTCAGGCAGTTTATTGAAACCCACCACGGCACCACGTTGATCGAGTTCTTCTACAATGAGGCAGTAAAAAGGCAGGATGAAAAACAGGGGCCGCCCAGCGAAACCGAGTTTAGGTATCCCGGCCCGAAACCGCAGACAAAAGAAGCCGCGATCGTTATGCTCAGTGACACCATTGAAGGTGCTGTAAGATCCCTTCCCGAAGTTACTCTGGCCAGAATTGAAGCCGTTGTGCATAACATGGCTATGAAAAGACTGCGCGACGGACAGTTCGATGAATGCGAGCTTACCCTCAGGGAACTGAGTGAAATAGAAAACAGTTTATCCAAGAACCTTGCTGCACACTACCACGGACGAATCGCTTACCCCAAAAAACCCGAACTGCCGGACGAGCTCCAGCAGGCGCAGAACCCCCAAAGCTGAGCCGTTATGAAAAACAGCATCAGTGTTCAGATCACTCAAACCTGTAAGGCCGGCCCCTTTGATCCCCGCCAATTAAAAAGATTGATTCGCTGTGTTTGTCTGAGGTTTAATCTCAAAACCGCCGCAATAAGCGTCATTCTCCTGGATACAACCGCTATTACCGATCTGAACAGGAAATTTCTTGGCCGAAACGACGACACCGATGTCATAAGTTTTGATCTGTCTGAACCTAACGACCGGAAAAAAACCTTTGAACTGGTTGTCAACGCCCAGAGAGCCGAACGTCAGGCCTGTGCAAGGGGCCACAGCTTCCAGGCGGAACTGGCCCTCTATGTCCTCCACGGCCTGCTCCATAATCTCGGCTTCAATGATGCCAAGCCCCGGGACGCCGAGAAAATGCACGCCGCCGAAGATAACATTTTACAGGAATTCGGTTATGGCGTAATATACAATAAGCAAATCTCAAATACTGAAAAATAGTACCTTTTTCGGGGATATTTGGAATTGGATGATGTTGGCTGGTGTTGGGTGGCTCTTGCAGTACTAACCGGAGCCGGTCTTTTCTTTTCTGTAAATGCCATCGCATTGCGTATATTCTCCCGCATCAAGCTCCAGGAAGCGCTCAGGCAGTCCGGTTCTCTCGACTTTACAGACAAACTTGCCGACAATGCCGAACGCCTTGCTTTAACCTGCGGCCTTTACCGAATAACCAGTAACGTCGCGGTCTTGGTCCTGCTTTTCTGGTTACTGACAGGCTCGGGACGAGCCCTGCCGCCAATCTGGGGCTATCTGCTCAGCTTCATCTTTGGAGCCGCCATATTCTCCGTCTTCAGCCTTGCCATTCCACATGCATGGGCAAAGTACGCCGGCGAAAAGATACTTATCCGAACCTATGGATTCCTCATGATCTGCTCGAAATTGATCATGCCCATCCTTGGCGTCCTCAAATTATATGACAGACTTGTCAAACGCCTTGCAGGCGTCCCGGAGGTCAGCCCTGAAGAACAGCAGGAGGAAAAACAGGAGGAATTTCTCAGTGCCGTTGAACAGGGCAAAATGGAAGGCGTTGTCGATGAAGAAGAACAGGAAATGATCGAAAGTGTCCTTGAACTGAGCGAAACAAAAGCAGAAGAAATTATGACGCCAAGAACAGACATCATTGCCCTTGAAGTCAACAGTACCCTGCAGACCGTTCTGGATACAATTGGCTCAGCAGGCCATTCCAGGATACCTGTTTACCAGGATAACATCGACAACATAATCGGCCTGATCTATGCAAAAGATCTCCTCAGCAGGATCGGCGCCGGCCCAGCCGGCTTTGACCTGCGAGCAACTATGCGAAAAGCCTTTTTTGTCCCGGAGACAAAACTCCTTAGAAACCTGCTTCACGACTTCCAGAACCAGAAACTCCACATCGCTGTTGTGCTCGATGAATACGGGGGCACCGCCGGAATTGTAACTATCGAAGATATCCTCGAAGAGCTTGTCGGAGAAATTACGGATGAATACGAGCAGACACCCACCGAAGAAATCAGGCAGATAGACCCGAATACCATCGAAGTTGATGCCAGAATGTATATCGACGACTTCAATAAACAGTTCGAAGCGGATTTGCCCGAAGATGAGGATTACGATACTATCGGCGGTTTTGTCTTCTCACATCTCGGCTATATCCCACACACCGGAGAAACATTCGAGAAAAATAACCTCAGGTTCATTATCACCGCCGCCGAAGCCAGAAAAATCGACCGGATAAAAGTTACCAAAGTCCCCCGACAAAGCGCAAATCGGTAACAATATGCTTATAAAGGATAGCGCCATATGTATCCGAACCCTCGATTATTCGGAAACCTCACAGATAGTAACTCTTTTCACTCGCAGCCACGGCAAAATCGACGCTATTGCCAAAGGTTCAAAACGACCGAAATCACCCTTTGACGGCCCGATCGAATCGATCTCATGCGGCCATGTCGTATTTACTGAAACCCGTAGCAGACTCGCTACCCTCACCGAGTTTGACCGGCAGCCGCTGTTCACCGAAGTAAGAAAAAACCTCTTCATACTCAATTGTGCCCTCTTCGCAGCAGAATTACTTAACGGCCTTACACACGAAAATGACCCCAATCCACCTTTGTTCGATGATATCACAACCTTTATCTGCACTCTTCAGCGTGCAGAAGATCACACCGAAGCAACCGCTCTGCTGATAGTTTTTCAGCTCACTCTGCTTGAACGAATCGGTTCTGCGCCTGTCTTAAATGCCTGCGTAAACTGTAGAAACACCGCTGTGGAAAAATGGTCACGAACCTTCTTCAGCAGCTCGGTAAACGGCCTGCTTTGCGGGGACTGTGAACCGCACTTTACTGACAAAATCAGGCTTTCGCAAAAGGCCGCAAAATGCCTGAAAAACCTCAGATCGATCCCCGACGCTACCGCCGATACCGTCGGAGAAATAGAAAAACTCCTCATCCGTCATTTTACCGAATTTCTTCAGTACCCGCCTAGGATGGCAAAACACGTCATTCCACAGTAGAATCCTCTTCCTCAAAAAGATCGCCCTGCCTGCTGGACTTCTTTTTGTTTATTACCAGCCCCAGATGATCTATCGCCGCCTGTGTTATCTCCCGTCCTCGCCTTGTCCGTCGTACGAAACCTATCTGCAACAGATACGGCTCAACAACATCCTCAAGAGTGTCTTTCTCCTCGCCAAGTGTCGCCGCTAACGCCTCAATCCCGGCAGGCCCCCCCTCGTAAACCATCGCAAGCGCCCGAAGAAATAATCTGTCCAGATCATCAAGGGCAAGCTTATCGATCTGCTCCATCTTCAAAGCCTGTTCCACAATATCCGAACTGAGCTTTCCTGATCCCTTCACCTGCGCGTAATCACGTACCCGCTTCAAAAGCCTGTTTGCAATTCTGGGCGTCCCTCTGCTTCGCGACGCGATAAGCTCAATCGAGCCGTCCTCGTATTTAAGCTCAAGTATCTCCGCGCTTCGGTAAAGAATCTCGGCAAGCTCATCCGAACTGTAAAAATCAAGATGATACAGCATCCCGAATCTGCTCCGGAGAGGCGCGCTCAGCAGCCCCGCCCGTGTTGTCGCGCCTATCAGTGTAAAACGCTTCAGCGGAAAATTGATCGTCTTGGCATGAAGCCCCGAGTCCACGGTAAAATCAACCCTGAAGTCCTCCATCGCCGGGTAAATAAATTCCTCCACCGGCGTGCTCAAACGGTGAATTTCATCAATAAATAAAATATCCCCCGTATTCACGTTGCTCAAAAGCCCCATCACATCACCCTGCTTCGCCAGCGCCGGCCCTGACGAAGACCGAAGCGCCGCGCCCATCTCATTGGCAATCACATTCGCAAGCGTAGTCTTGCCAAGCCCAGGCGGACCGTGAAACAGGATATGTTCCAACGGCTCACCGCGCTGCTTCGCTGCCGTTATCGCAATCGAAAGCTTCTCTTTGACGTTCTGCTGGCCGACACACTCGACCAGCTGCTTCGGACGAAGCGAAACATTGAAGCTTTCCTCCTGTATATCTCTGCTCCGGCCCTGTAATACCCTGTCTATCGCCATTAAACTTCAATCCCCTGCTTAATCCTGTAAACCAGCGGAACAAGTTCTTCAGCACTGCTCACCTGCGGATGTCGCTTGCACGCAAGCTGAATCAATTCCGCCGCTTCAGTCCGCTTTTCTCCCCATGCTATCAGTATCTCAAGTGCCTCCACCTGAAAGGCCTTTGAAAGCTCTTTTCCAGCTCCTGCCGGTATTACCGCCGCCGCTGCAAAGTTACCAAGCTTACCCTTCAGCTCGGCAATTATATGCTGCGCAAGGCGCTTGCCAACCTGCGGAAGTGCGCACAGCATCTTCTCGTCGCCATCCTCTATCGCTGCTGCCACCGTACCGATCGGAATACTCAGACACCGCAGGCCCTTCTTTATCCCGATACCCTTGACGCTGGTAAACTTCACAAAAAAATCCTTCTCTGCACGATTCAGAAATCCCACCATCCGCGGTATCAGATTACCACCCACCGGTGTCCCCTCATAATATTCCATCGTCAAAAGCCTTATCTCTTCCCCGATCCGCCCCGAAAGCTCACTGACCACGTAACCGGGCAGCATCACCTCATAAGCGATTGCACCTACTCCCACTAGGGCATGATCCCCGTCAAGGCTGATTAGTTTGCCTTCAATTTGCGCAATCATTGTTCTATCTTAATCCGCATCTCATTTGCACAGCACAAAGCAACCGCCATCGCGTCCGCAACATCCGCAGGCTCCGGCACCTTCCCAAGTCCAAGCAGCGAAGCGACTGCCCGCTGAACCTGCCTCTTTCCTGCTCTGCCGTTGCCTGTTAATGATTTTTTTATCCGTGTCGCCGCAAAGCTCCGCACGTCTACCTTGCGCGACGCCGCTGTCTGTAGTATAACACCTCTTGCGTGACCCATCAATATTGCTGTCCGGGGATGTGCATAGTGCGAGTAAAGCTGCTCTACCGCAACAACGTCAGGCTCAAACTTCTCCAGAAGCAGCCCCATATCACCCGCTATCTGATCAAGCCGGACCTCAAGGTTCTTTTCACTGTCCGTTCTGAATACCCCCGCCTCTAACAACTCCTCCCTACATACCTCGCTGGCTTCGATAAACGCATATCCGCAAATCTGCAAACCCGGATCAACACCGAGAATCCTCATTTCCTTCTCCAGACCGTCTCCCCAGGCCTGTCCTCAAGCACTATCCCCAGCGCATCGAGCTTGTCACGAATACAATCTGCAGCCGCGAAATCCTTGTTCTTCCGTGCAGCCGCCCGTTGCTCGATCATTATCCCGATCAAATGATCCAGAAGCCCCTCATCCGCTTGCTGGTCCCCCTCATATCGCTCGGGAATAATCCCCAGCACATTCCCTCCGAACCTGTTGAATTGCTCATTAACCGCTTCGAGCGTTTCTTTACTGCTCCTGTTGTTCACAAGCTCGTTTGATAATTTCACCAGTTCGAAAATAACCGATAATGCAACCGATGTGTTCAGATCGCTGTTCATTGCCTCTTCAAATTTATTCTTTAGACCGTCAAGCTGCTCCACTATACCCTTGTCAGGCCCATCTGCCGGCGCCGCATCCGTCGCCTTGCGAAGCCCCGTTACCGCCGATTTGATTCGGTCATACCCGCTCTGCGCCGCTGTAAGCGCAGCATCCGAAAAATCAAGCGTGCTGCGATAATGACTGTTCAGAACAAGCTGCCTTACCGCAAGCGGATCATACGCTCTGCTAAGTCGCTCGTGCTCACCTGCAAATACCTGTTTGAGCGTAATAAAATTGTTCAGGCTCTTGCCCATCTTCTGTCCGTCCACCGTTACCATGTTGTTATGAAGCCAGTACCGCACAAACTGACACCCGTTCGCCGCCTCCGATTGAGCGATCTCGCAGTCATGGTGTGGAAACTGGTTCTCCAGCCCTCCACCGTGAATGTCGATCGTCCTGCCGAGGTACTTCATGCTCATCACCGAACACTCAAGATGCCACCCCGGATACCCCATCCCCCATGGGCTTTTCCACTGCATGACATGATTCGCCTCTGCTTTTTTCCACAGGGCAAAATCCGCCGGGTGTCTTTTCTCTTTCGAAACCTCAACGCGCGCACCCGCCTGCATGTCTTCAACATTCCGCCCACTGAGCTTGCCGTAATCTGCAAACTTCGAGATATCAAAATAAACCGACCCGTTTACCTCATAAGCAAAACCCTTTTCAAGCAGTCGCTCTGCAAGCTCAATCTGTTCCGGAATATGTCCTGTTGCCCGCGGACTTATATCAGGCCTTACGCAGTTGAGCTTGTCCATATCATCAAAGTAGCTGCGGGTATAATACTCCGCTATCGCCATCGGATGCCTGTGTTCCTTCCTCGCTGCTTCAGCCACCTTATCCTCACCCTCGTCAGCGTCATCCGTCAGATGCCCCACGTCGGTAATGTTCTGCACGTATGTCGCCGAATACCCCAGGTAGCGCAAATAACGCACCAGAATGTCAAAGCTGATGTAACTTTTGGCATGGCCCAGGTGCGCATGACCATAAACCGTAGGCCCGCAGACATAAATCCCCGCCCGCTTCTTCTCTAAAGGCTCAAATTCCTCTTCCTTGCGACTCAATGAGTTATAAAGCCGTAAAGTCGTCACCTCAATACCTCGTCAAAACTTTCTCTTGATCTTTCTTCTGACCATCGCCGCCGCCGTTGCGCCAATCGCAGATCCGCTGCCTATATCACCCAGCCCCTCAGCCGTTTTTGCTTTTATATTCACCGCTGCAAAATCTGTATCCAGCAGCCCTGCTAGGCATCGCTTCATCTGACCCTTATACGCCTCCAGCTTCGGTTCTTCAGCGTGTATGATAAGGTCAACATTCACAACTTCCCATCGCTTCTCATCCAGCAAACCCCTGACGCGAAACAAAAGCTCCTTGCTGTCAATGCCCCGATACTGCTCATCAGAATCCGGAAACATTGACCCGATATCACCAAGCCCAGCCGCTCCAAGCAGAGCGTCTATCAGCGCGTGTATCGCTACATCGCCGTCACTGTGAGCCATCAGCCCCATCGGGTACGGAATCTTAAGGCCCGCAAGCATCAGGTCCCGCCCCGCAACCAGCCTGTGGATATCTGTGCCGATCCCCGTCCTGTATTCGTACTGAACGTCAATCACTAAAGCACACCCTTCGTGCTGGGAATATCCCCCGCAACAATCTGCACCGCCTCGCGGAGACATTGCCCCAGTGCCTTGAAAATCGCTTCTGCCATATGATGACTGTTCGTCCCGTAAGGCACAATCACGTGCAGGTTAAACTTACCGTGGTTCGCAAAACTTCTCAGCAGCTCCTCAACACACTGAATATCAAAGTCCCCTATCTTGTCCGTTCGATAATCAACATTATAAGCACAGTAAGGCCTGCCCGAAAGATCTACAGCCGCATTGGCTAGCGCATCTTCCATGGGCACCGAGCTGTGCCCGTAGCGAGCAATGCCTTTCTTGTCTCCTAACGCCTTTTCTAGCGCACCGCCGAGACAGATCGCAATATCCTCAGCCGTATGATGTGCATCAACCTCCAGGTCGCCTTTGGCCTTGATCTTCATATCGATCTTGCTGTGCTTGCTCAGATGAGTCAGCATATGATCGAGAAACGCTATGCCCGTGTCGATCTCAAAGCTGCCGATCCCATCGAGATTTATCTCCACACAAATATCCGTCTCCTTGGTCCTGCGTTTAATTTTTGCTGTCCTGTTTTCCATATCCGCGATCCTTCAAATGATCTTCCTTAGAGCCTCTATAAGTTTATCGTTCTGCTGAGCTGTCCCGACCGTTATTCGCAGCTTGTCTCTCAACTCCGGATAGTCAAAATATCTTACGTATATATGACGCCTGGCAAGTTCCTCATAAATCTCTTTCGCTTTGCGCCCCCTGCACCCTGCTAGGAGAAAATTCGTGCTGCTTGCCGGAACCTCAAAACCAAGCGCAGCAAGCTCACCGCCCAGCCGGCCTCTTTCTGCCTTTATCTTCTCTACACATTCCCGGTGATATTCCTGGTCCTCCACCGCCGCTGTCGCCGCCGCCAGCGCTGCCGCATTAACATTGTACGAATCCTTGACCTTCATCAGGCCTTCAATCAGCTTAGGCTGTGCGACCGCGAAACCAAACCGCATCCCCGCAAGTGAATACCCTTTGCTCATCGAACGGAGAATTATCATGTTGTCGAATTTTTCCACCAGCCCCAGACAATTGCTTTCAGCAAAATCCACGTATGCCTCGTCAACCAGCAGCACTCCTCCCACTTCCTCTGCCAGCGATCTTATTGCCGAAGGCTCGATAAATGTTGTCGTCGGTGCATTCGGATTGCACACTATCGTAAGTGCTACACCCGCCCTGCCAAGCTCACCCGGCAGCCTGAACCCATCGCCAAACGGCACCTCGATAGCCCTGCAGTTCTGCAATGTTGCCAGCACAGGATACAGGGTGTATGTCGGCACAGGATACGCTGCCGCCCGCCCCTCATCACAAAACGCCCGAAATGCTATCGTCAAAAGCTCATCCCCGCCGTTTGTACACATGATGTATTCAGGCCCGCCCAGCCCAAGACATTTTGCCGCCGATTCACGAAATAACTGCCCGACACTATTCGGATAACGACGAAGCTGCTCCACCCCGATCTGTCTGACTGCCTTGATCACCCTCGGCGACGGCGGATAAGGATTCTCATTGGTGTTAAGCTTCACGACTTCCGCCTCGCTAGGCTGGAATCCTGGCACATACCCCGATGTTTTCTCTATATTCGCTCTGAAATAGCTCATCGCTCAAATCCGGATATTCTTCAAATGGATTATAAACCTTCGCGGAACTGATTCAAAGGACTATCCTATTTGCCGCAGTAGTCGATCAGCCGGGCTATCTCGTTACGCAAGTCCTTGCGATTGACTATCATATCCACAAAGCCGTGCTCAAGCAGAAACTCACTTCGCTGAAAGCCATCCGGCAGTTCAACCTTGATCGTCTGATAGATCGTTCGAGGCCCCGCAAAACCGATAAGCGCCTTCGGCTCGGCGATAATAATGTGACCAAGCATCGCAAAGCTCGCCGTCACACCGCCCGTCGTCGGATCCGTCAGCACCGAAATAAAAAGGCCGCCGGCCCCGTCATATTTCGCCAGCGCCGCCGATGTCTTGGCCATTTGGCCCAGGGATACCACCCCCTCATGCATACGGGCACCTCCGGAACAGCTCACCACTACCAGCGGAAGCGACTCTTCAATGGCTTTATCCACCGCGACGCAAAACTTCTCGCCTACCACCTGCCCCATCGAACCCATCAGAAAATTCGGGTCCATTACCCCAAGCATCACACCGCGGCCCCTGATAAAGGCCTTACCTATCCGCAATGCCTCCGATATGCCCGACTTCCTCTCATCAGCTTTTATCCGCTGCTTATACGTAGTACCCCGAAACCTGAAATTCAGCGGATCGCTTGAGCTCATATCGCCGAGCAGCTCCTCAAAAGAATCTTCGTCCACGAGATAACCTATCCGCTCGGATGAGCCGGCTCTGAAATGATGCGAACATTCCGGGCAAACATTAAGGTTCTGCTCTACTGTACGCTTATGCAGCATATGCTCGCAGTTCGGGCATTTGATCCACAGCCCCTTTGGCATCTCTCTGCGGGGCTTGAGAGAAAATCCATCCCACGTTGACTTTGCTTTTTCTGCCATAATCACTGCGTAAACCGTAATCCGGACACTTGCCTATTTTACCAGAACACCCGGTAATAGCGAGAATATTATGCAAAGCTCCGCCGAATGGCTTCCACAGCCTTCCGGCGATCACCCTGGCCGAATACCGAGTTCCCCGCAACCAGGGTATCTGCCCCGTATGAAATGACTACCGGTGCCGTTTCCGCGTCAATCCCGCCGTCAACCTCAACGCGAATACCTGCCCCACCTATCTTGCGAATACCGATGCACTTACGCGCCGCTGAATCCATGAACTTCTGGCCTCCGAACCCAGGCTGAACCGTCATCACAAGAATCATATCACATAGTCCGATAACACTCTCAATCCGCTCAACGCTCGTGTCAGGATTCAATGTCACCCCTGCACTTACCCCAAGCTTATGCAGCCTCTCAATCAGCCGCTCAGGTTTGTTTGTTGTTTCAATATGAAAAGTTATGTTGTTAACTCCCGCGTCCACAAAGGCTTCGGCGTATTTTCCCGGGTCGGTTATCATCAGGTGCGAATCAAAAAACAACGAACTGTAATTCCGCAGTTTCGCCACTATAGGAGGCCCTATGGTGATATTAGGCACAAAATGACCATCCATCACGTCAAGATGCACCATCTTCACGCCCGCAGCTTCTACCTCCGCCAGCTCATCAGCCAGCCTCGCAAAATCCGCGCTCAGAATCGACGGTACTATCTCTATTGTCCCGCTCTTCGGTAGTTCCAAAAATGCTCACCTCTCGACTGTTACTTCTCATCAAGTATATCAAGGCACTTGAATTTTTTACCTTCCAGAAACTCAAGCGACGCTCCGCCGCCTGTTGAAATATGACTCACCTTATCCTCAAGACCCAGCTTGGCTATCGCGCTTGCACTGTCGCCGCCGCCTATCACACTTCGGGCGCCTTTGCCCGTAATCTCCGCCAGCGCCTGCGCTATGTGTCTGGTCCCCTCGTCAAAAGGCTCAAGTTCAAAAACTCCCATAGGCCCGTTCCACAAAACCGTTTTCGCATCAGCAAGCCTCCTGCTGAAAAGCCTTCTTGTCTCAGGCCCGATATCAAGCCCCTGCCAGCCTTCATCAATATCGCCTCTCACTACTTTGTGCTCGGCATCGGCCTTGAATTCACGCGCGACAACCGTATCGACAGGCAGTACCATCTCACAGCCCTTCTCCTGCGCCAGCGAAACAAGTTCATTGGCCTTGTTAAGAAAATCATCTTCACACAGGCTTTGGCCGATCCTCTGGTCACGTGCTTTGAAAAATGTATATGCCATCGCCCCCCCGATCAGAATCCGGTCAACCTTACCGATGAGATTCTCTATAACCTTGATCTTGTCGGAAACCTTCGCTCCGCCCAGAATCGCCACAAAAGGCCTCTCAGGATTGCTAACCGTCTGCCCGAGAAACCTCAGCTCCTTTTCAAGCAGAAAACCCGCAACCCGGTCTTTTCCTTCCATCATTAAAGGCACCGTATACATCGATGCGTTGTCACGGTGTGCCGTTCCAAACGCATCATCAACGTACGCATCAGCTAGTTCTGCCAGCTGACAGGCAAAATCATCCTTGGCCTGCCTGAGCTGCATATCTTCCTTCGCTGCCTTATCCTTTATCGTCTCCTGCTTATGGAAACGAAGGTTCTCAAGCAGCATACATTCGCCGCTGCTCAGCTTCTCCGCTCGTGCCTGTACTTCAGGCCCGATACAATCGTTCACAAACACCACTTCTTTGCCCAGAAGTTCCGAAAGCCTCACCGCAACCGGAGCCAGCGACATCTTCTCGTTACGTTTGCCTTCAGGCCTGCCCAGGTGGCTCATCAGAATCAAAGATCCGCCATTCTCCAGCACGTGCCGGATTGTCGGCAACGCCTTGACAATACGTGTATCACTGGTAATATTGCACTGGTCATCAAGCGGAACATTAAAATCCACCCTCATAAGGACCCTCTTGCCCTTTATATCAATATCCGCAACCGTTTTCTTGGCCATCATAACTCTCCTTGATATGAAAAAACGGGCCCGCTCTTCAAAAAAAGCAGGCCCGGCCGGAAAACAATCCTTATAGCTTTGCAACCGCCTCGATTATATCAACAGTTCGGCTTGAATAACCCCACTCGTTGTCGTACCAGCTTACCACCTTGATCATGTTGCCTATTACCATCGTACTTAATGCATCGAATATGCTTGAAGCTGGATTATTTATTATGTCTGAACTTACAATCGGCTCGTCGCAGTATTCTAAAATTCCCTTCAGATTGCCCTCAGCAGCCTTTTTGACCGCCGAGTTTATCTCCTCTGCGCTCACCTGCCTTTTTATCTCCGCTGTAAGGTCCACGCAACTGCCCACCAGCACCGGAACACGAAGAGCAAAACCGTCAAGCCTGCCCTTGAGAGATGGAATCACCTTCCCGACCGCCTTTGCAGCGCCGGTCGTTGTCGGAATAATATTCGCCGCCGCCGCCCGGGCCCGCCGAAGATCACTGTGGATCATGTCCGATACTCGCTGGTCGTTCGTGTACGCATGAATCGTCGTCATAAGACCCTTCTCGATCCCGAACGACTCATGCAGAACCTTTGCCAGCGGTGCCAGACAGTTCGTGGTGCAGCTGGCATTCGATACGCAATTCATATCTTCTGTCAGCGTGTCCGAGTTCACACCCAGCACGATTGTCGCATCAATTTCATCCTTCGCCGGAACAGTCAGCACAACTTTCCGGGCGCCAGCCTTCAAATGATCGCCGTATCCCCCCTTAGCCGATTCTCGCGCCCTGAAAACCCCCGTCGATTCCACCGCTACATCGACGCCCATTTCCTTCCATGGCAGCTCCGCAGGATTCCGAACGGAAAGTACCTTAATCTCCTGGCCATCTATCACCAGCGAATTGTCTTTCACCCCGACCGTCCCCTGCCAGCGGCCCATCACGGTATCGTATTTGAATAAATGTGCAAGACTTTTCGCGTCCGAAAGGTCATTTATTGCTGCAAGCTCCATCCCCTTGCGCTTCAGGATAATCCGTGCAACTGCTCTGCCGATTCGCCCGAAGCCGTTAATCCCAACCTTTACTGCCATCGTAACTCTCCTTTTTATACCTAAAATGCGGTTTTGTTTGCCTGCTCAGCCCGAAAATACCAGACCCAGTACTTTATGCGCATAACACGATATTGTCAAGAGTTTTATTCCCCGCTTGTTTTTGGAGCTTTTGCGCAGGAAAATACCATTTTTATGATAAACCGATAAAGTTACTGTTGATATTGAAGTGGTTTTATGATATAATTAGTCTTTAACGATACAGAGAAAATATATGGAAAAAATCTTCCGGAAAAAAACAAAAAGAATTACGATTAAGGATGTTGCAGATTTTGCCGGCGTTACCCCGGGCACCGCATCGCTTGCACTCAACCGTGACCCGAGCGAATTGAAGTTTTCCATGCAGACTATTACCCGAATCAGGGAAGCTGCAGAAAAACTGAACTACCGACCCAATCCCCTTGCCCAGCGACTTGTCTCCGGTGCCTTGGCATTCCCGTCTGTGACCATTATGGCGCCAACCGAGCATGGTTTCGGTAGCCTCCACAATGAGGAAGTCCTCATCGGCGTTGTCCTGGCCGCCGCCACCGCAGGAATTAAAGCAGACACCGTTGTACCAAAATTCAAAAATGCCGCGTCGCCTGAATTCGGGACCCCCGAAGCGATCGATGCTACTGACGGCTTTATTTTGCACACCTGGTGCAACATCGAGGATGATTCTGTCCTCCAGCCGCTGCTGGCAACCGGCAAACCGTTTGTTCTTGCAAATCATTACGTGCAGGATGAACGAATACCCTGTGTCGGCGGTGATCTGCTCAATGCCGGCTCTACTGTTATAAGGTACCTTGTCGAGCTTGGTCATCGTTATATTGCTGTTATGCCAGGCCCAAAATTACTCCCCAAAAGCCATCTTTATTTGCAGGGCATGCGAAATGAAATGGCTCGGTACGGGATGAGCCTTCCGGATGACAATGTGAACTTTGGTTCATATGCTGATCTGGACGGGGCCTGGATTGACAGGCTTCTGACACAGACGCTGCGACCAACTGCCTTTGTGATTGCTGCTGATGAGGTGGCTACAAAGCTGATACTTTATCTCCGGGAAAAAGGCTTTACAGTGCCGGATGATTTCTCGGTGGTTGGGTTTGGCAATGAAGCCTACAGTAAGTTTTTCAGCCCGAAGCTTACTACCATAAACGAACATGGACGGGAAATTGGGCAAAGGGCTATGCAGATACTCGCCAACTTGATCGAGAAAAAAGATGCCGAAACCAAGATCAAGCTTGACTTCGAGCTCGTAAAAAGGCAAAGCACTGCACCACCAAAAAAATCCTGAAAACCTGCCGAAATAATACCTGCTCCGATTTTACCATTTGTGATATAATCTGAAGCACCTTGAAAAAAATGTCCAGGCTTACAATTTGGTTCCAGGCCCTCAGGCCTTTTTCGTTTACTGCCTCAATGACACCTGTTGCGCTTGGGGCTGCTCTGGCCCTGGCTTCTTCAGAACCGGCACGGTGGAACATCCTGCCGCTCGTAGTGCTCTCCACGCTGCTGCTCCACGCGGGAACAAATACCCTCAACGACTATTTTGACTTCAAAAAAGGTATCGATAAAGACCATACCTATGGCTCCAGCAGGGTCCTTGTTGATAGGCTTATGGAGCCGGCAGCCCTGCTGAAAGCCTCGATCGCAATGTTTCTCGCCGCCGCTCTGCTGGGCCTGGTTCTTATTGCCCTCAGAGGCGCACCTATACTCCTGCTCGGCCTGATCGGCCTGGCAGGCGGAATCCTTTACACCGCTTCTCCAATCGCATACAAATACCATGCCCTGGGCGATCTCTTGGTCTTTTTCCTGATGGGCCCCCTCATTGTTTTAGGCTCGTTTTTCACCTTGACAGGCCGGGTTCAATGGCACGTTTTCTGGGTATCACTGCCGCTGGCGATGCTCGTAACCGCCATCCTCAGCGCAAACAACCTTCGAGACATACAACACGACACTAGTGCAAACATAAAAACCCTCGCAAGCCTGCTTGGCCACAATATCGCAAGGATCGAATACTGCCTGCTCCTCCTGGCCGCTTATCTCTCCGTCCTCGTTATGATCGCTGCCAAAATCCTCCCACCCTGGTCCCTCCTGGTTCTGCTCACCACCCCCCTCGCCGTGAAAAACATAACCTCTACTGCCAGAAGCAGCCCTGAAAACACCAGCACCCTTCTCTCACTCGACGTCAACACCGCCGGACTTCATTTCGCCTTTGGTCTCCTCCTGACCGCCTCAATCTTGATTCCAAAACTGTTTTAATAGCTTGCCCGCAGCTACCGAATCTTCAGCGTCGCAAGCGCAAAAGCCGCAAACGCCGCTGCTAACAGCCAGAACCGCACCACTACCTGAGGCTCCGACCAGCCCCCAAGATGAAAATGATGATGAATTGGAGCACAGCGAAACAATCGCCTGCCCCCGCTATACCGGAAATACACTACCTGCAGCAATACACTCATCAGTTCCATCACAAATACACCCCCGATAATAAGAAGTAGAATCTCGTTTCGCGTTACCAGCGCCCCGTAACCCATCGCCGCACCCAGCGGAAGCGAGCCTACATCACTCATGAATACCTGTGCAGGCCTGCAGTTGTACCACAGAAAACCCAGCGATGCCCCCAGTATCGCCGAATAAAAAACACTAAGCTCACCGGCGTGCGGAATGTGAGGCAGCAAAAGATAACTTGCCCACGTAACCGGGCTCATCCGCGCCATTGTCTCCGATGCCACGTAACACAAAAGCACAAGCACCGCGCTGACTATACCCACACAGCCCGTCGCCAGCCCGTCCATCCCGTCTGTCAGGTTTACCGCGTTGCTCGTCGCGGAAATATAAAAAATCGCTATCAGCACAAACATCCAGTTGGCAAGGCCAAACCCGTGCTTGTAAAAAGGAACCCAGAAAAGCTTCCCGTCCGGAATGTTCTCAAAATCCGAATACAAAAACGAGGCTATCAGCACCGCCCCGCCAAACTGAAACAGCAGCTTCTCCCATGCCTTAAGCCCGTCCCTGCTCCGATGCCGTATATTGCTCGTCAGCTTCAGCCAGTCATCCACCGCCCCGATCGCCCCGTACCAGATTATCACAAATATCGCCTTCTGCACAAAAGGATTATCCAGCTTCGCCCACAGTATCGTACCCGATAAAATCGAAAGCAGAATGATCAGACCGCCCATTGTAGGCGTATTTACCCTGTCCTTCATCAGTTCGTTTAATTTCGCATGATGAAATTCTGGCCGGTCCCCAATTTTCTTCCTCATAAGCCAGCGTATGATCCTTGGCCCGGCAACCCACGCCACCAGAAGCGCAGTAAGCGCCGATGCGATGCACCGAAACATCACGTCCTGATAAGCGTAAAAACCCAGCTTATTCGTTACCGACTCTCGCAGTGACCATAAAATATGGTAAATCAACGCAGTGCCGCTCTCACATCAACCCAGTTACTTATCGTCTGCACAACTCTTTCAAACCTGGCATTTCTGGAAGCCTTCACTAAGATAATATCGGCAGGTTTGATAAATTCTTCTATTCTTTTACATACTTCCTCCGTATCCTCCATGCAGTACACCTCCAAATTTTTTACCGCATTTACTCTAGCCGCCCGCGCCGCAAGTTCCGCAAGCTTGCCCGCAGTTATCAGCACATCCACTCCTTTCCGCGCAATCTGCCTTCCCATTTCCTCGTGAAACGCCTCTGCCTGCTGCCCTAACTCCAGCATCGGCCCGCATATAAAAACCATACGCCCTCCTTCAGCCCTGCCAATCTCCGCCAGGCAATCCAGCGCGTTAGCCATCGACGCCGGATTTGCGTTGTAACAATCATCAAGCACCGTAACATCCCCAAGCCTCCGCACCCTAAGCCTCATGTTGACCCCCTCGAAATCCTTAATCCCATCACAGAGTTGTTCCTCTGTCATCCCGAAATACCTGCACACCCCCCACGCCGCAAGAGCATTTTCCAGGTTTCCCCTCCCCGCAACATTCACAACCACCGTACATCCTCCAATCCGAAAACGCCCCCCTGAACCCTCCGCCGCCATCTCATCAGCCACAATATCACACCCTCCGAAGTTACCGAAAATCTCTATTTCTATCTCATCATCGATAAATTTTCTCACCTGCTGTTCAAACTTCGCGTTGACAATCAAAACCCCGCCCTGCCTCAGGCCTTTCGCTATCGATGCCTTTTCTTTCGCCACCGCTCTCATGTTGCCGAAACCTTCCAGGTGCGCAGGATAAACATTCGTTATCACCGCGATATCAGGCTGTGCTATACGGCTTAGATACTCAATTTCACCCAACCTGCTGCTGCCAAGTTCCACTATAACCGCTTCATGTTGTTCCCCCGCTCCCAGCAGCGTTAAAGGCAAACCGATACTATTGTTGAAGCTGCCCTGTGCCTGATGGCACGATATATGTCTGCTCAAAACATGATAAATCATCTCCCTCGTCGTTGTTTTGCCGGCAGAACCGGTTATTGCTGCAACCCTGAAACCCATCTCGCGCCGGTACGCTGCCGCAAGCCTGCCAAGCGCCTTGACCGTATCGCCAACCCGCAGAACACACCTGCCGTCCGCCCCCTTAATACTTGCTTGCACTACCGCACAGGATGCGCCTTTGGCGAATGCCTGATCCACATAATCATGACCATCGAAATTAGGCCCCTTTATCGCGAAAAAACATTCTCCCTCACCGATTGTACGCGAATCGGTGCTCACACCGCTGAATCGCCCCGCCGATCCGCCTGTGCGTTTAGCGATTATGACCTCAGCCAGCTTATCAACGCTCCAGTTTATCATCTTCCCGCAAGAACCTCAGCAGCAACCTGTTTATCACTGAAATGAATTTTTCTCTCTCCTATAATCTGATACGTCTCGTGTCCCTTGCCCGCGATCAAAACAATATCATCCTTCCCCGCGCCCCCGATCGCAATCTCTATAGCCCGCGCTCTGTCTGCCTCAACTACAACTTTGTCCTTCGACGAAAAGCCCCTCAGAATATCTTCGATAATTCCGCCTGCCTCTTCCGTCCTCGGATTGTCACTCGTAACAATCACCTTCCCAGCAAGCTCTTCCGCAGCGCGTGCCATCCTGGGCCTCTTGCTCTTGTCCCTGTCGCCGCCGCACCCGAATACCACCGTCAGTTTCCCTTTGCACAAAGGCCTCAGTGTCCCCAGCACATTCCTCAGAGCATCATCCGTATGAGCGTAATCTATCAGCACTGTAAACCCCTGCCCGCATACCACAGGCTCCATCCTGCCGGGCACGTTCTTCAAAGCTGATAAACCCGCCGCCACATCCGCAAGCCCAAACCCCGCCGAAAGCCCAAGCCCAGCCGCCGCCAGATGATTGCTCACATTATGCCTGCCCACCAAAGCAGTCTCCACCCGTTCCCTCTCGCCGCCATACGATAACTCAAAAACCGTCCCCCCTGACCCCATGGATTCAATCCCCGCTTCAATATCAGACCCATCCTCAATACCATAATAAAGCACCTTCGCTTCCGTGCGATCGGCTAGTTTCCCCGAAACTACCGATCCCCTGTTCAATAGCGCAAATGAATCCGGCAGAAGCGATTCGAATAGCTTAGCCTTGGCTGCCAGATACGCATCTTCTGTCCTGTGATAGTCCAGGTGATCGCCAGTCAGGTTTGTAAACGCTGCCCCCTTGAACCTGATCCCCCACAGCCGATCCTGCTCCAGCGCATGGCTGCTCGCCTCGGTAATCATGTATTCTACGCCGCTGTCCGCCATCTCGGCGCACATGCCCGCAATCGAAACAGCATCGGGCGTCGTCAAAGTCGAATCAACCTGTTTTACACCCGTGTCATAGCTCACCGTGCTTATCATGCCGCACTTCCTGCCCGCCGTCTGTACAATCGATCGCACTAGGTACGCAACGGTAGTCTTCCCGTTCGTCCCGGTAACCGCCAGGTCAATCATCTTCGAACAGGGATTGCCTTTGCCAGCGTGAGCCAGAAATGCTAAAGCCTTCGCCGAATCTTCAACTACTATAAACTCACTGCCCTGATGCTTTTGCCTCTTACTTCTCCCCCCATCCTCACACACCACATATTTGGCCCCTTTCGTTATTGCTTGTTCTATAAAGTCGTGGCCGTCTGATTTGCTCCCCCGCAAGGCAACAAAAATATCCCCCGGCCCGATCTGCCGCGAATCACACCGCAACACCACGCCTTTATTCCTGGCTAGCAACTCTGCAAGCCGCTGCAATTTCACTTTTGATCTAATCCTTTTCGAACCGGCTTACTCAAACTGTATGTCTTCTATCACAAACTGCACGCTGTCGCCGCCGCTGTAAGTATCCGGCTTTGGTCTGTAAGCCACATGAAAAATATCAGATTCGACAATCTTCTTCTCAAGATGCCCCATTCCGAACGCTATGCACCGCACCGCGCCGGTATTATCGCTTAATGTAAGCTGCAGATGGTCACTCCTCTGCCCGACCTTCTTCGGCGGCGACAGGAGGTGTACCGCCTTGCTCGCAAATACAGGCTCGCTGTTGCCCTTGCCGAAAGGACCGAGTAACTGTATCTGCTTTACCGTCGAAGACCTGAACTGCCCGATCGAACAAACCGCGTCGATCTGAAGCCTTGCCACAATATCGCAGTCCCTCACATGCTTCTTGGCGTATATTTCAAAATCTTCCGCGAAAACACCGATCTTTTCAGTCTTCAGCGTTATCCCTGCCGCCATCGAATGTCCGCCGTAATTGACAAGATGCTGCGAACATGCCTGTAGTGCTTCGAACAGGTTAAATCCCTCGATCGACCTGCCCGAACCCTGTGAAACACCGTCCGCCGAGCTGATAAGAATCGTCGGCTTGCAGTACTTATCCACAATCCTCGACGCCGTTATCCCGATTATCCCGCCATGCCAATCTTCCTCTGCCAGAACTATGCTCTTTCGATTAGGATGATCCAGCCCAGCCGATAGAATCTTTTCACAGGACTTCTTGAACATTTTTCTGCCGAACTGCTGACGCTGCCGGTTCTGCTCCTTGAGATACTCTGCAATCCGGACAGAACGGACCTCGTTGTCGCTCGTAAGAAGCTCCACCGCAAGCCGGGCATGACCCATCCTCCCAGCCGCGTTCAGCATCGGCCCAAGATGAAAACCTACGTGATAGCTGTCAACCTCCTGCCCACTCAGACCAGCCGATGCCACAAGTGCCCTTATCCCCGGCAGCGTGCTTTCCGGCAGGGCTTTCAATCCGAAACTTGTGATAATTCGATTCTCCCCGCGCAAATCAACAATATCTGCCACCGTCCCCATCGCCGCGAACATCGTCGCATTGACCAGAAAATCTCGCAGCTCCTGTTCCAGCCTCCCGGGTCCCCTGAGTTTGTTCGCGATCCCCCATGCCAGCTTGAAAGCAACCGTCGCTCCCGCGGAATCCGGATTCTCATATGAATCCAGCCCCGGGTGAACCACCGCCGCAGCCTCAGGCACCTGCCCGTTGATCTGGTGATGGTCCGTTACAATCACCTCCATCCCCAGCTCATACGCCTGCCTTATCGATTCTCTCGCTGTGATCCCGCAGTCAACGGTGATAATAAGTCCGGTTCCGTTCTCAGCGATCTGCTTGATCGCTTCGGCATTAAGCCCGTAACCTTCCTCAATCCGGTGAGGAATGTAATAATCCACTCGCCCGCCGAGCATCTTCAGCATGTGCCATAAAATCGCGGTCCCGGTGATCCCGTCAACATCATAATCTCCATAGATCGTTATCTTTTCATCCGCCTCGACAGCTTTTACTATCCGCTCAATCGCAGCCCCGGTTCCAGCCATCCTCTCTGGTGCGATAAGATCGCTCAGCTTCGGATTGATAAATGAATTGCCCGCTTCAACCGTCTCAACCTGGCGGTTGATAAGAACCTGTGCTACTACCGGCGATACCCCCAGCCTCCTACCCAGTTCGTCAGCCCGCTTATCCGCAGGGTAAACTACCCATTGTTTTTTCTGCATCCCTGCTGCAACTTGCATCTGCAACAAATCCCTTTTCTAATGACGCCCGCACAGCCTCAGCTATATTTGATCAAACGTTATCACACTTCTCCCGCCGCCTCTTATATTACATCGGCCGGACCCCGCTATCAATCATCAATTGTTTTTTTCCTCACGCACGCATATATAATCCGCCGTTTACAGCTATATATTCCCCTGTGATAAAACAAGCCGCCTCGCTCGCCAGGAACAAAACCGCCTTGGCGACGTCCTCTGCCCTTCCGTTCCTCCCAAGCGGCGTCTCCTCTGCTACCTGCGCCTTCCGCTCCGCCGTGCTGAACCGCTCATGAAATCTCGTCTCGATAAGCCCCGGCAGGACACTGTTCACCCGGATCCCATAGACTCCGAACTCCTTGGCCATCGCAATCGTCAGCGTCGCTACTGCCGCCTTCGCCGCCGCATAAATCCCCGAGCCTCCGCCCCCGCCGTGATGACCTGCGACAGATCCGATATTAACTATGTTCCCCGCCGATTTCTTCAGCGCCTCAAGCGCCGATTGTGTCGCCAGAAATACGCTGCGGACATTCGTCGCGTAAATATTCTCATAATACTCAAGAGGCGCACTCTCGATCGGATAACGGGCTATAAGTGAACCTGCATTGTTGACCAGCACATCCATGCCGCCCGCCTTTCGCACAAACTCGTTTACCATCTGCTTCACCTGCCCTGCCTCACGCATATCCGCACACAGCAGGCACCCCCCGCTTGCTTTCTTAACCGCTTCAAAAGTCCTTTCGCCCCCCTCCTTCGTCCTGAAATAATGTACCCCGACAAAACAGCCCTGCTCTGCAAACATCTTCGCTGTTGCAGCGCCTATCCCGCTGCTTGAGCCCGTAACAAGTACACGTTTGCTCTTCAGATCTTCATAAATCATTCTAACTTTTCCTCACTGCCCTGTATCTGCGTCAATTCCATGCCGAACCTTCCGAGCTTCTGGTTGCTCTCTTCATACTGACTCTGCGCATTCCTCAGGTGCTTTCCAAGCACGTCCCACTTCGTCATAAAATCTGCAAACGACCCGTTCAGTTTCCGTAAGTTCTGCCTTATCAGTTCCGCCTGCTTTTCTATCTGAAGCCCGTGAAGACCCATTACAATCGTCATCAAATATGCGTACAGCATGTTCGGCGAAACCGCTATCACACGCTTTTTCATCCCGTATTCTACAAGGTCCGTCTTATCACTGTCATACTTTACCGCCGTTTCATAGTACACATTTTCCGCCGGGATATACATAAGCGCAAAATCAAGAGTCCCTTCACCAGGCCGGATATACGACTCCGCGATCTTGTCAATGTGCTTCATAACATCCCTGTGAAAACCCCTGCGAAGCCTGCCCTTCTCCTCCTCGTCCTCTGTTTTTAACAACGCCTCGAACGCAGGCAGCGGAAACTTCGCGTCAATCGGCACCGAGTAATCCGCCATCTTTATTAGTGCGTCTACTATCTGCCCGTTGCTGAATTGATGCTGCAGCACAAAACTGCTGCCGGGCAGAATAGTCTTCAGCAGATTCTCAAGCGACCACTCACCCAACTGCCCGCGCATCTTCGGACTTGCCATTATATCCTGCAGCCGCCGGACCTCTCTACCGACCTGCAGCATCTGCTTGTTCGTCCCCTGCAGCTCACCGATCTGGCTGTTAAGCTGCAAAAGGGTCCGCTGATTAGCCTGAAGTCCCGCCGTCAGGCCTTCCTGACCTTTTTCTAGGTTTTTGCCGACCGCCTCCCGAAGATTGTCCTGGGCTGCTTTGAGTCCCTCAAGCTGCTGCTGCAGCATATGCGTTACCGCTGTTTGACCAGCAGCCTCCCTTCGGCTGGCCGAAATGCTTATAATCAGCCAGACAACAAGACCCAGCACGAACAAAATCAGCACCAGCACCGTCGTAGCAACAATTACCATAACACAATACCCCTTTGAAACCTGCCTGATTATAGATACTTACCCCCCGCTCGTCAAAGACCCTCTCGCTGACCCTCGCCTTTGTTCGAAAAAACTCTGGGAATACCCCCGATGGACATTTATAATCACCCCATGCAAAAAACGCATTTGGTAATCCTTAAAAAACAATACCTAACTGCCCTCCTGAACCGCACAAAAACAATCGAGGCTCGCTTCCTTAAATACAAACGTCCGCCATGGAACAGCGTCCGGCCAAACGATACCTTGTTCTTCAAACTCAGCTCAGGCCCCGTCTGCGCTGCTGCCAGGGTCGAAAAAATATATGCCTGCGACAACATCACCCCCGCCAGAATCTCAGAAATCAGCAAACAATACGCCTCCCGCATCGCTGCTTCCCCGGAATACTGGCAAACCGTCAAACATGCAAAATTCGCCCTGTTCATCTGGCTCAAAGATGTCCGCCCCGTCAAACCCATCCCAATAAACAAAAAGGACAGACGCCCCTGGGTTGTCCTCACACCTGAAGAAAACTTCGGCTTGTGTCAATAGCTCTCTTCCCTGTCAAAACCCTTGCCCGCTACTGTAAAAGGCCGCCTGCTCCCGACGTTATTTAACAGCCCGATCCCCAGCATGCTCACCACAAGACTCGATCCGCCGTAACTGACCAGAGGCAGCGTCAGCCCCGTAATAGGCATCAGCCCAAGCGTCATGCTCACATTCACCAGCACCTCAACCGCGAACATCGCCACTATCCCTATCGATATCAACCGCGCAAACGGGTCCGTATTCGCCGTCGCTATCTCCAGCCCGCATGCTATTATCACTGTGTAAAGCCCAAGCACAATCACACATCCGACAAACCCCCACTGTTGAGCGATAATCGCGAATATAAAATCATTATGCCTCTCAGGCAGCGAAACATCCCGGCTGTACCTCAGGTAAGGCCCCTTCCTGTACCCATAACCATTTACTCCCCCCGACCCGATCGCGCACTTGGACTGCATCAACTGAAACCCGTGATCGCGCTGCCATGTCTTAAGATTCCTCCGATCGCCCGCAAGAATCTCCGCAAGCTTCGGGTATTTCTCAGCCATCTTGAAAATCCCCTCATTTTGCAGAAAAACGCTCGTTATCCGCATCCGCTGATAAGAATGCATAAAATGCCACATCACCGGACTCACAAGAACCGCCATGAGTATTATCATCAGCAGATGTTTCACCTTCGCTCCTGCAACAAAAACCATCGTGAACAGCACCGGCATCATCAAAAGCACCGTCCCAAGGTCAGGCTCCATCAGTATCAGCAGCATCGGTACTACCGTCAGCACAAAAGGCCCCACAAGCGCCGTGAATTTCCGGTAATTACTGCGAAAACGAAGATACCATGCCAGCGCAACGATATACGCAAGCTTGCACAGCTCCGAAGGCTGCATCTGACCCAGCGATCTGCTCTCGGTGCCAATCAGCAGCCACCGCCTCGAATAATTTATCACCGGCACAAAAGGAAGATCAACAAACTTATCCAGCAGAAGCACCGCAAGCAGCCCCAGCACCCCGCCATATACCCAGTAGCTGACAGGCCCAAGCCGCCGATAGCTAAAAAAATTCACCGCTGCCAGACCGGCAAACCCGACACATGCGAACACAAGCTGCTTCTTCCAGAGACCTGCATATTCCGCAAAAGGTTCCGCCCGCTCCGCAGGATGCCCGGAAGCATATATCACCGCAATTCCCACACAAATCAGCGCACCAGCCGCCCCCAGCATGATTAGCCGAACCGTCAATAACCTGCCCTGCAGAAATCTAAACATAACCCAATCATATACACCCACACCCGCATTTTTGCAAAAATATTACTTGCTCACAGCCCGCCTGCATAGTATAATTATACAGTCGTCTGTTCTTAAGACAAGTTGGGCGGTATAGGAGGGAAACTATGAAACGCATGATTCCAATCGTAATTTTACTTCTCACTTCTCCGGTGTTATCCGCTGTGAATCTTAGTTGCGAGGTAGAGGCCGCAGGCGGTGGGAACGGCACGCTGACTATCGATTATGACGCCAATACGGAAGTTGAGCTGGTAAGAGCATTTGCTCTTGATGTTCAGGTATCAGGCGCCGTAATGGTCAGTGTTGTCTCCACCAATCCAAATTTCTGGGTCTATCCCGGCACTATTGTTATTGATGCCAATGGGAACATCCCTCCGGGCGGTGAAGGTACACCTGTTGCCCCTGCCAATGACCCAGGCGCTCTGGGCGACTTGCCGGGTACGGCATGTAAGCTCGAGATGGGATCACTCTATGAAGCCGGCGATGCTAACTTAACCCCCGATAAAAGCGGTGAGTTGATCGTAATTGCTCTGACTGGCCTGGGATCTAGTATCGAGTTCAGGGTAACAACCAATGCTGTAAGGGGTATGATCACCATGGAAGATGGAACAACCCGCGATAGCAATTATGTTTGGCCGCCCGAAAATTGTTTTCCCGATTGCTGATGTTTCCCCAGACAATGTTACGGTGATGCCACCGGTGATGGAATAGTAAACGCCGTTGACCTGCTCAAACTAAAACAGTCATGGCTGAAGAGTTATCCTGATTCCGCTTATAACCCTTGTGCGGATTTCACCCGTGATGGCAGAGTAAATGCCCTCGATTTGCTCCGCCTGAAAATTCACTGGTTGACTTCCCAGCCCGATGATTGTCCTCCCGGCGGCACCTGGCCGCCGCAGCTATAGCATGCTACCAGCCGCCAGGCTGTAGCGAATCGCTCACCGGCGAAGACCACCACCCCGCATCACGGAAGTACTGCTTCATCATCATCGCTGCCAGCACCCCGTCTCCAACCGCTGTCGCCAGCTGCATCGCAGCCCCAACCCTGCAGTCACCCGCCGCAAACACCCCGGGCACCGACGTCCTAAGATACCCGCAGTCGCACTTGATAAACCCCGCCTCGGTAAGCTCAACAAAGCCCTCCAGAAACTTCGTATTAGGCACCATCCCCACAAAAATAAACACACCCTCACACCCCAAATCTTCCTCTGCTCCCGTCTTGACGTTCCGCAGCTTCACCCGCTCAACCTTCCCCTGCCCCTCTATCGCTGTCACGATACTGTCATACCTTATCTTCATATTGCTCCCCGCCTCACCAACCTTCGCCGTCAGCTCCTCAACCAGAACCCGCGTCGCCCGAAACTCATCCCGCCGATGAACCAGCGTCACCTCACTTGCAAACTTCGCAAGGTGAAGCGCCTCTTCGACCGCGGTATTACCCCCGCCGACAGCAACAACCTTCTTACCCTTGAAAAAAGGCGCATCGCACGTCCCGCAATAGCTCACCCCCGCACCCGCCGTTCGAAACTCATCCTCACCCGGCACACCAAGCTTGCGATAATCGCTGCCGGGCGAAAGAATCACCACCCGCGATTCATAATTCCCGCTCTCATCCGTGTGCACCACCAGCTTCCCATCGGAACTCCTTTCAACACGCACAACCTCCTGCCCCCCCTTGATCTGCGCCCCGAACTTCTCAACCTGCTGCTGCATCCGCGAAATAAGGTCAGGCCCGCTTATCTCGTCAAACGCCGGGTAATTCTCTATCCGTTCGGTATTATTGATCTGGCCGCCAGGCAAAAACTTCTCAAGCACAAGCGTCCTGGAACGGTCCCGCGCAGAATAAATCGCTGCACCCAGACCGGCAGGCCCCGCTCCAACTATTATACAGTCATATTCCGATTGCTCCATTTCCCTCAGCTCTCCTCAAAATGTCCTTTTCACTATTACCCCCTTCTCTAACCCACTCTTCCATCCGCACGATCGATTCCTTCCGCCCGCTGAAAACATCCGGCAGGTCCTTCTCTGCTACGCGCTCCAGCGTAAATGTATCTTCCTGCCTGACAATCTGACGCCCTGTTTTGCCGTCCTTGTCAAAGTAAACCTCCTGATTATACCCCCTCCCGTCAAGAAATTCCATCCGCACCGCCCGCATTTGCTTGTTATTGTTTCCTTCTTTCAAATCCACCCGTGATAACAGCGTCGGGACTACCTTGCCCTCCGCCAGAACTATGTCAATTACCACCGCCCTCTCCCCGCTCTCCAGAAAATTCTTCAAAACAGGCTCCACAACTATCCCCGGTATCGAACTAGGCCCGATCCTCTTGTTCTTCGGACGCGACAACGCCGAACTCTCCACCCGCAACAGACCTTCTTCAATCATCTCTGCACGAATATCCTCACCGCCCATCCCCAAAGGCCTGGAAATATGCGACGACCACGAAAATAAACCCAGATCGCTTTCCGACTCGAAAAGCTCATAAGATTCCAAACGATTCCCGAAACGCGAAAAGCTCCCCGCCCGAACACGACCCCTCCCATAATTGTCAGACCCCTTGATCATCTCATAGCCGAAACCCACAAGTTGTTCCCGTGAGTTTTTAATAAGATAGAAACGCTTATCCAACTGACTTGTTATGCCGCTGTGAGCTGACCCGGCCAGCGAAATTCCTTTCGCCAGAAGCTCATTACCGCCGAATTCAACCGAACCTGCCACAAGCTCAAATGCCTGAAAAGCCGGCTCCTCCAATGGCCCTATCTGCGTACTCTGAATTACAAAACCGCGATTCCCCGGAAGCTGTGCAAAACCAATATACACCTCCTGAAGTGCCCGTGGAACCGTGATCCTCGCCCATTCTATCAGCAGCCCCCCCGAATCAAACCTGCCCCGCTCGATAACCTCACCGCCGAGAACCGCTGCGCTTTGCACAAATCGCTCATCAACACCCCCGCTGGGAAAAAACAGAACATATTGACAGCTCACAGAAGCGCTTGTGTGCTTCCCGTCAGGCCGATACTCGCTCACCAGGCGGTAGCCGTCCTCATAGTAAACCCATGTCGTATTGCTCACCCAGCCCCTGCCCGACGGAATACGAACCGATATACCCGTATAATCAAGCTTCATCGGCCCCGACAGGCTGATCCTCCCCCTGCTCTGCACAATCACCTGGGCAATCACCAGCCCGAGGATAAATATCAAAAAAAGAACCACCCGGTCAACCGAATATTTCCTTATTCTTTCCGAAACCATAACTTACAATAATACTACCAAACCGCTCCTTTTGCAACCGCTCATTTCCAATTGCCACATCACCCCACCAAAAGCAGACAATATCGTTTAGCCTCGACAATAACTGGCCTTTTTTCCCCTTGCTTACCCGACAAAAAGTTGTATAATAATATCCGCTTTTAGGATAGCGGAGGCAGTGAGAGAGAGATGGAAGCGCTTTTCGGGGTTAGGTTTTCTGAACAATCTTTCAGCAATATTACTGCGCACAGTGCGCAGCCAAAATAAACATTAACAATCTTTGAGGAGTCAGAGAAATGAGAAATGCAAGAGTTTTGGCAGTTGTTGTGTGTGTAATGGCTGTAGTGAATACCGCTTCAGCAGATACCTTTGGTAGCGGGGTTAATGAATTCACCATCGACTTTGTGCCGGTCTCGGGTAGCACCAATCCCACCAGCGGAATTCCCGCAGGGTACGGCTTTACCTTTACGGGAGTCAACTACGACTACCGCATGGGTAGGTTCGAGATTACCAACGACCAGTGGAGCAAGTTCACTAACATCTATGGCACACCAACGGGCAGCTCGTCGAGTGCCTACGACGGCAGCCCCTACTGGACTGGCACGAACGTGCCAACCAATGAGGTAAGCTGGTATGAAGCAGCTCAATTCGTGAACTATCTGAACACCAGCAAGGGTTACAGCCAAGCTTACAAATTTACCGGTACACAAGGCCAAAGCGATTACACCTTTATGCCTTGGGATGTAACGGACACCGGTTACGATGCGGGCGATCCGTATCGCAACAGCAATGCGTTTTATTTCCTTCCGACCGAGAATGAGTGGGTCAAGGCTGGCTACTGGAACGGCACGGCACTCCAGACCTACGCATTGAAGGCTGGCGAGAGTCTGACGCAGGGCAACGGCACGAGCGGCACGGGCTGGAACTACTACACCACCCATGTAGGTTATGCTACCAGTCCATTTGGCCCGTGGACTGTCGGCAGTGGCAGTGGGGAACTCAATGGAACGTTTGATATGATGGGAAATGTCTTTGAATGGACCGAGATGATGGTATACAATTCCGAGCGTGGCCTTCGTGGTGGGTCGTACCATGCCGACTACGGCCCCAGCTACCTCGAGTCGTCCTGCCGGATTAACGGAAACCCGAGCGACGAATACGACTTTTTAGGCTTCCGTGTTGCCTCCGTTCCCGAACCTGCCACGGTTTTGCTGTTTGGCCTCGGCGCGGTGCTTTTAAGAAAATAACGCTAAAACTTCTTTGAAAGGATAGAAAATGAACGATGTGATTTATTACGGATTGTTTTTTTGGTTTATTGCAACGTTGTATTTTCTTTGGAGAATCACAGGTATCCTCAACAATATTACAGGTATCCTCAACAATATTAAGGGTAGCATGAACTCTCAGACATGCAAAATTGAAAAGCTACTAACAGAATCAAACAGTGCCAAGTACGACATAAAACGGCATGTGTCTCGAATAAGGGACGGGCTTGATATACTTCCACCTTGAGTTGGTGTTACAACTCAAAGAAAGCCTTTGTACAACCACCCTACAGAATCTTGTAGCATAGCCCTCAGAGGTGTTTTACGCCCGTAGAATGGCCGATCTGCCCTTTGATGGTAGTTTGAAGCCTATCTTTCAAACTCAGCCTTAAAATCCGCTGAATACCCTTTTTTATGCGCATTCGACGTTTGCTTGATGCACCGATGTTGAGAAGGAAACGCTGAAATCGCCTTCGTTTTTCTATTGATTATTCACAACAATAGGCATACAATTTCATCAAATCAATTTGGGTGAAATTTGAAGGGGTATAAAAATGTGCAAGACGTGCGGATGCAGTGATAGCAAAAAGAAAGCCAAACCTGCAAAGACTAAGACAAAAGCCAAGGTCAAAAGCAAGACAAAGAAGAAATAGTACGACCTCTATAGGCTAATACCTTATATTCCTGCTGCTCGGCCTCGGTGCAGTTATGCTTCGCAGGAAAAGCCGCTTTTTACAGTGTCAAAAAAAACTCCCGCGCACGCAAAGACTTCAAAAACCCATTTTTAGGCCAAAAACGCGACTTTTTTACTTTTCACATGCAATATTTTTTATAGTTGCTATTTTAGTTTATCAGGCAGGTGTTCTGATAGGTGCAGTTGGCAGCATAGTCACAGCTATAACATACTCCGAAAAAAGATGGATACAGGACAAGGCTGCATAGCCTATGAAGCTATAATACAGGTTAAGGAGTAAGCCATGAAAATAATTCGACAAATTGGTTCGCTATTCTTCGTCGTGGGGCTGTTCATTACAATATTTGCCGGCCTGCCATGGTATGTGATGGTAGCCGATGATCCGGTCATACCCTGGTGGCTCAGGATAGCAATATTCTGCCTTCTTGGCGGTATCCTTATGGTGCTGCTGATACTGGCTCTGGAACAAACCAAACACAAAACATCAAAAGACGAGCTTGTAGTTGATCAGACCCAACAGGGTGTTTTACTTCTAAATTCTACAGAAGTACCAGGCCGAGAGGTCACAGAGATTTTAGGTCTGGCCCAGGGCCATACGGTATTTGCTATCTGGATTGGCAAGGATCTATCTGCCATAGTCAGACTTATCCTTGGCGGGGAATTGACCGAATACACTGACATGATGGGAAGGGCCCGCACAATAGCTATTAACAGGATGATCGACTCAGCGGTAAAAATGGGAGCCGATGCAATAATCAATGTCCGCTATATGACTACGAGCGTCGTGGGTAGTGCAGCCGAACTTTTAGTTTACGGCACAGCCGTCAAACTCAGCAAATAGAAGTTATCAGAACAATCACAGCCCACGGCGGCTGGCCAATAAAATAGGAGAAAAAAATGTCTGAGGAAATAATTGGAACGGTATCAGATTTCTTTGCCCACCCTGTAGTTGCAGGCATTGAGTTAACAGCAGTGTTAAAGGTCGGAGATAAAATCCACATTAAGGGGCATACTACCGATCTTAAAATGACAGTTGACTCAATACAGATCAGCAATGAACAGGTTGCAGAGGCTAAATCAGGCGACTCTATTGGTCTGAAAGTTAGTGACCGGGTAAGAAGCGGCGATTCGGTCTATAAGATCACCGACTGAACAATCAACGCCCACACCGACAGCAATATTGTTGGCCACTACTCTTCAAAAAAATCAAAGCCCCGACCGTAAGGAAGGGGACAAAAACAAGTTTATTGTATTTTTGTTGCGATTTTAACTGACCGCCTTAATTCGTCACCCCGAGCAATGTCCGGATTCGTCACCCCGAGCGAAGTCGAGGGGCCTGTCAAAATAACCCCGCAAAACGGCCCCTTGTCTTTCCAGCCAGCTCTTGTTATACGTTTCTGGTCTTTCAGTTCACCTCATAACCCATTTCAGGTTGTAATTCAAATTGCACAATCCCCGTTTGTCCCCCCAAAGTTAGATAATATGTAGGTCATCCGTCAAACGGTTATAATTTGTGAAATCCAAATAACGCAAATATTAACCTTATTTGAAAGGATGACCTATGAAAACAAGATTATCAAAAAAACAGAAATGGTTCAACACAATCC
>JBDRHL010000017.1:0-4679 GCA_043816955.1 Planctomycetota bacterium | reverse complement strand
CGAAGAACTTCCAAATATTCCCGACAGGCCTCTTCCGATGAAAACCGCTTTTCCAATTCCATCAATGTTCGCGGGTAATCTTCCATGATCGCAAATACTACCGATTGTATGTACTGGAGTCAAGGAGATACCCCCTTTTGTATGATATTGTTCTTTCTGTGCCGGGGTCAATTTCCAGCCGGTCAGGTTATTGAGTTCCCACGCCATGCCTGTTTTGGCAGATATTCCAGCTGCCTGGGCAAAGGTATCAAGTACGGCGTTTGAAAAATCGTCGCCAGGCATCGCATTTGCAATCATTGCTCCGGGGTGAGCAAGAGTATCTACAAGTGGATTGGCGACAAGCCCCAGCAGCGTCGACCGCCAGCGTTCGAATGTCTCTTTTTCGCCAAGCGGACGCAGTTTTTCGCAGTGCGGCATGATCTCAGTGCCAGGCAGATAGTGGATTGTTCCGAGTATATAGTCAATGTCATGCCGATGCTCGATTGTTAAACGGCCGTCAAATACGGTTCTATCAACGTCGACTTCGGCTCCTATAACGACCTGGCAACTGCTATCATGTTTCCGGATCTCCTGGCGGATTATATCGAGTTTTTTGAGGTCACTGGGGCCGAAAACGTGTTCCGTAACGGCGATCATTTTCAGGCCTAGTTCTTTTGTTTTTTCGATTATCGTTTTGACGGTTTGGCCTGGTGCATGGCCGCACAGTTCAGTGTGAATGTGGAAGTCATAGTCGAACATTATTGTTCTGCCGGTTCCTGAGTTGTTTGTTCAACGGTTCTCAGCAGTTGTGTGAACCATTCGGCGCCTTTGAATGCCTCTTTGAGGTATACTTCCGGCGGCAGCGTATTGTCCTGTGTGATCAGTTCGAGCATAAGGGGTTGATTGTATGTTTGTATTGGAAAGGTTTCGGCGATTCTCTGCCAATCCACGCTACCGGTATGCACCAGCCAGTGGGAGTCTTCCTGCCCGTCGTTGTCGGATATGTGTGTGGCGATGAGTTTTCGGCCCCATTTTTTTAACAACCCGGTCGGATTTGGACTCCACAGAAAATCATGAGAACTGTCATAACAAAAATACAGATGCGGCGAATCGATATTTGAAAATACAAAATCGATGTAATCTGCCCTGCGTGTATTCTCGACGGCGAGGATTACACCAAGTTTCTCAGCTTCTGACAGGATATCAGTGAGGCTATCGAGAAGACAATCATTTGGATCAGGACAGTTTTCACCGGAGCATAGGTGCATGACCATTTTAGCAATTTTATGTCTTTGGCAGTCATTGAGCCAGTCAACATACTGCTGGATCATCTTTTTGCGAGTATCTTTATGCGGATTCCAGATATCGTTAGCATTGGAAAAAGGCACGTGGATGTTATCAAGTTCAAGTTTCTCCCAACGGATGATTTCGGGAAGATCGTGCAGCGAACCGGTATTTGCCCTTTCTTCTTCACCCCACCATATGGAGGTAACCTCGAAGCCGGCCTCCTTAATCATTCTGGCCCGGTCAGCCATGTGGATACGATAGCCAAACCAAGAGAAAATGCCTAATTTTATATTTGTCCGATGCATCGGGCAGCTTCACAATTAATCAATTATTCGCCAAAGGATTTTATTTATTGCCTGCAGCGGATTTGTCGCCGATGTGAGCATATGCCTCGAGAGTCATCCTGTACCTTGTATTCTCAATGCTTCCATTCAAACTTTTTGCCTGTCAGGCACTGGTAAGCTTCAATGTATTTTTCGCTGGTTTTTGCCACAATGTCATCCGGCAGGACAACACCTTTTCCAGATTTGTCGAAGTTTATGCTCTCAAGATAGTTTCGTACGAACTGCTTGTCGTAGCTTTGCTGATCTCTGCCCGGCTCGTATTGATCCGCGGGCCAGAACCTTGATGAATCAGGCGTCAGGACTTCGTCGATGAGAATAATCTTGTCATCCAGCAGACCCCACTCGAATTTTGTATCAGACAGTATTATTCCTTTCATCTCGGCATAGTCACGCGCCTTTACAAAAATCTCTATACTCTTGTCGCGGACATATGTTGCCGCTTCTGCGCCTATAATCTCAGCACTTCTTTGAAAAGTTATGTTCTCATCGTGTTCACCGAGTTCAGCCTTGGTTGCGGGCGTAAAAATTGGTTCGGGCAGCTTCTGACACTGCACAAGGCCTGCCGGCAGCTTATGACCGCAGACCGTGCCCCGGACCTGATATTCTTTCCACCCCGAACCTGCCAGGTAGCCACGCACAACACATTCGACCGGCAGGGGCTTGGTTTTCTTAACCAGCATGCTCCGCCCGGCAAGCTGATCAGCATGTTTGCAGAATGGTTTTGGAAACTGCGAGACGTTGTCTGTTATCATGTGGTGTTCGATGATCCCGCTCAGAAAGTCGAACCAGAATTTCGATATCTGGGTAAGCACTATTCCCTTGTAAGGTATTCCGTTTGCCATAATCACATCGAAGGCACTTATACGGTCCGAAGCTGCGATCAGCAGCCTGTTACCAAGGTCGTAAATGTCCCGAACCTTACCATGGCTGGGTTTGGTTCCCGGAATTTCCGTTCGCAATATCGTCCTGTCCATAATCCGACATCCTTTCTCGAAAGTTTTTCCTCCTTTAGAAGCTTGATTATACAGAATAATCCTCAAAAGGAAACAAATAAAAGAGTATACGCCCTCCTAGCCGCCGATGCGGGAATGTTCAATATAGTCTTTTTGGCTTTTATTCCCAGATCGCTCCGGCAGAAAGCTGTTTTTTGCCAAACAGGGCAATTTGGGGTTTTCAGGGTGGAGGAGGGCAGGACAAAAAAATTTTCATATTTTTCCTTCTTGAGAGTTGACCAGCATTAAAAAGCGTGGTAATATCCAATGTTCGTGATCACCGGCTGGGTTTGTAGCCGGGTGAGCAAGAGGGGACGTTCTTTGACAAGTGAACAGTTAAGCCAAATTACGCAGCGAAAGTGTAAGCCGGTCAGGTCTGTACGTTGGGCCGACACGGCTGAATAACATATGGTGTGTTTTTCAACACTTTCGTGCGTACACGCAAGTGTTGAGCCTCATTCGAGGAAACCCGCTCTTCGGAGCGGATTCCAGGATACAATTTGAAGGGTTTGATCCTGGCTCAGAACGAACGCTGGCGGCGTGGCTAAGACATGCAAGTCGAACGGACTGTCTAATTGAGTAATCGAGCGGACAGTTAGTGGCGAAAGGGTGAGGAATGGATAGGTAACGCACCTCTGGCTCCGGGATAGCGTCGGTTGCTTCGGCAACCTACCGAAAGGGGCATTAATACCGGATAATGTCATCTGTCACAGGGCATGATGACCAAAGATTTATCGGCGAGAGAGCGGCCTATTTCCTATCAGCTAGTTGGTGAGGTAAAGGCTCACCAAGGCTTCGACGGGTAGCGGGACTGAGAGGTTGACCCGCCACATCGGGACTGAGACACTGCCCGGACCTCCACGGAGGGCTGCAGTAACGAATATTGCGCAATGGACGAAAGTCTGACGCAGCGACGCCGCGTGCAGGATGAAGCCCCTCGGGGTGTAAACTGCTGTCAGGGGTTAGAAAGTATGCTTCGGCATATTGATCAACCCCGGAGGAAGCCACGGCTAACTTCGTGCCAGCAGCCGCGGTAAGACGAAGGTGGCGAGCGTTGTTCGGAATCACTGGGCTTAAAGCGCGCGTAGGCGGAAATGTAAGCGTTTTGTGAAATCCCCCGGCTTAACCGGGGAATAGCTTGGCGAACTGCATTTCTTGAGGCAAGTAGGGGTGCATGGAACTCTTGGTGGAGCGGTGGAATGCGTAGATATCAAGAGGAACGCCGGTGGTGAAGACGGTGCACTGGGCTTGTCCTGACGCTGAGGTGCGAAAGCGTGGGGAGCGAACGGGATTAGATACCCCGGTAGTCCACGCTGTAAACGATGTCTACTAGGCTGTGGATGTTCTGACACAATCGCGGCCGAAGCAAAAGTGTTAAGTAGACCGCCTGGGGAGTACGGTCGCAAGGCTAAAACTCAAAGGAATTGACGGGGGCTCACACAAGCGGTGGAGCATGTGGATTAATTCGAAGCAACGCGCAGAACCTTACCTGGGTTTGACATGTTTGGATGCTTGCCGGGAAACCGGTTAAGCTGCCTTCGGGTGAAACTTGCACAGGTGCTGCATGGCTGTCGTCAGCTCGTGTCGTGAGATGTCGGGTTAAGTCCTTTAACGAGCGAAACCCTTACCGTTAGTTACCAGCGGGTCATGCCGGGAACTCTAGCGGGACTGCCGGTGTTAAACCGGAGGAAGGCGGGGATGACGTCAAGTCCTCATGGCCTTTATGCCCAGGGCTTCACACGTGCTACAATGGTGACTACAAAGCGATGCAATACCGCGAGGTGGAGCAAATCGCAAAAAAGTCGCCCCAGTTCGGATTGCAGGCTGACAACTCGCCTGCATGAAGTCGGAATCGCTAGTAATCGCGTATCAGCTATGTCGCGGTGAATATGTTCCTGAGCCTTGTACACACCGCCCGTCAAGTGATGGAAGTTGGGAGTACCCGAAGTCGGGTTGCTAACCCCTCGGGGAGGCGCCTGCCGACGGTAAGCTCGATGACTGGCACTAAGTCGTAACTAGGTAGCCGTAGGGGAACCTGCGGCTGGATCACCTCCTTTCTAAGGGATATCTTAGACCC
>JBDRHL010000016.1:0-2713 GCA_043816955.1 Planctomycetota bacterium | reverse complement strand
TATTTTTACGATACTCTTCCATCTTATCAACAGATTTTTCGACAACCGAGGTCAGTTTATCCAGCCCTTTGATGATATTGGCATAATTTGTTTCCAAAACCACCACCCGCTGAATCACATCTTGCTGTTTCGCCTTTGTCTTTTCCCCATCGGCATATAGAAAAGTAAAACCTCCAGCGGCGGCAAGGATCAGACAAATCAGGACCGTCCAGAAGTTAAATCGCACCGTGCTCTCTGCCATCGTCTTTCTCCTTCATTACTATAATTACTTGAAAGCTTCAATCGTTACTATCGTTGTCGCAGGGGCGATGACGCTCACTGACGTATTGCCACTCACCGACCTGATAGCAGGAGATTCAAGTTTTATCAGCATATTCGATGCACCCGTCGCCGTCGTGACAGATGGCACGGTGGCAGTCCCGCCTATATTGATATAGAAATCAGCGTTTCCACTGAAGCGCAAATAGTTTGCACCCGAAGGGACGGTATATGTCTGTGCCGCATTAGCCGACAAAACCACCGCATCAACGTATCCCGTAGTTACCAAGCCCCCGGTAGGCACTCCCCGGTTGTCCCTGATAAGCGACAATTCGCTCATAGTCCCCGCATAAGCGGTAGAAAATATCAGCGTGGCAAAAACTATCAATGCAAAAATCTTCTTCATGGTGTTCCTCCTTGTCTTTGGCTATGTGCCGGTTTAATCTTCTTCTCCAATATCTCTTACGGAATTAACACCACTTGCTAACAACCATGCGTTTATCCGTCCACTTACCTTCTCAATATTTTTCCGCTGTAATGCTGGTTTGTCTATAGGCAATAACAGCGTCTCTAATAACTTGCCGTCTGGCGCCATGATCGCATCATGGACGAGCCGTTCAAATCTGTTTTTAGTTAAACGACTTGCTATCTTATGCCATTGCTCTGCGAAGAATCCCGGTATCTGAACTGTTCCACCTGCACCCACAGCCCTCCCCCAGTGCCGCCCAACAGCAGCCCCCCCGAACCTGCTTGCAAACCGCAGCATATTTGAAACTGCGTCTCCATATTCGATTTTCATTCCCTTGGTTGCTTCCAGTGTTTCAAGTTTTGCTAATTCTTCACCTATTCTTTGCATACGGACAAGTTGTTCCTGTGTGAATACTTGTCTTAATGAATCTCTGTTATTATTTACAAAGCCCAAAACAGCTTTTCCTGAAAGTGTTTTTTCACCAAAATCGTTAAATCCACCAACAGAAGATTTGTCAATAATATGCTCAATGAATCCGCCCCTAAGCCCTTCGATTGCTTGACCGGTAGTATCTTTTCGGGCCTGTCTGGCTAACTGCCGTGCTGTAACAGATGGATTAGGAGATTTAAGTATCTTGCTAATCTCATCTCCAACATCTGCGCCAAGGAATCTTCCAGCAGCAGATATTTTCGGATCACGCAATGCTGCTTTTCTTGTTTCCATAGTCGCCTTGGTTCTTATTGCTAATTCTTGAGATGTTCCTATATCGGCTAACTGTGCTTTAAGATTAGGAAAACTATCAAGCATTTCTTCATTGTTTTGTATCCATCTTGCCGCTTTACGTGGATCAACCGATCCGCTTGAATCAAGTGCATAATCAGCAAAACTTCTCGCCATGTATCTTTCGGTTGCTTCTCTTGCTTTTGGAGTAATCGCTACCTTATCAATATCTACCCAGTTTGCTCCCCTTGAAGCTATGTCGAGAGTTATTTCAGGAGCAATAGAGGGCGCACCCGTTTTGTCATATCCTAAAATTTTACCAACGGTTCCCTTTTCAAACCTATCCTTGAATTTATTAGTTGCTTTTAGGGCGGTATTTAAAAGTTCTCCTTCCGGTGTTGTTGCAATGCGTTCGGCTGTAATACCTATATCCTCAAGGATTATTTCAGACATCTCATGGGCTATGCGTGCTTTGTTCCATTTTTGATTGGCTCTCGCAACTCTTTCCACTTCAAGCAACTTCGATCTAAGTCCCTGCATTTCATTCACAGTCGTATCTATAACCCCTTCCTTGAAGATGGGATTGGTGCGCAATTCAACCGGTATGTCCCTTCGCTGTGCTATTGGCGTTTCTTCAATAAGAGAGGCAAGTGCTTTCTGGGTTTTCTCTACCCCAACCCTTGCTCTCTTGGAGACAAGTTTCCATGTCTCATCGACCAAATCTTTTTCCGCTCTCATTACTTTTGTCAGTTCATTTTTAACAATAATTGATTCCTGTGACTGCCGTTGAGCTATTGGAAGTGCATCGAGTTTCTTTTGTGCATTTTCCATACTTTTTACAATTCTTGTATCTAACCGATTTTCGATTGAAGCAATGCGTTTTTCTGCAATCTCCCTGAATATCTCCGGAGATTTCTGTCCAAGCGCCTTCATCTCTTGATTTAATCTAAATGCTGCTTTGCTGATTTGATCTATCGCCTTTGCGTCATCTGCTGGGCTAAGACCCCTGATTTGGTTGTATAATGCCATGAGCCGCTTTTCACCGCTCATTGCTACCGGAGGAAGGACGCCAATAGATTCCTTGGCAACAGCAGCAGCAGCCAAAGGCTGATCGACAACCTGACTTTTAAGAAAATCTCCCGCACGATAAGTCGCCCCTGCTTCAGTGAAAGGAGTGGATATTTTACCGGTAGCCCACTTTGCCGCTCTCAATCCTAACCTCGAAGGGGCATAAGATAATGCTTGCGGACCCATACTTCCAACAAC
>JBDRHL010000015.1:0-16976 GCA_043816955.1 Planctomycetota bacterium | reverse complement strand
CTTCGGTTGCATCAGGAACATATTCTCCGGGTCCATACATTTTATTGTCCTCCAGAAAAACAATAACTTTCTGAAGGATATATCGGACATCACCGTCCTAACACATTAAAAATACCGGTAAATTTGCTACAGTCTCGTATTCTAAGCATTATACCTAACAGAATCGTAAAGTGCAACTCTGTTTAATCATTGCAAGAAGATTTGGAACTATCTGACAATTTTGCAGCGGGCGGCAAATGCCGCCCGCTGCACACGTCATTCATCCTTGAACTTACTCACACGTCCCAGTAGCATACTCTGCAATGTCAAACTGCCTGTCCGTCACTTAAAGGCACAGGGTTACTGGTTCACTTTAATCCTATTAGCAGCGTAGATTGATTCTGTGCCCATTGTGTCGACTGCCTGTACTCTAAAGATTACCGTCTCACCGGCGCTCAGTGTGTATCTGGCAGTGTACGGAGATTTATAGGCGTTAGTTGTATCCCAGAGCAGACCATCATCTGTGCTCATTCCAAAAACAACATGGTGGATGCTTCCGCACTGAGCTGCCGGAACCGCCTCGAGAGTTATAGTGCCTGTGGGATAGTTGGCATCGTCGACGAAAGATGTTCGATTGTTCGGGTCATTCGCGTCTGTCGTGTAATAAAGCTCAACTCCCGGCCAGCCCTGGTCGGCACGTATGACCCTGGCGGCGTCACTAATGCCCTTCATTTTGTCATTAACGTCGTTGCCATTGCAGTCTACCAGAGACCAACTGGGATCACTTTCGTAGTAGCTATATATGAAATACACAATCCCGTCGGCGCCACGGTTATAGGCGGTTTGCGTCTGCTCGTTTACATCCTCATAATTGGTTCTGGATTCCAGCCAGTCCATTTGGTCGTAGACACAGTCATCATAGTAGGTGTCGCTGCCGTCTACTTCATCAATTTTGTTGTTGTAGCCCTGGTGCCGGTAGCTTACTCCCACATTTGCTGTTCGTGTGCTACTGTTGGCGTAGATATGTTTGAGCTTTAAGATGAAATCGTCACCTGCGCCATAGTCGGCGATGTCGAGCATAAAGCTGGCGCCCCAGTAACCACTTGACTCGCGAATACCGACGCCGCTGGTTCCGTAACGCACGTGCCACGGAGACGTATCACGCTCCCACTCGGCGTTGAGGTTACATGCGTCCTCGTAAGCAGCCATCCAGGCGCTTGTCCAGTACCTTGCGTCGTGAGCGGTGAGATTTGTAAGGTCATTGGCATCTGTGTCACCATTGACCATGAGAACTTCGTCGGTAAGGTCGAGATTATTCGGGTCATTAGGCGCTGCTGGCTGATAATACAAGGTTGCCTTCTCGCCGCAGTAGCACATCTCACCACAGTAGTCGGGCTTTGGCCAGAAGCAGACGTATGTATCTCCGCCCTCCGAAATATCGTTGACGTCGAGCGTAAATGAAATATCCATATTCGTTGAACAATCACAATCGTCACCGAGAAAACCGTAGTAGTTGTAAGAACCGCAGGCGCCGGCCATCCAATCGCCGAATTTTTTTGCATGCCCGACCATCGTGTAGCCGTCAAAACCCAGGTCGTTGACTGCGTGGGCGATGCGGTCATCGATCCTGTAGCTGTTGCAGTTCAGGACCGGACCTGTGGTGCACCATGCCACGTCTTCATTGAAGTCATACCAGGTTGGGTCGGAATGATTAACGTAGACGTCCCGATTGGGGTCGTACTGATGGATCAAGTTCACATACATGCAATAGTTGCTCAGCTGTAGCTGTGTCAGGCCGCCGTCGTCCTCAGGCTCGTCCATAATCATGTAACCAACAATGTTATCGCCAGCCAGGAGCGAGTCATAGTTGTCCCTTCGAGTTTTGATTGTCTCGATTAAATCGTTTACATCGTTTGCGTCGTACGTTTCATTAGAATCAAAACCATGATATGGCACGACCTCGATACCCCAATTCTCGGCTGCGTAAAAGAACTTTTCATTGGTTGCTGCGGATCCCAGCTCCTGGACTATGGTACCGCCGCTTCTGGCCATATCCATTAATGCGTAGCCCCAAGAGACATTATCATTAGGCGCGTTATAGCCATAGTAAAAGCCGATATCAAAGTCCTTGGAAGGTGTATAATACAGGGTTGCCTTTTCGGCATAGCAGACCTCGCCGCAGTAGCCGCCCTTTGGAAAAATACAGACGTAGATATCTCCGCTCGGAGAAATATCATCGGCCGTCAAGGTGAAAGTAATATCGACGGTACCTGAGTGGTTTATTTCGCCGACGACGTTGCCGTAGCCCTGGTGGCGGTAGCTTACCCCAACATTTCCTATTCGTGTGCTGCTGTTGGAGTAGCAGTCTTCCAGTCTCAAAAGGAAACTGTCGCCTGCGCCGTAGCTGCCGATGTCAAGCATAAAGCTGGCGCCCCAGTAACCACTTGACTCGCGAATACCGATGCCGCTGGTTCCGTAACGCACGTGCCACGGAGACGTATCACGCTGCCACTCGGCGTTGAGGTCACATGCATCCTCGTAAGCAGCCATCCAGACGCTTGTCCAGTACCTTGCGTCGTGAGCGGTGAGATTTGTAAGGTCATTGGCATCTGTGTCACCATTGGTCAAGTCAAACTCGTCGACAAGGTCACCAAGCGGCCAATTGGTGTCGACATAATACAAATCCGCTTTGGTACCGCAGGTTGCAACCTGGCTGCCATTAGGGTCGAACCAGATTTCTATCTTGTCACTGGAGATATCATCGGCGGTTGCTGTGAACTGAATGTCAACTGTACCGGTTTCGCTGTTCAACGTCTCAAGAGTGCGGCTGCTTGTAGGTGATTGGTTTATTTTAACGTGTGCAATTTTGTTCATGCTGTCGGAGTTGACATCTTCAAGCCTTAAGGCACAGTTGTCTCCTACGGCAAAACCGCCTGTGTCAAGCTTGAAACGAGCACTGCGCCAACCAAGTGCCTTTTTGACACCTACACCCGCGGAACCAAAACGGTCATAATGTGGACTCGTATTGCGCTGCCAGGCTGCATTGAGGTCGCATGGGTCACACGGGTCGCCGAGGTTATTTGCATCACACGGGTCGCCGGGGTAGTACCTGGCCTCATGGGCAATCAGGTTCGCCAGGTCATTGGCTTCCGTGTCACCATTGGTCATGTCAAACTCGTCCGTTAGATCACCGGGCACAGCGGGTCCGACATAAAACAAGGTGGCCTTAACACCGCAATACGCTGTCTCACTGCCCTGTGGCTCAAACTTGATTTCGATCTTTCCATCTTTCAGTATGTCAATAACCGTGAGGGTAAACGAGATATCAACGGTGCGTGTTTCGCCGTCTAATGTTTCAATAACATGGCTGCTCAGCCCCTGGCGGTGTACTATAACATCTGCTTTCCTGGTTGAGCTGTTGGAATTGACGCCTTCCAGCCTTAAGATGAATTGGTCTCCCGCACCGTGGCCGTTGGGGTCAAGCTTAAAACGGGCGCCCCAGTAGCCACTCGCCTGACGAACACCGACGCCCTCGGACCCAAAACGATAATAATGCGGACTTGTACTGCGCTGCCAGGCTGTATTGAGGTCGCACGGGTCACACGGGTCGCCGCTTGAGTATGCGTAGTATCTTGCCTCGTGGGCAATCAGGTTTGTCAGGTCGCTTGCCTCAGTATCGCCATTTGTCATATAAAATTCATCGCAGACTTCACCGGGATAGTCGGGGCCAACGTAAAACAAGGTAGCCTTATTGGTATAACAAACCTCACTGCCTTGTGCGTGCAAATAGAATCCGATATTTCCATCTACAATGTCAGGAGTCCATGCCTTAAATGAAATATCAACGGTGCCGGTTTCACCGTCCAGCGTCTCAATAACCGGTTTGGTACCCGACCATAATTGAACGTCTGCCTTCTTGGTGCTACTGTTGGAAGTGACGTTTTCCAGACGCAAGATATAGTCGCCTGTGCCGCAGCTATTGGTATCGAGATGAAATCGGGCGCCCCAGTATCCGGTCGACTGGCGAAGACCCACGCCACTGGTCCCAAAGCGGCAATTGTCAGGAGATGTGTCGCGCACCCAGGCGGCATTTAGGTCGCACGGGTCACACGGGTCATCCTCCCAGTACGGTTGTATGTAGTAATTTGCATTGTGTACAACGAGATTTTCCAGGTCATTGGCTTCTGTGTCACCGTTGGTCATATCAAACACATCTGTGGTAATACCGGCTATAGCCTGTACAGCCAGCAACAAGACAACTATCAAAATGGATTGTTTCCTCTTCATTTTTGTCTCCTTTCGCAATCTGAGAGTCTTTTTGGAAGATATATGTTGTAAGATACGATAAGCGTTTTCCGGTGAGTTACTCCTTGTGTAGTTTGGTGGTGGGCGTTCTCTCTGCACCAACCCCGCGAATACAAAGCAGCAAACAATACTAACCATTTTCTCCCCTTCTGAGAAATAGCTTCAAACTATTAGTTTGTAAATCTTATAAGTCGTGCTGAATTGACATCCTTTATCCATAGATTGATTTTGGTTTAGTGCTTCAGGGGCAGCCCTGGGGGTCATCACAATCAAGCCAGTTACCTGCAAATAATGCAAAATCTATAAGGTCTACGTCGCAGTCACCCTCTAAATCCGCGGCCATGCCCGGAAAACCACTGCCAATCTGGCCGCAGTAAAACTGGTGCCACTGGTCCCATGTTCTACACTCGGGCCTGTTTGGGTCGTCGCAATCCACCCAGGAAGCCACAAAATCAGCGACATCACCCATATCGACTCTGCAGTCCTTATTGAGGTCGCCGGGGATTAGAGCGCTTTCGTAATCGCCGCATTGAAGCTGCGCAGGATCGACTACGTAAATCATATTTGCGGCATAGACAGACTTTTGGCCGTCTGTATCAACCGCCTGCGCTCTAAGGATGACCGTCTCACCGGCATTAAGCGTATATGTGGTGGTAAACGGATAGCTGTAAACAGTAGTTGTCTCCCACAAGGCACCGCCATATGTACTTTTTCCAAAAACAACCTTGTGAATATTTCCTACAGGTATTGCCTCGAGGTTTATACTTCCTGCGGGGTAGTTTCTGCGGTCCAGCAAAGGCATTCGCGTTCTCGGGCCAATTCTGCGATACAGGGTAACACCCGGGCAGCCCTGGCTCTGACGGATTGTTCTGGCGGCATCACCAAATGCCTCCAATCTGTAATCAACGTCACTAGCGTTGCAGTCTACAAAAGACCAGTCAGCATAGTTGGAGTAATAGTTGTATATGAAATAAACAATACCCTTGGTGCCGTGGTTATAGGCCGTGAGGGTTTGCTCGTAAACATCGTCATAATTTGTTCTGGAAGCAAACCAGTCGATTTTGTCGTAGACACAGTTATCGTAATAGACGCCTGTTTGGCCGTCTATTTCGGCAATCTTGTTATCGTAGCCCTGGTGCCGGTAGCGTATTCCGACATTTGCAGTTCGTGAGGTGGGGTTGGCGTAGATATCTTCCAGCTTTAAGATAAACTCGTCATCTGCGCCGTAGCTGGCGATGTCGAGTTTAAAGCTGGCACCACAGTCGGCACCGGACTCGCGTATACCTACGCCTGCGGTTCCGTAACGCATATGCCAGGGAGATGTGGTACGCTGCCACTGGGCGTTGAGGTCGCATGCATCCTCGTAAGCAGCCATCCAAGATGATGTCCAGTACCTTGCGTCGTGAGCAGTGAGATTTATCAGGTCATTGGCCTCTGTATCACCATTGACCATGAGAAGTTCGTCGGTAAGGTCGAGGTTATTCGGGTCATTAGGCGCTGCCGGCTGATAAAACAAGCTTGCCTTCTCGCCAATGTAGCAAGTCTCGCCGCAGTAGCCGGGCTTCGGCCAGAAGCAGACGTATGTATCTCCGCCCGGCGAAATATCATCTGCGTTGAGGGTAAAGGAAATATCCATGTTTTTTGAGCAATCGCAGTCTTCGCCGAGAAGGCCATAGTAATTAAGGCTGCCGCAAGAACGGCCTATCCAGTCGCTGAATCGTTTTGCATGCCCGGTCATCGTAAAACCATCAAAGCCCATTTCGTTGACTGCGTGGGCAGTGCGCTCGTGAATTCTGTAGTTGTTTTCCTCAAGGACCGGCATTGTAGTGCACCAGGTCTGGTCTTCGTGCAGGTCATACCAGGGTGGGTCCGAATGATTGACGTACACCTGCCGGTTAGGGTCGTACTGATGGATTAAGTCCACATACGTTCGAAAGCGGTTCTGTTCCTCTTCTGTCATGCCGTCGTCGTCTTCCGGCTCGTCGCGAACCATATAACCAATAACGTTGTCTCCGGCCATAAGTGAGTCATAGGCGTCCCTGCGGGCCGTGATTATTGCAATCGTCTCATTTATGTCCAACGGCTCACTAACACCGTAGCCGTGGTAGGGTACAACCTTGATGCCCCAATTCTTTGCACTGAGAAAGAAGTTTTCGTTGCTCATCGTGGTCCCTAACGCCTGCACTATGCTGGAGCCATTTCTGGCCATATCCATCAGTGCATAGTCCCATTGAAAATTATCACCTGGTGCACTATAGGTATAATAGAAACCAATCTCGAAGTCTTCCGCTTTGGCGGGATTAGTTGCTATAAAGCCAAGAGAAAACCCCACGGTCAGAATAATCATCGCTTTTGTTTTCGTGTTGCTCAGCCTTTTATTAGCAACAGCCATATTTACAGCCCTTCATAATAAAAAATATTAAGCAAACATTAACTACGTGTGGGCGACGTTAATGTCGCCCACACATGATAAAGCATTAATCGCAAGCTTACTCACACGTTACGGTAGCAAGTCTTGTACTGTTAGAATATTTGCCCGTCATAACGTTGGGACAGAGCATACCGAACGCAGTCGGGTCGGTGCTCTTGACGCCGAGAACCACATCAAATTCAAGCTTTTTACCTGAGAACAGGTCTGACTGTACCGTTGAGTAATTGGGGTCAAACCCGCCAAAGCTATCATAAGGAGTGACCTTGAACTCGTAGACCATCTCTTCGAGGTAACCTCCGCCCGGCGTGCGTGAAACAACAGCTTGCAGCCCCGGGTCATTGTTGGCGTCAAACGCTATGCCATCAGGCCATTGTGCATACGTTGTTGTCAGGTTGGCGTCCAATCCGACATAGAATTCCTGGGCACTAACATACGCAGGTCGCGGGTCAACCGGGTCGTCATTGTTGGGGTCGCCCTGGATGTAGATTTCTATACAGTCCTGGCCGTCCCAGCTACTCCATCCGTAAACGCCGTCATACTCGTCTGCTATTACGGCCCCGTATAAAACGTCTGTGTTGGGGTCGTACATCAGGCACATATACATATTGTCGATATTCCACACAGCACCGGTATATACCTTGTCCAGCGGCACCCACTGTGTTACACACCAGTAATCGGGGTCATAATCGAATGCCGGCCATTCGGCCAGATTACCGTCAATGATTACCGTGCCCGGCGCCACGGAAGCAGGGTATTCCACCCGGCCCAGAGGCAGCTCGTTCTGGTCCTCGCACATAATGTCGTCGCAGTTCGCGTCGTTCGGGTTGTTGCAATACAACCACTGCTCGACAAAAATAGTGAGGTCGTTAATGTCCACGAAGTAGGTTTCATCGAGGTCACCACCTGCGTATGGGACATAAAACAGGGTCGCCATCTTACCGCAGTACGCCATCTCACCGCCTTGTGGGTTAAACCAGATTTCGAACAATCCATCTGCCGGAACATCGAGAATCGTCGGCGTAAACGGAATGTCAACGGTGCCTTGTTCGCCGTCTAAAGTCTCAAGAGTGCGGCTGCCTACTCCCTGATTATACAGCACGACGTCCGCTATCCTGGTTGAGGTGTTGGAGTTGACGCCTTCCAGCCTTAAGATGAAAGTGTCTCCTGCTCCATGGCCGTTGGGGTCAAGCTTAAACCGGGCGCCCCAGCCGCCACTCGACTGGCGAACACCCACGCCTTCGGTTCCAAAACGGTAATTATGAGGAGATGTGTCGCGCACCCAGGCTGTATTAAGGTCATTTGCGTCACACGGGTCCTTCTCCCAGGGCACTATCGGGTAGTACTCTGCCTGGTGTGCAACGAGGTTTGCCAGGTCATCTACCTGTGTGCTTCCATTGGTCATTGGAAACTCATCGAGGATCTCGCCGGGCACATCCCGGCCTGCATAAAACAAAGTTGCCTTGTCTCGGATGTAGCAAGTCTCACCGCAGTAGCCGCCCTTTGGGAAAAAGCAAAAGTATATATGCCCATCCCCGGTAATGTCACCCATTCCGGCGGTGAACGGAATTTCAACGGTGCCGCCGTGGTCTATTTCGCCAATTATGTTGCCGTAGGCCTGGGGCCGATAGCTTGCTCCGACATTTCCTACTCGTGTGCTGGGGTTGGAGTAACAACCTTCCAGTCTCAGGATGTAGTTACCCGAGCCAAAGCCGCCTGTGCTGAGCTTAAAGCTGGCGCCCCAGTCTCCACTGGACTCGCGAAAACCGACGCCGCTGCCGATAGCTCCAAAACGCTTGTTCCAGGGGGTTATGGTGCGCTGCCACTCGGCGTTGAGGTCACAGGCATCCTCGTAGACAGCACGCCACGCCGAGGTCCAGTACTCCGCGTCGTGGGCAATAAGGTTTGCCAGGTCATCGGCCTGTGTCGCTCCGTTGGTCAGGCTCATCTGGCCTGTGAGCACCGGACCGGAGACGTAAAGCAAGGTCGCCTTTTCGACGTAGCAGGCCTCACCGCAGTAGCCGCCCTTTGGAAAGATACAGATGTAAACCTCTCCATCCTGAGAAATATCATTGGGCTCCAGGGTAAACGAGATGTCAATGGTGCCTGACTGGTCTATCTGACCAACCACATTGCCCCAAGCCTGGGGCCGGTAGCTTGCTCCGACACTTGCTACTCGTGTGCTGGCGTTGGAGTAGCACTGTTCGAGCCTCAAGGTGTAGCCTCCGGGGCCATAGCCGCCGAGGTCGAACTTAAAGCTGGCGCCCCAGTCACCACTTGCTTCTCTGACACCGACACCCGCGGTTCCGTAACGCTTGTTCCAGGGAGACAGGGTACGCTGCCACTCGGCGTTGAGGCTGCAGGGGTCTTCATAAGTTTCCATCCAGGCTTTTGTCCAGTACGTCGCGTCGTGTGCAAGCAGATTTGCCAGGTCGTTGGCCTCGGTATCGCCGTTGGTCAGGTCAAACTCACCTATGACGATAGGGTCGAAAACCGGTGGAGCAAAGCTGCCCGGGGATTTTTTCCAACTGTGTGCCAGCATACTATAATCGACAAAATCCACATAGCAGTCTTGGTCGATGTCCGCAGGCCAGATATCACCCGTGCAGCCGGCCTTGCTGCTGCCGGGAAGAACCATAACTACACTTAAAATGCAAACTAATGTTACACTGTGAATAAATATCTTCATTTTTGTCTCTCCTACAAATTTGTAAAAGTTAAAGTAAAGCATTGCCTAATCCTGCGAAAGGCCTGCTACTTTATCTATTTATTGCCAAAATTTAATCCCGATACACACGGCTCATCAGCCAGGCCAAGCGAAACTAACCTTACAGCCTCGGTCAGAGCTCTAACCAAAACCGGCCAGAGCTCTAACCGAACCTTTTACATACGTTTTTCTGTTTCTGCTTAAGTCTGGAACTATTTGGATTTACGGCGACGCACGAATGCCAACCCGCCGAGACCAAGCAGTGCAATAGTAGCCGGCTCCGGAACAACCCAATACAAAGTTGCCGTGTTTTGGATGTAGCAAACCTCACCGCAGTAGCCGCCCTTTGGGAAGAAAGCGAAGTACATACTTCCATCCGGAGCAATGTCATTGACGTCCGGGGTGAACAGGATATCAACGATGCCGCTGTGGTTTATTTCGCCAATTATGTTGCTGTAGGCCTGGGGCCGATAGCTTGCTCCGACATTTCCTACTCGTGTGCTGGCGTTGGAGTAGCAATTTTCCAGCCTCAAGAGGAACTGTTCGCCTGCGCCGTGTCCACCAAGGTCGAGCTTAAGACTGGCGCCCCAGTCACCACTTGACTCGCGAAAACCGATGCCGCTGCCGACGCTTCCAAAACGCTTGTTCCAGGGGGATGTGGTGCGCTGCCACTGGGCGTTGAGATCGCAGGCATCCTCGTAGTATTGCATCCATGCTGATGTCCAGTAGGCCGCGTCGTGTTCAACAAGGTTTGCCAGGTCCTCGGCCTGTGTTGCGCCGTTGGTCAGGCTCATCTGGTCGACCTGCTCAAGGACAAGGTCGGCCATAGCCGGCACAGCTAATACACAAACAATTAACAATACAATCAACTTCTTCATCTTTTTTACCTCCTCATTCAAAAAGAGTTAATAATTGTTTTCCGGCTCCACACCGGAAAACCACTCAAAAAACCTTTGGTCTCCAGCAACGCACTGGGACCTGCAGAGCACGAAAAAACTCCTCGTACTTCTGCGACCACTAAAAACTGTTAGGACTTTCATTCTCTGACTTATATCATTACCTCCTTTCCTCGAAAAAATTGCCTTATCATCATACCCTGCCTCTACTGCCACACTATTAATTCACCGTTGCGGCTGTCTTTGAGATGCTTGCCGACTTCGAGCGGTTGTAGTATTTCTTCGCAAACTTGCTTTGTGCCACTCTGGATCATATCCAGCAGCAAGGCTGCGCCGCGAGGCGCCATGTCCTCAACAAGCAGGGGAATCCTGTATATCCACTCCATTTCTTCCGTTGAAATACGGGTGCCTGCCTCAAAGTCCATTAGTACGACGAGCGGGTTTTCGCGCAGGTCAATGCCACGCTTTCGGCATGCCTGGAATATTCGAGGCGCAAAATAGGTGCTGGATATTATCGCAAATTGTTCATGTTTATGGTCTGCAGCGGGAATCCTTTCGAGAATATCAGAGCCGCTCAAGGAACGGTCGAACAGCACCAGACTCGGCTGGCCCATTTGCTCGACCGTTTGACGATAGCTGCTGATTAGCTCATCCTCATAATATAAGTGGCGAGGTGTGTGAGCATCCAGGATCATCCACACTGGTATATTGTTGTAGTTTTTTTTAAGCAGCTTCACTGCCTGTTTCAGAAGGCTGGCACAGCCCTCTTTTATTTGAGGTATGTGTTTGCTTACACAATGGTTGCCCACAACTATATAGGGTAAATTGAGCCGGTCCATCAGGTAGCAGTGGAAGTCGGTGACCCAACCATCGAGTAACACTCCGTCGACCTGACCGTCTTCTATAAACTGTGGCATGCGGTTGTTGATTGCATCTTCGAGACTTAGAGAAGCACAACTAAGGCCAATCTTGCGGTCAACAAGGAACTGCTCAACCTTCAAAAGCTCGTCAAGATTATACTTGAGGTCTGGTGAGCTGTCAACGAATAGGAACATAAGATGCGATACAGCCTTTCCCGTCCCTGGTCCGGTTTTGCTGACAAATGTTCCCCTGCCCTGGTAGCGCTTAACGAGCCCATCATTCTGCAATCTTTGTAAAGCCTGTCTGGCAGTCAGGGCGCTAACTCCGAATTGTTCTGCAAGCTTGGCCTCGCCGGGCAACCTCGCACCGGCGACGAGTGAGCCAGCCTCAATGCGACTGCGGAGGATACTGTGAATCTGCTCATACTTTGGCTTTTCAACACTTAATTCTGCTATCTTCCGTGCCATTACCTTCTTTCTCTGGAATATTATCAAAGTGATTCGAGTCCACTGTAGCACTCTATAGCATAGCGGACAGCCTCGGCCTTGTCAAGCAATTTTGCAGAAAATACAAAATTTTCCTTGTGTCTTATGTTAATTGAACGAAGATAGTTAATAATGCGCATCAATAATGTAAATCATAAGCCTTTTCTATAAAACCACTTAGATTCATCGACGTAAAGTAATACAACCTATTTTGAAACAGGCTCCTGATAAAAAATGTGTATTTATGGCAGAACATTGTGCGACAAACCTCAACATTTCCCGCGTGCAGAGCAAAAACAGCGATACAGCCGTCTCAGAGGAGCTTTTAAGCCTGCCTGTCGTTCAATCATTGTAAGACACATTGTAAGACACGAGGAAAATTTTACACTAGCTTTAACAAGGGGGGTAGCAAAACGCGGAAGAAAAACAGGGGTTTTTTATTGGCAAACCTAATATATATAGTACTATATATTTTTCTAAATAAATGGGTAAAAAGGGCTGGACAAAACGGTGCCGATGTGTTATCATTACCTTAATTATGAGATTTGTCAGTCTGGTTTAGAACGCAGAGAGGCCAAAGAAATGAGTAAAAGAGCATTTACGCTTGTCGAGTTGTTAGTTGTAATAGCCATCATTGCCTTGCTGCTGTCTATATTGGTACCCACGCTTAATAGAGTCAGGGAGCAGACAAGGCGGGTGGTTTGTGCGTCTAATCTGAAGCAGATTGGTCTGCTGCTGGAATACTACTGCGCCGACAATGAGGGATATTACCCGCCAAATTACTATTCCGGTGGCTATATGTATAAAGCCGACCCGAGGTATCCTGAGCAACAGGGGTTGATTGGACTTTTTCCGTACCTATTCAAAGGAGGCAGCCTTTCAGAATTGAAACACCGTAGTGACTTGCCACGAATGAATATATTCTGGTGCCCCTCCGGAACGAGAAAATGGAGCGAGGAACGCTGGTCTGGTTCGGCGTTTGGAACTTTTGGTTATCTTCAATACTGTGGTCGAGCGGATATGTGGCTGGACGGCTATGTCGGCAGTAAACCTATGAGAGACTTTAATAATCATCTTGAGCATTGTTCGGTAAAGAACACTCCTCATATCAGCAACGGCAAAAAGTTTAATCCCGGCTGGCTTACCGTTACTGATGTCGCTTTCGAAGGGTGGCCAGTAAATACAAGTACACTTCGCAGTAACCACTCTACCACAAAGACAGTGGGGAGAATGACGCGCGAACGGATAACCGCCTGTGGCGGCAGTAATGCTCTATGTGCAGGCGGAAACGTGAAATGGAACGACAAAGTGGTTATGAACGACGATGAAAAGCTGGTAAAGGTCTGGATTTACCTAAAGTTTGCAATTACGTATAGAGAGCCCTCATACTGGCTATTCCCGAGAACACCTTAGCAGCACACTGGCAGGTAGATATGCCAAGCACTTGCACAGTTGGTAAAAACACGTTTAACATTTTAAGAAGGGTTCTGCAAAATGAATAAATTTTCGACTGGTGAAGTCGAACAAGGGATGGCCTTCTACAGGAAGGTGAATTTGACAACGGAAAAGCAGATTACGATGTGATTTAAGGCTTTCAAGCCTGTTTTTAGGCAGAGCATATCTGATAGCTTTGTCATTGCTCTTTGAAAAGTTATTTTTTCAGCACCAACTAGGTCGGTCAGCCGGTTCTGCGTAGATCAGGCGGATTGGCAAATGTTCGCCAGCATCGCATCTTGTCCGGCTGTTTCAAGAGTAGGGCGAAGGTTACCGAACCTTATCAGATGCTCGGTGAGATTGATGAGAAATTGCGGGCCTCCCTCGGTGTCGATACTCAAAAAACACTGCCTTTCGGTACCGCTGATGAGGTTTATAAAGAGGTCATTAAACACTGTGAAATGTTCGCTCCGGCAGGTGGATTCGTTTTTAACACGGTCCATAACATTCAATGTAACACACCGATTGAAAACGTCCTGGCAATGTTCAGGGCAGTTAAGGATTTTTCTGATTATTGAGAAAAAAATACGGGAGTTTTTAGCAAATTATAATGTCTATTTGGAGATTTCTGTTATGGCTAAGTTAAGTGCATTCGCTGATGAAGCGGCCCATGATTTTTCAGCTCAGCTTGAGTTCCTTGTTAAGGAAAAAATCGGTTATATTGAACTTCGGCTTGTAAACAAAAAAAACATAATGGACCTTAGCAAAGCCGAACTGTCGCAAGCCCGCAGGATGATCCGGGATAACGAGCTGAAGGTAAGTGCAATAGGTTCGCCGATCGGCAAAGTAAAAATTGATGAGCCTTTTGAGCCGCATTTAGACAAATTCAAACGCGCGATGGATCTCGCTGTATATTTTGCCACTCCTTTGATAAGAGTCTTCAGCTATTACCCTCCTGACGGCAAAGATATTGCAGATTTCCGCAATGAAGTTATGGACCGCATGGCTGCAAAGGCAAGGCTTTTAGAAAACACCAATCTGATTATGGTTCATGAAAACGAGGGAGGTATTTACGGCCAGGCAGCCGAGCGATGCGTTGATATTGTAAAAACCGTGAACTCCCCTAGATTACGCCTTGCCTACGACGCCGGAAATTTTGTTTATAGCATGAACTGTCCGAATAACGTCGAAACATGCTGGCCGTTAATGAAGCCATATGTCGAGCATATACACATAAAAGACAGGAAACTTGACGAGAGCCGGGGCTGCATACCAGGCCGGGGTGCCGCACAGATAAAGGAATTGTTTGTCGAGCTATCCAGGATGGATTATCAGCGTTGCGTTACATTAGAGCCTCATCTGACAGTCAGCGATATTATGTCAGGGTTCACCGGGCCGGGGCTTTTTTCACAGACAATTGAAGCGATCAGGAATCTTGCCGAAGAGGTGGGTTTGAAGCTTGAGTAATCCGGCGCGTAAGCAGCAGCACAGTATTTTCTTTTTTGAAATCGGAAGGCACTACTGTCCCGTTATAAGTTGAATAATAACAATTGGTTATAAAACTGAGTATTTACAGAAGGCTTATTTCAGTTAGAAAGGAGTAGACGAACATGAAAGTAGCTATGGTTCTGGTAACCGCTATGGTCTTAATGGTTGGCAGTATCTGTTTGGCCCAGACTGGTTCAAGTGGCTTTGAACTGGAGGGCAGGGGCTTTACTGTTAAGGTAGGTGACGGGCAGATAATGGATTTAAAGGCCGGCTTTTGCGACACGGCATTATTGAAACGGCTGTCGATGGTCTGGTTCAATAAAGACGATAAGAACTGGTATAACAGTTCCAGGACTGCTGTCAATTGGCAAGGTGTATCCAAATCCGGCGTTCGCGGCATCGGTGAGGATGAATTCTTTTCCTGGCTCTGGGAGCTTAATATCGGTAAAAATGGAAGATGGCTGGAGCTGACCCTCGATATTGAAGCCCGCAAGACATTCAGAACGGAACCCAAAAACTTTTATTTTCCTCAAATTGCTTTCGATAGCTCCTTGTATGAACACGTTAGTTACACTAACGACGGCGAAACAGCCGAGCTGGCCGTCTCGTCGTCCGATGTCTTTTCGCCTCAAGGCGGCTGGGTAGCTTTTAAGCTAAAAGAAAAGGATGCCGGACTGCTATTGATTTATCCCGACACGAAACCCTGGGACGGCATTCCTTACGCCCAGTTGAGCTATCAAAACGGGATATACAGTAGTGCCATTCCCGCCTGGGACCGTGAGGTCCAAAATCTTCAGCGAAAAGTATTCCGCCTGATATTGGCACCATTCGAGAACGATCCGGTCTCAGCCGCCGAAAACATTCTCAAGACAGTAAGAAGCGAACCCGCCGAGGACACCGACCTTGCTGGGGTGCCATCCGAACCGGGTTTGACCTTGTGGCATGCAACAGCTCACGAGCATATCTTCAAGGAGCCGGCGCCGTATGTTTTCTGCATGAAAAACAGGGCAAAGCAACCTCTTATTATTAAGGCGGCCCGAGGCGAGTTAGAGCCGTTTCAGCTTATCGTTACTCCGGATGCCGGCAAATCTTTCCAGGACCTGTCGCTGCGTTTTTCGCCTTTGAAACATCGGCTGACGCAGCAGGTAATCCCGCCGGAGCCGATTGATTATCATCTGGTCCGATACGTTGAGAATTATTGGCCGGATATTCTCCAGCCCGTGGAGAACCTTAACACAGATTCGGAGGAGCGATATAACTACAGCTTCTGGGTTAGGATTTCCGTGCCGGACAATATACCCTCCGGCAACTATTATGGAACGGTAACGGTGCTTTCAGGCGGCAAACCCGTAGCCGGCAAGGACTGTCAACTGCACGTCTGGGACTTCACGTTGCCGAAAGAGACGCATACGCAGTCTGCCCTGTTTGGCATCTGGCCTAACTTTTTGCGGGCCCAGTTTCCAAAGGCCTCCGACGAGGATATAAAAAGACTCATAAAAGAGATATGTATTTCGCTGGAAGAGCATCGTCTTGGCCACGGAAATGACACAATGGGCCCCGTGCCTTTTAGGCATGACCAAGAGTATTGGCTGACCGACAAAGGCGAGAAAGAAATGTTCGAATGGATGGATTTCTGGGACAGCCGGGGGGTAAATATCGGCACTGTCAGAGTTGTGGGAGGTACACCAGATGAAACACAAAAGGACTTTGCCCGTCGTTTCTGGCAAAAGTATTATCCTGTGTTCAAGAAAAAAGGGTGGATAGAAAAGATGTGGCATCAGCATCCTGACGAATACAGAACCATCGAGCGTGCCAGCAAATACAAGAAAGAGGCTGACTTCATCCGCCAAATTGCACCCGGGCTTCGAATTATGAGTACAGCCATAGGTGCCGGACTGGACGTACATGAAGCCGCAGTCGGCGGAACGGATATCTGGGCAACCGAACTGGAAATGTACACAGACCCGCAGTTATTAAAGTTTTTCCGGCAGCGAAAAGCCGCCGGAGAAGAAGTGTTCTGGTACATTCACCACCATATAACGTTTCCGATGGATGCTCTTGCATTGCGGAGCTTATTCTGGACCGGCCATCGTGAAGGTATTACCGGTATATGCCTGTACGGTATAAACGTGTGGGGTAAGGAACCCATTTTGCCGAATAAATTTGGCCTGCGCCAGGAAAGCACTTATGTTGGGTACCCCCTAGGCGGTGGAGTGCTATTCTGGCCGGGCGAGAATCGCGTGCTCGAGTCGGTCCGCCTTGAATATCTTCGGGAAGGGCTGGAGGATTGCGAGTATTTCTGGCTGCTGGAGAAAAACATTGAGCAGATAAAGAAAGCTGGAGAGCTTCCTTCCTCGCTGCGGGAGAAACTGGCCCGGCTTGAGGAGCTGCAA
>JBDRHL010000014.1:0-10244 GCA_043816955.1 Planctomycetota bacterium | reverse complement strand
GTAAAACAAACTTATGATTTTTCCGGCGGCAAACAAGCCTCAATCATTACTGAAAAATGTATCGGCTGCGGAAAATGTAAGGATTTGTGCAGGTTTGATGCAATAAATTTAGATGGACCTGCAAACGACATTGTAGCAAAGACGTTTACGGTTGACCATGTTTCGTGTGAAGGCTGCAAGGTCTGTGTTGAATTTTGTCCTGTCGATGCTATTGAGTTTAACGATAGTATCAACGGCCAGTGGTTTATATCGGAGACGCGGTTCGGAACTATGGTTCATGCAAAGCTCGGAATCGCTGAGGAAAACAGTGGCAAATTGGTTTTTCTTATACGTAAAGAAACTAAAAGAATCGCTGAAGAGCAAAAAAAGGATTTGATTATTGTAGATGGTTCGCCTGGTATTGGCTGTCCTGTGATTGCGTCGATAACCGGAGCTGATTTGGTGTTGATAATTACAGAACCGACGCTTTCGGGAAAGCATGATTTAGATCGTGTCGCCGAATTGGCTGCCGGCTTTAAGATTCCTACACTGGTTGCGATCAATAAGTTTGATTTAAATTCTGATATGGCCGACCAAATTGAGAAAGATGTCCTCAAAAGGAACATTAAAGTGGTTGGAAAAATACGTTATGACAAGGCCTTTACTAAGGCTCAGATCATGAAAACATCAGTGGTTGAATATACCAGCGGTGCCGTGACAGAAGACGTTAAGGCCTTGTGGAGAAACGTTACATATGCCCTCGGTTGATAACAATTTAGAAGAACCGGTTGATAAGTCATCACGGTTTGATTTTGATGCCGTAGCTGATAAATACGATAAGTGGTACCAAACAGCTGAAGGAGCAATGTATGATCACCTGGAGAAAAAAGCTGTTTCCAGATACCTTCGGCAAAATGTTCAGGGAATGAAATTGCTGGAGGTTGGATGTGGTACAGGTCACTGGAGCCAGTTTTTCAGCGACTGTGGTTTTGATGTTACTGGTGTTGATATTTCAGAGCGTATGGTAAAGATGGCACAAAGCAAAAATATTGCGAATGCATCGTTTCAAATAGCATACGGCCACGGTTTGCCGTTTGGCGATAACAGCTTTGATGTAACCGCAGCTATTACAACCCTGGAATTCGCGAGCAATGCTGAATTGGTATTGCAGGAGATAGTACGCTGTAGCCGCAAGCCGTCAGGACGACTGCTCATAGGTGTACTGAATGCGTTAGCATTGAATCGCAACAGGCAAGAAAACCCAGAATCGCTATATGCAGAGGCTAGGCTGTTTTCTCCAAGACAGATAAAAAAGCTTTTAAGCAAATATGGCAAAACTAAGGTTTGTACAGCTGGGTTTATTCCCGGACAGAAGCGTCTTTTACCCTTGTCGCCGTTTATTGATGTAGTTGGCCGGTTTTTGCATTTACCATACGGAGTTTTTATTGCAGCAAAAGTTATATTATGAAGGCACAGAACGCCTTGTATCACAGGCAAAATCAGTTGACTTTTCCGCTAAGGCGGGTTACTTTATGATGGTATTGGTTGGATTTGATTGTAAATTCTTGACAACAAGCAAAAGAGGGAAAATAAATGGCGAGATTTCCGAAAAGAGAAGCCCAAATCGCCGCATTAGCTGAGCAGCTATGGCGGGGACTGCTGGACAATAACGCTATTTTCTCTCAGCCGCCGATTCACCCGATGTCCCTAAGATTCAGAAAGCTAATCTACCAGTCCCGACACAATAATTTTCTGGCCGCCCAGGCAGCAGCCGAGCAGGCTACCACCGATAAGACAGATGCACTTGAAGAACTCATCGAAGCTCTAAAAGACGATATCCGTTACGCTGAAAATACCGTCAATTTCGATGATGACAAGTTGAAACTTATCGGCTGGGCAGGCAAAAAAGCCCCGACACCATTAGCCATACCCGGACAGACCCGCCTGCTCGAAGCTCCCAAACAAGGTAAGGGCTGGCTGTTTCTCGATTGGAAAGCGCCCGCCGATGGCGGCAAACCAAAGGCATATAAAGTCCAGCGCCGTGTTGTTGGAACAGAGCCGGTCAGTGACCGGTGGGAGGATATCGCAACGGCAATACTGACAGAAGCGACCTTAGTCAATCAGCCGGAAAAAATAGAACTCGAATATCGGGTTATAGCAGTAAATAAAACAGGCGATGGTTCGCCTTCTAATACGGTGATGGTGGTTTTGTAAATAGGTTTATGCAGACTATATGATAATTGTTAGGTTCTGCGAAAGGAATAAATAAATGAAAAAGGGGTACAAAAATTGGATATGGCCTTCGATATTTGATAAAGAATCCGCTAGACAAACTGCACAACAAGGTACTGTGGCTGCTGTTTTTGTAGCATCGGTAACCGCATTATTTGCGACAATAAGCCTCACCGGAACAACATTCATGCAAATCGATGCTTGGGCTTATATTGATGCTATTTTCTTTGCTTTAATTGCTTTCGGCGTTTACAAAATGTCACGCATAGCATCAGTATTAGGTCTCCTTCTTTATATTTATGAAAGAGTTTATATGTGGTCAACAGTTGGGCCAACGAACTTTGTTATGGCTGCAATAATAACGCTCGCATTTGTCAATTCAGTAAGAGGCACTTTTGCCTACCACAAAATAATCAACCAAATCAATACGCCGAAAGATTCTTCAAAGGCAAAATGCTGGATTGTAGCAATCACAATTGGGGTAATTATGCTTTTTGCGGGCATTTTTCTGATTAAACATTCGGATATATATCCCGATCCGGACATAACGTTTAACGGTTCTGATACAAAAGAAACGGATATACACGCTGCAGCAATGTTTGGCAATCTTGAAGAAGTTGAATCTATATTAGCCCAAAATCCTGAACTTGTTAATGCCAAAGACCAAGATGGAGGTACACCGTTGCATTGTGCAATAAGTACATTTGGCAACAAAGAAGTAATCAAACTCTTAATTGAAAAGGGAGCAGATATAAATGCAAAAGATAAAGATGGCTTTACCCCACTGCATTTAGTATTTGCCGAGTTGGGCAATACGGAAGTTGTCAGACTTCTTGTTGATAATGGGGCAAATGTAAATGCCGAAGACGACACCATCGGTGCTACTCCTTTGCATTTTGCAGCAGGTAAAGGCCTTAAAGACATTATCGAATTTCTCATATCGAGAGGGGCTGATATAAATGCTAAGAATAAAGTTGGTGGGACAGTCTTACATTATTTAACAACTGAGGATCAGGAAGATGATGCGGAAATGGTTGGTTTTCTTCTCTCTAAAGGGGTTGACATCAATGCTAAAGACGATATGACAGGGGGAACACCCTTACATTATGCCGCGATGAATGGGTACAAAAATATTGTTGAGTGCCTTATTGCTAATGGAGGTGATGTATTCGGCAAAGGTTATGGGGAAGCAACTCCTTTAATGTTGGCTGAGCTTGGTGAGCATAAGGATATTGCCGATTTACTTCGCAAGCATATGAAAGATATAAGAGATTTGGTAAGTACTATTAGCGAGACTGGTTATGAAGATAAAACGGTGCTTGTTCTTACCAAAAGACTCAAAAACATAGCACCGGGAATGAATAAAAAACTTGGAGACGCATTAAAGCAAGATTACACGTTTGATTGGTACTCAACTCAGATGTTAGCTTTAAAAATGGCTGAACAAGAGTTTAGAGCTTTAAATATGATTAATGATGCTGATAAAGTAAACAAGGCGGTCGAGTCTTTTGAGACTGCGTGGTTAGAGAGTGACTTTCATGAGATTTTATATGCAGATTTTTATAACGAAGAGCTTGAGACTGTTCTGAATAATATCACCGAAAATATGTCTGAAGAAGAACGACAAAAACTAACTGTTGATATGATTCCGGTAAAAGCCTTGGCTCAAAAATTACTCGAACAAGGCGATCCTAATAATTAACAAATTTGTCCTAACATGCGGCTAAACTCGGATGGCCTAAAGGCCGCCGCTAAATTCGAGCGTTTCGGTGAAATCTGAGCGTGTAAAGGGCGAAAGTTACGTTTTTTGGCCTAAAAACGGCGATTTGCCTGTTTACTCCGTCGCAAAGTCGGTTGACTCCGTGGCGGAGTCGGCTTGCTTTGAGGCAAAGTCGGCGTGACCTTTGACAAAGTAAGCTTACTCAGAGGCAAAGTAAGCATAACCTGCGACAGAGTTGGTTGACTATTCGGCAGAGTCGGCCTACTACGAGGCAGAGCAAGCGTGACCCGTGACGAAGTCGGCCTACTCTGTGGCAAAGTCAGTTTACTTTGTGCCGGATTAAATGGATTAAAAGTCGCCATTGGGGCGGTTAATATAGGGATACAAATTTTTTTTGAAAGGAGTTTTAAAATGGCAAGATTTCCAAAACCAGAAGCAGAGATTGCAGCATTAGCGCAGGCAATGGTATCAGGACTTACCGACAACGCCGCGATTTACCCGGCGCCGCCGGTATTACCGGCGGCTTTGACGACTTTGGTCAGCGCCTATACGACCGCCAAAAACGCTGCTATCGCAGCACAGGCAGCAGCAGAGGATGCTACAGCCAGCAAGGATGATGCGCTGGAGGATTTGGCTGACGCAATGAAAAGCGATATCCGCTACGCTGAAAATACGGTCGATTACGATGATGACAAATTGAAGCTCATCGGCTGGGCAGGCAAAAAAGCCCCGACACCATTGGCTATACCCGGACAGACAAGACTCCTGGAAGCGCCAAGACAGGGCGATGGCTGGGTATTTCTCGACTGGAAAGCCCCTATCGATGGCGGTGCACCAAGCGCTTATAAGGTAACGAGACGCGAAAGACCGGCAGGCGCGTGGGAAGATGTTGCAACTGCCGTTATTACAGAGGCCACATTAGTCGAACAGCCGAAGGGCAAAGAGCTTGAATACCGTATCATCGCCGTAAACAAGGCTGGCGAAGGCGAACCGAGCAACACCGAAATGGTCGTGCTGTAAAAGACTTAGAGGCTCAGTTAGACTGGGAAAAGTTGAGAAACAGGCGGGTTTTGCTTGTTTTAACAGTTTTTGTATGTTATTATGGGACAGAAGTTTAGGTGCCTGTGTTAGTAGTCTGGTCTTAATAAATTTTTTTGAGGAGGTAGAGTTATGAGAAGTAAAGCAATTCTTGTATTGGCAATGGTTTTGTTTAGTTGTGTGTATGCGGAGGCAGGATTATGGACCACCATCGATGTTCCAGGCAAAGATGGAACTATCATATACGGTATTGATGGCAGTAATCTTGTTGGGACTTATTCAGACGTTAGCGGTACTCGCGGCTTCGCATATGACGGCATGGATTGGACTTACATCGATGCTCCTGGATCAACTCGTACTTGGGTATATGGCATAGGGGGTGGCAATATGGTTGGTAATTACAACGATGCTTCTGGGTCTCATGGCTTCCTTTATGATGGGACGACTTGGACCACTATCGATGTTCCAGGCAAAGATGGAACTACCATATACGGCATTGACGGCAGTAATCTTGTCGGGACTTACTCAGACGTTAGCGGTACTCGCGGTTTCGCATATAACGGCACAGATTGGACCTACATTGATGCTCCCGGGGCAACTCGTACATGGGTCTACGGCATTGAGGGCAGCACTATGGTTGGTTCTTACAATGATGCTTCCGGTTCTCACGGCTTCATCTACAATGGGGAGAATTGGGATACGATCAATGTTCCAGATGCATATGCGACTACCGTATATAGCATTAGCGGCGGAAATATTGTTGGCACCTACGCGCCGGATGTGTCTGGTGGGACTCACGGCTTCGCATATAACGGCACAGACTGGACCTATATCGATGCTCCCGGGGCGACTTATACATGGGTCTACGATATCGAGGGTAGCACTATGGTTGGTTCTTACGATGACGTTTCTGGTTCTCACGGCTTTACCGTCGTTCCAGAACCAGCCACGCTCTTACTGCTCGGCTTGGGTGGAATATTTTTACGAAGTAAATGCAGGGCAAAATAGTACTCTTGGGATTGGAGGTCATAATATGAACGCCATCGCGTTTGCATTTGAAGTAAACCGATCTTTTCTTACTGGTACACGTAAAATTACAGTGCCGAGTAGCCAAGTTAGTTATAAGGCTCTAGAAGAGGCCCATCTTGACCAGGACAAGTATAATATCATCTATCCCAAGGGCGAGTGCCTTCCCGCTTGGATATATTATGGAAAAGCTGGATATGGATCCTACTACCAACTGAAAGTCTCGGCCAACCAGCACAACATACCCAAATATTTACAAATTGATGACAGACTTATTGTAGTACTCGTGCGATATTACAGAAGCAATTATGCAATCCTTGAGTATATTGATCGGCCTAATAATCGAGGGCGTTTGAGGACGTGAAGCCCTATTGGGGTTTGACAATCGCATTGGTACGATAGCGAATGATTATCATGTACCTGTTGTTTTTCCTTCGCCCTTTTCCGTTGAATCGCTTTCGCAACATTTAATCATTGAACTGGAATATACATTGTGAAAGTACAGGCAGAAGTAAGTTTGTATCCGTTGCGTCAAAATGATTTGACCAAACCTATTAAGCAATTTGTCGAAAGCCTTAAAAACGATAACCTTAACGTTAAAACCGGTTCGATGAGTAGTATCATCTCTGGAGATAGCAAGATAGTTTTTCAAAGCCTGCAAAAGGCGTTTGAGCGGGCGGCTCACAAATATGAGGTGGTACTGACAGCAAAAATATCCAACGCTTGCCCAGAGATTGAATAGCAGTAAATAACTTTAGATGGAGAAGGAAATAGAGTATGGCAAAAGAAATGAATACAGCTCAAATTAATGGAGATCAGAAACTACAGATGCAGGCTGAGCAGGAACAAATTCGCGATAGAATCAAACAGATAAAGCACCAGATACTTGTACTCAGCGGCAAAGGCGGTGTTGGCAAAAGTACCGTGGCGGTTAATTTGGCAATATCCCTGTCTCTTGAGGGAAAAAAGGTTGGGCTTCTCGATATTGATATTCATGGACCAAGTATTCCTAAGGTGCTGAATTTGGAAGGAGCCATTCTCCAGACAGACGGCGAAACGCTGTTGCCTGTAGAGGTGTCGGAAAATCTTAAAGTAATGAGTATAGGTTTCCTGTTGCCAAATAATGATGATGCGGTTATTTGGCGTGGGCCTAGGAAATATCATATGATCAAGCAGTTTCTAAAAGATGTTAACTGGGGGCATCTGGATTTTCTGATAATAGACTCTCCGCCCGGAACAGGTGATGAACCTTTATCTATTGTACAACTTCTTGAGAACGCTGATGGAGCTGTTATTGTTACCACACCACAGGAAGTGGCATTATCTGATGTAAGAAAGGGTATTAGCTTCTGTCGTAACTTGAACTTGCCGGTTATAGGTGTACTTGAAAACATGAGCGGTTTTGTTTGCCCTAAATGTGGTGAGATAACCAATATATTCGAGTCTGGTGGTGGCGAAAATATGGCCAAACAAATGAATGTACCTTTTCTGGGACGAATACCAATAGATCCGCAAATTGTACGAGCTTGTGATTCAGGTCAGCCGTATGTACAGCATTATAGTTCGAGCCAAGCGGCACAAGCTTTTAAAGAAGCTATGCTGCCGTTACTTAAACTTGAAGAAAAACGTTAAGAATTACAGCGGAAACTGCGTGGAATAACGTTTATAAATAAACAGTCGTAGCTGTTAGCTATGGCTGCGAAACATTATTTGGAAGGGAAAGGATAAGATGCTTAACACTAATCTAAAGCATCTCGAAACTGAAGAAGAGGGCAAAGAAGTATTGGAAAATAACGAAAACGTTATGATTTGCTGTGGCAGAATGGGATCGATGTGTATTCCTGTCTATAGCGTCATGGAACAACTAGAAAGTGAATATTCCCATGTTGCCTTTCGTGATCAAGAATTTGATGCACCAGCAGCAAAGTTCATAAAAAGTTTGCCAGAGTGTTCATCTTTCATGGGACTGCCATTTACAGTTTATTTCAAGAATGGAAAAGTTGTGGCTGCCACGTCTAGTGTTCAAACCAAAGAACAAATAACAAGAATTTTAGATAAGGCGTTTGGAAAGTAGCCATATTAACGATGTTCATTAAAATTTAAAAAAGGAGTATAGTAAAATGAAAATTGCAATTCCGTTAGTGCAGGGAAAATTAAGTCTTCATTTCGGCCATTGTGATCAGTTTGCAATCTTTGATACCGATGAAGATTCCACCAAAATCGCAAACCGTGAAGATTTTACTCCACCAGCTCATGAGCCAGGCGTATTGCCGAAATGGCTTGGTGGTATGGGAGTAAATGTTATTATTGCAGGCGGAATGGGTCAGCGAGCCCAGCAGTTGTTTGCACAGAATGATATCAAAGTTGTAACAGGTGCATCTGCCCAATCTCCTGAAGAACTTGTATCCGCTTTTCTGGAAGATACACTTGAAACAGGAGATAATATCTGTGACCATTGAAGCGGCACATAAAACTGTTGCTGACATACGTAATCTGGTCCACCCCAAATGTGTTGTGTGTAGTTTTGGAAATGGAAATGGCCTGCATTTAGAGTTTGACGTTGCTGATGACGGGAGCGTTACAGCCACGTTTCAATGTGATGAAGCTTTTGAAGGATACCCGGGCATACTGCATGGTGGTGTGATCGCATCGATTTTAGATGGTGCAATGGGGAATTGTATGTTTGCACGTAGTCTGGCAACCGTAACCGTCGAAATGACGACAAGATTTCGGCACCCCATTATAACAGGACGAGAAGCAATGGTTTCAGCGAGAATTACGCGATCTTCACATCCTCTATATCTATTGGAGGCCGATATCCGCCAAAATGGAAAAGTCAAAGCTACAGCCAAAGGTAAATATTATAATCAACCCAAATTAATAATGGAGTGAGCGGCGCTTTTATGTTGTATACAGATAAAGCACTTGACCATTTTATGAACCCACGCAATGTTGGTGAAATTCCCAACGCTGATGGTGTTGGAACCATCGGATCGGAAGAATGCGGCGATATGATTCGAGTGTGGATCAAAGTTTCTGATGATGAACATTTGGCAGATATTAAATATAAGGTGTTTGGGTGTCCTGCTGCGATAGCTTGTTGCAGTATGATGACCGAGCTTGCGATGGGAAAACATCTTGACGATGCAGGTGAACTAACAGATGAGCAGGTAGCCGATGCCCTCGGCGGTCTTCCTGTTAATAAGTATCACTGTTCCAACCTTGCTGCTTCGGCCCTGCATAAGGCAATAATGGACTATATTTTTAAAAGTCCAAGCAAAGCAAATCTTCTTTCTATTACAGTAGTTGTAGATAACACTGCTTCTGGACACTTTCATTCGGAACATGGTCTGGCTTTATGGATTAATCACGGTGATAAGCGAATACTTTTTGATACAGGACAAAGCAATTTGATTTTGCAAAACGCTAAAACACTGGATATTGATTTGGCTGATACTGATGCAATTGTAATAAGCCATGGTCATTATGATCACACAGGCGGTTTGTCTGCTGTTCTTAGTATTGCCTCGAAGAAAGCTAAGATTTATTTACACCCTGCAGCAACTGAACCAAAATTTAGCCAAAAAACTTCAGAAGCAAAATCGATTGGTATGCTTGACTCTGCAAAGGAGGCTATTCAAGGCAAGCACATAATCTGGACAGGAACACCTGCCCAAATATTTCCTGGGATGTCAGTTACTGGGCAAGTACCACGTATGAACGATTACGAAGATGTTGGGGGAACCTTTTTTGTTGATGAAAATTGTCAGGAGCCGGATAAACTCTTAGATGACCAGACATTATTTATCGAATCAACAAAGGGATTGGTTGTTGTTTTTGGCTGTGCTCATGCAGGAGTTGTAAATACGCTTGACTATATCAGTAAATTAATGGGCAAAAAAAACATATACGCTGTCATAGGCGGTATGCACCTATTAAATGCAAGTCCGATCCGAATTACGAATACAATAGAAGTTTTCAAAAAATACGAAATTCAAAAAATTGTACCGTTGCATTGTACCGGCCAGAAAGCTATGCAGGATTTTAAAACCGCCTTTGGTGACAAATGCTTGTTTTTAGGTGCAGGTGGGCAGATCAGTTTGAGTAGTTAAAACGAATACATAAGGAGTTTTTGGAGATTAGCATGGATAGCTTAGTGCCGGTAAAAGTATTTTTAACTAAAGGTGTAGGCAGACATAGATATCAATTGAAATCGTTTGAAGAAGCATTAAGACAAGCTGGCGTAGCA
>JBDRHL010000013.1:0-2263 GCA_043816955.1 Planctomycetota bacterium | reverse complement strand
CGATTTTGATGGATTCATATGGTTCAAACTTTTCTTTTCAGATCCGGGCCAAACGATTCAGCTGGAGGCGCTTCGAGTAGATTTTCCGATAAGGCCTGAGGTGGCTAAATACTGCGAGCACAGGACGACAACCCCTTATGGAGCTATCGCGCCTAATTCGAATATTAATTTCAGTTGGCCTGATCCTGTTTACGGGGATTACCGCAATAATTATCACTGGGTCGGTGATGAGGAAAGAGGCCTGGGTTTTGCCTACCGCTCTTTGGAGTACTGGCAGCCAACGAGTTCATCGAATTTCTGTACGGTGCTTGCTCGTCCTGCAGCGACGACATACCGGATGAATATCCTTCAATTCTCGAGCATGGCTGACGGCCTGGTATATGAATTCGGCATTCAGCCGACACCGATTAAGCCGCTGCCTGCGGACTGGCATTCTATGGTAGCGGATTTCTTCAACCCAAGTCAGGCAAGAACCTGGTACAAACTGGGCGACTACATGGACCTCTTAACCATTATGCCATACTCCGGCCACAACGGTACCGGCTGTAATGTAATGCCCGGCCTGCACGATCCCGAGAACGTCAACGCCTGTCTTGCCACATGGGTAGATTACACGCACGATATTAATGTTGCCTTTGTGCCGGGCTTCTGTCCGCAAAAATTAAGTGAAACGATACCCGATGTTAATAGCTATCTCAACGATTGGCGATGCGTCCCTCTGCAACAACTGGATTGGGAAGGTGTCATGAATTACGACGACTGCGCAGGCTCAGAAGACTTTGTGGACTGGTTTGTCTATCAATGGAAAAATCGTGTGGAGGAATTTAACCTTGACGGCCTGTATTTCGATGGCTGGCTTGGTATCTGGCCATGCAAGAACGAGGTTCACGGTTGCGGCTGGACCGACAGGTGGGCCCAAAAACATGAAATCGTACCAATCCTCGAAGCAAGAACCGCCATGATGCGGATTGCCACTATGTTAGAAGATACGATAGACAGCCCTTATATACCGGTCCCGGAGGCCCCGGCAAGGATTGAATTTCCAAAATATCATCTCCAGGTTCACTCATGGCAGGCTGTGCCTCCCCTTATGGGATTCGCAACCTCATGGGTAACCGGTGAATACGTCATGAGTTGTTCCCCGACCTATGGTCAATGTCTGGGGCTGGATAAATACCGGTCGCGATCGCTTTCCACTAACTGGGGTGTGCCTCAATTCTGGGACATCTGGCCTATAGGAGAAGACATATATAGTTTCAGCCGAATGGTCTGGGCATGGACACTTCCACATGGCAGTGCACTTTGCTATCTGGCTGGCTGGTTTGATCAGGCACTGGCATTGAATGTATATGATGCGATGCGGAAATTCGGTACGCGAAAAGCGGAATTTACACCCTCATGGCGAGAAAACAACTCGCTGGACATCCTCTCGCCGAATTCACCTAATATACTTGTGGCTACGTGGGAGAGAAAAATGAGTGTTTTGGCTGTGGTATCAAATTTGAACGTGAGTGACCCCAATGCGGTTATCTCGTTAAAGTGGAACAAGCCGTTTAATCACGGAATGGTTAAAAACGCATTAAACGTTGAACCCATTCCTTTCGATGATGTCAATGACATAATTCAGCTTGAGATTGGTCCTGAGGACTTTAAGCTTCTATTGTTGCAGGCTGATACAGATATTGATGATGATAATGATGTCGACCTCAAAGACCTTTCGGTGTTTGTAGATGAATGGCTCATGCAGGGGAATTTCTTCGATTTTACAGATAACAATATTGTTAACTTCGAAGACTACGCTTATCTAGCCGATGCCTGGACCGGAGAAATCGTGCTGCTACCGCCACCGCCGGAGCCTAATTTGCTGTTTCATGCAACTTTTAACAACGGCTGGGATGCCGACTACGCGGCTGGTGACGGCACAGCTACGGTCTATCATGATAACCCCGATGTATACTCAGACATCGAAATTGCCGCTAACGGCTCAGGGGCATTCAGCGCTGAGTCTCCCAATAACCTGGCGCTTCACCATCCCGGAGGAGTTCAGCATAATAATATTCAGACAGGCGAATATGTTGAGTATGATGCCGCCGGTAACTTCTCATATCTGCGGGGTTCTTATGTGGCATGGGTCAGGCCGATGTATGAAGAAGGAGGTTTCACCCCGTGGGATGGCTTTATAATCTGTGAAGGCTCACACTGGAGCTATGGAAGTTCGGTGGTCCTTGATCAGACCTACTATTATAACTACAACGCGGACTAT
>JBDRHL010000012.1:0-16118 GCA_043816955.1 Planctomycetota bacterium | reverse complement strand
TCTCAGGAATACCCGCTTCTTTGCGGCGAACAGGGTCATCCGCCCAGTCCTTAGGAAGGTACACATCGCTGTCGAGCAGACATTGAAAATCACCCATCACATATGCTGTATGAACCCCGACGAGACAGTTGTCAGTTTTGCCCGTGTTTCCGCACCACTGCCATTGCACACAGGCGGTATGAGTCCCTTTTTTGGGATTACCCGATTCATCCACAATGCCGACAGCTTCGGTATGACTATGTTCATGAGCCACTATCCATTGCAACTTGTCTCTCAAACGTTGATGATCCCATGGCAATATGGAAAGAAAACACTGCAACGTCCGGGGTGGAATGTTGGCCGCAAGAGCAATTGGCTCGATGCTCTTTCGCGGCAGATCGGAAAGCTGTCCCTTGACATAGGTACGAAGGTTCTGCCGCGAACCGCTGCGACTGAAACAGTCGTCAAATTTGGACAAAAATGCGTTCAACTCTTTACCTATACGTTTGATTTGTTTCGTGTTCATATCGATTCTCCTTATAAGCACCATGCTCATAAGAAGTTATCGACGTTACTATCTCTTTTTCTTGAGCTTAATTCGCGCTGTAGTGTTAGAAGATCAAAGAATATACTTGATGCCATGTGCGAATATGGTGACTACACAGCTTTCGGTTAGAGACCCCTACATACTTAGATTTGCTTCGGTCGGATTTTCTTTAGAATGATGTGGAAAATTGATTGTTTTTCCCACTTGACAACCTATACAAACGATTGTATAAATAAACTTTGCGAATCTTATGTACTTTGTGGATATTAGTATCCGGCATGTAATGTTTGATTATTATGCAGTGAGCTTCCGCAGGGCAATCCTGCGACCAAGATGAGCTTAAAGTGGTCAGACAATGGATGAAGTGTTTGAGACGAGATACGAATGGCTGCGGCCGGGGCAATTAATCGAAAGATACAAGCAATGTCCACTTGTCATATTATCTGTTGCCCCGCTTGAATATCATGGCCCGCATCTACCATTAGGAACCGATGCTATAAATGCAACCAGAGTTGCTCACGCTACCTGCAGAAAGCTTCGTAAGGGAGTTGTCATGCCGACCCTGTTCGCCGGTACCGAGCGTGAGAGAGACCCGGATTGTCTCAAAGCTTTGGGATTTAAGCCAACCGAATATGTCGTCGGGATGGATTTTCCGACTCGGCTGTGGAACAGTCACTACTTACCTGAAGAGATATTTGCTCTTATTATCTCGGCAGAACTTAAAATCCTTGTTAAGCAGGGTTATAGATATATCTTTATCGCCAACGGCCACGGCGCTGTCAATCAGCGTCAAGTCCTTGAGCGGTTGTGCATCGAATATAGCAATAATACCAGTGGTGCCAAGGTCGATTCTTACTTGACTCTTGATGAAAGGGTCATCGAAGACAACTCCGCAGGTCATGCGGATATTATCGAGACTTCATTACTTATGAATTATGAGCTGGACAGCGTTGACCTGAGTGTGCTTCCGGAAAAAGGGACGCAGATAAAGTATACTGATTTTTCTATTGTAGACGGGATAGGTTTTACGCCGAAACATGACCCTGAACACATTGTTCGTTATCAGGACCCGCGAGATAGCACCGTTGAAAGGGGGCGCGAATTATTTAAAGCGGCGGTTGAGCAGTTGGCCAGTCGTATTGAAAGGTTAATCGCAAGTTAGAATCCATGTCGAATTAGGAGATTTTTATGCCGGGGCCGGGTGCATATCTGATTGGGAAAGAAGAGATTAAGGAAGTAATGGAGGTAATGGAATCCGGGCATCTGATGCGGTACGGAGACCTGTCCGACCCGGCATTTAAACGCAAAGTTTATACATTGGAGAAGGAGTTTGCCGATTACTGTGGTGTCCCTTATGCATTGGCGACGAGTTCGGGCACCGGCTCCCTATGGCTCTCTTTGTTGGCTATGGGTATAGAGCCGGGTGATGAAGTGATTGTGCCAGCATATACTTTTGTTGCGACGTATTCCGCTGTTCTTTTTGCCGGTGCGGTGCCAGTTTTGACTGAGATTAATGAAAGTCTGACACTTGATCCCGAAAATATCGAGCGACGTATAACACCAAAAACGAGGGCTATTATAGCCGTTCATATGCTCGGTAATCCGTGCGACATGGATGCTATTATGGATATCGCCAACATGCACGGCCTGATGGTTCTGGAAGATGCCTGTCAGGCAGCCGGAGCTTCTTACAAAGGCCGAAAGATTGGTAGTATTGGCCATATGGGAGCGTTTTCTCTTAATATCTTCAAAACTATTACTGCCGGTGACGGCGGTTTGTTCGTCACTAAGGACAAGGAACTTTATGAGCGGGTTTTTGCTTTACATGATCAGGGGCACTCGCCGCTCAGGGGCGGTGTGGACGTTGGTCGTCGTAACATCTTAGGAATGAATTTCCGTGTGAACGAACTGTTGGGAGCCGTAGCTCTTGCCCAGTTGCGCAAAATTGACAAAATCACTTCAACGTTGCGTGCCAAGAAAAGCAAGCTCAAGGAGATGATCGGTGATATTGACGGATTCAAGTTCCGCACACTAAACGATACCAGCGGTGAGTGTGGGACGCTGCTGACGGTCATCTTTGATAGTAAAGATATGGCTGATAAGGTCAGCAAGGCCCTTAGTTCAACCACGGCTGATCACAGCGGCTGGCATGTATATTTCAATATGGAGCACGTCGTAAAGCGGTTGTGTGAGTTAGGCCGGCCCATAGGGAAGGGCTGTTATCCGAAGACTGACGACATTTTGAGCAGGGCGATGAATATTAGCATCGGGGTAGTCGACGCAGGCCTTGGAGCCGGTTTTGGAATAAACATAAACTCAACCGACAAGGAAATAAGGTCAATTGCCAGACGGTTCTGGCAAGCATGTCAAGAAGCACGCTGTTTTTAGATGTACGTTATTATTAACTGGCAGCCGTTATTGTTAGATACATGGAGGGTACAATGAAGGAAATTCGTGTTGCTTTGATTGGTCGCGGATTTATGAGTGTAGCTCATTCTAATGCTTTTCGCAACGCAGGGATATGGTATGATTTGGCGGTTAAGGTCGTAATGAAAGCAATATGTGGCAGCAATACGGACGGTCTGGCCGAGTTTGGAAGGAAATTCGGCTGGGAAGGTTGCGAAACCGACTGGCACAAACTTGCTGAAAGAGACGACATTGATCTAGTTAGCATCGCAACCCCGAATTTTTTACACCGAGATATGGTAATAGAGTTTGCAAAACAGGGTAAAGATATCCTTTGTGAAAAACCTTTGGCCAACAGCCTTGCCGAAGCTGAGGAGATGTGCGATGCTGTTAAGGCTGCCGGAGTAAGACACTGCTGCGGGTTTTCTTACCGCTCGACGCCGGCGACAGCCTTGGCCAAACGGTTTGTAGATGAAGGTAGAATTGGCAAAATCTTTCATGTCTATGCCCGATATGCACAGGACTGGATAGTGGACTCGAATTTTGCGATGGTCTGGCGTTTTGATAAGAAGCTTGCTGGTTCTGGTGCCCTTGGTGATATATGTGCCCATATTATTGATGCTGCCAGATTCATCACCGGTAGTGAAATTACCGAGGTAGTCGGTAGCCTCAGGACAATGATACCGCAACGGCCACTACGGGCTGATGACTTGGACGGCCCAAAAGGCAAGGCGACGGTTGATGATGTGGCACAGTTTTTGTGCAATTTTGACAACGGTGCTACCGGTTGTTTTGAGGCTACACGGCTCGCAACAGGTCGAAAAAACCATAATTGCATTGAAATAAATGGAGCGAAAGGCTCGCTTTACTGGGATTTCGAGGAACAGAACTACCTATACTACTTTGATAGAGAACAACCGATGTGTGAACAAGGATTTTGTAAGATAAATGCTACGCACAACACTCATCCGTACAATGGGGGCCCTTGGCCGGTCGGACATGGCATCGGGTACGCAGATATTTTTGTCATCGAAGTTGTTAATTTCCTCAAAGCCATTGCCCAAGAGGAAGACTATAGTCCGAATTTTGAAGACGGCGTGAAGTGTCAGCAGGTTTTGGATGCTGTGGAACGCTCAGCGGCTGAACGAAGGTGGGTATCGCTTTAGAAAACGTGTCGAGGAGATTGAATGGTAAAACTGTCGAAACATTTTATTTTTGTCATCGCGGCGCTTGTTTTTACTGGTATCACCGCGATAGCATCATTTGTTATCTCTTCTTCTTCGCAGGCCGCGGTAGAAGACAATATCGATGGTATCATTGATGCATACTGCCAGTCGAATTTTACCCGGGCCCACCGACTCGCACAGAAGCATCTGGCTGACCCGATAGGGCGGCTGATTTTTCACTTCTGCCAAATCCACGATCTCAAGAAGCAGAACCTTGCTGAAGGACTTGCCGGCTTGAAGAAATTATATGACGACAAGACGCTTGACAAAAAAATCCGTGCCGAGGCGGCAATGGGTTATGCAAGAGTGATTCAGACCTTGCAGATGCGAAGACAGCACCCAGAATATAATGGTTTTAATGTCGACGAGCTGTACCGGGACATAATAAAAATGGTGCCGCATGACGAGAAAGCGGCCTTTGCAGCTATCTACATTGCTGAGTCTTTATTTACCAGGTATCTGAAAAACTCCGACGAACAGGCCGCAAAGCAAGCTTTTGCTTGTATAGAGGATTTCTTGGCTAAGTACGATGGCCCCCTTGAAAACACCGTGCCGATTCATCTTTATATCGAACGTTTTTATATTGAGGTCTCACGCGACTATGTCAAATGTATCGAGCATCTTGAAAAAGCTTATGCGATAGGCATAGCCAAGGGGATAACAAGACGTATTACACTTTTCAGATTAGCCAGGATTTACGACCTCAGACTCGGCAATACGGCAAAAGCCAAAATGTATTATCTGGAATTTCTCAAGCTATATCCTAATGCTGCAGAGATGCCTCTTGCTAAGCGTTACTTTGGGGAGCTTGACGAACATAATAAATAAGTAAGCGATGGTAAAAAAAACAAAATCAGGCGAGCTCGGCTTCACTTTCAGATTATTTAGTGCTGGCTTTGTAATTATGTTCTATCTTGCTGCTGTTCTATATGTGCATTTTATCGGCAAGAATAAGGACGCGCTCGGCCCCGCCGTAAATACCATTACGCTGGCACACTGGCAATTGGAAGATGGCTACAGGGAAGGTTTCAACGAGATGATCAGACGTTTCGAAGCACTAAAAGCCAAACAGGGTCGCAAGGTCAAAGTCCTTCAGACCGCAGTTCCTTGGCGAGGATACGAACAGTGGTTTCTGACACAACTGGTTGGCGGTAATCCGGCAGACGTTGCGGAGCTGCTTGCGCCTGACTATATGCTGCAGGAATATTTTAATCCTCTTTCTGAGTATATTGAAAAGGAAAACCCTTTTAATAAAGGAACTGTCTTGGAGGGGATGGCCTGGAGAGATACTTTTGTCGATGGAATGGATGCTTCGGCCAATCTCACTGCGAAGTATGCGGACTATTTCGGCGTTGGGACCTGCTTCCATGTCTATCGTCTTTTCGCCAACCTTGACCTTATTGAAGAAGCGACGGGCAGCAGAAAAATGCCGCAGGACCTTCCGGAATGGCTGGATATCTGCAAAAAGGTCAAAGAGTATGGAAAGAAAACAGGTCAACGCATCATACCAATTGGTGTCCGCGGTTTCGATAAAAGCACAATTGACCATTTCTTCGAATACTACTTCGGTCAGGTTACCGGAAATTTAAACGACAATGACGCCAGGTTTTGTGAGGGTAGAGCTGAAGTTGACGAAATACTTAAAAAAATAAATGATAATCCAGCTGTCGCTGAGCAACTGCTGGTCCCGGTTTGTATTGTAAAAGAGCTGGGCCAATACTTCTGCGATGGCTTTTCCTCTATGGACCTTGAACAAAACAAGTATCTTTTCTATTCGGGAAACACAGCTTTCTTTGCTGAAGGGACCTGGAACGCCTATTCATTGGTAAAAAACTGCCCTTTCGAGGTGGGAATCGGTCGCATACCTCCGATTGGACATAAATCTAAGTATTCCAAATATTTCACAGGAAAAGTGTCCGAGTCCGGCGTAGGAGTGGGCGGCTTCTTCGGAATCCCCAAAGCCACCAAACATTTTGATTTGGCCCTTGAGCTATTGCAGTTTATGACGTCTTATGAAATGAATCAGTTGACAATGGGGAGCTGCAAATGGCCACCGGCAGTCAAAAAAGCCAAGTTTGAAGGCATACTTAAATCGTTCGAGCCTGAAATAGAGGGTAATCTCAGAATGCTTGACCTGCCGTTCAGAACAAAACTTCGTTACTCCTCAGATATAAAAATGTGTGAAGCACTTGAAGAAGTCATTATTAGCGATGTTGACAACCCGGGCGAATACTTTATGAAACGTTTTCGTGAATACAAGGATTTACTCATAAAGGAATGCAATGAGGATGAACAGTTCCATTATCGTTCAAATATTGACAGGGAATTGCAGCGTTCACAGATTGCTGTTGCTCTTCTGCGTGAAAACCTCTCAGAAAAACAAATTAAAACCCTTCATAAGCGAATCAGGGTTATTGCTGAGTCTTATCAGGACGCAATAAAAACATATGTCATATACCACAATTATCTTAGCCAGATAAAAAACATGTAGGGATTAATTATGCGTGTTGTTACAGTAAAAAAACTAAGTAACTACTGGAAGTGCTATTTGCTCGTGGCCGTACCGCTCATACTGGTTCTGGTTTTTAGCTACTTTCCAATTTTCAACGGTTTTGTTCATGTTTTCTACCGGTGGAACGGGGACAGGATCGAAGAATTTATCGGGCTGGACAACATCTATAAGATGCTGCACGACGCGGACCTATTGCGATCTTTCGGCGTAATTGTGATATTTGTCCTTGCCAATCTCGTGAAAATGATTCCTTCGATCATAGCAGCGGTTGTCCTGCACCACATCATCAGTGGCCGTTGGCAATATATCTACCGCGTCTGCTTTGTAATTCCTATGATTATTCCGATGGTGGTAATCATTTTGCTGTGGAAATATTTCTATGAGCCTAACAACGGGATTTTGAATCAAATACTTCGTGGCACAGGCTTTCTAGGGCCGACCGAAATAATATCATGGCTTTCCGATTCGAAACTTGTGATTCCAAGCCTTATCTTCCAGGGATTCCCATGGGTGGGCGCCTTCGGTGTGCTGATTTACCTGGCAGGGCTTCAGAATATTCCCAAGGAGGTTTATGAATCAGCTCAGTTAGACGGTGCCGGCCCGTTGCGAATGTTTTTTAAAATTGAACTCCCGCTGATTACCACACAGATCAGAATAAACCTTGTGCTTATGATAATCAGTACTCTGCAAGGCTGGGAGTTTGTCTACCTTTTCCTCGGTGAGAGCGGCGGCCCCAATGGTATTGCCACCGTACCGGGTCTTTATATCTTTAGAGAAGCATTCAAGCTCGGATTCTTTGGCTATGGCTGTGCGGTGGGTTTTCTTCTGTTTCTGATTATTCTGGCATTGACGTGGGTCAATAATCGTTACGTACGCATTGAAAAATAAATAAAAGGACCAGTGAGCGGTGAACCAGCAAAATAAAACAGCTGAATTTCTAAAACATCTTTTCCTGATATTAATCTTAGTGTGTACATTTCTGCCCCTTTACTTGATGATCAATATCTCACTTAAAGATAATACGCAGTTTTCCATAAACCCCTGGTTTCCCGAGCCACCTTTTCACTGGGAAAACTATATCGTCGCTTGGGAACATGTTGGCATGGGAATTTTTAACACCACCTTTGTGGCGTTTACTTCCACCTTTCTGACCATCGCGATCGCAGTGATAGGGGCGTACTTTTTTGCTAGGTTCAAGATGCCCGGGTCCACGTTGTTTTTCTTCACCTTTATCGTTTTAATGATGTACCCCGGAGTTGCCAACATGGTACCCACCTTCAAGCTTATTTCCTCGTTAAGGCTATACAACAGCCATTGGGCTCTGATACTTTTAGGAACAGCCGGCGCACAGGCGTTTAACATTTATGTCCTGCGCAATTTCATAGAAGAGATTCCTCAGGACCTTTTTGATGCAGCAGATGTTGACGGCTGTTCGATGTTGGGCCAGATATGGAACATTGTCGTTCCGTTGAGCATGCCTATCATTGGAACGCTCGCTGTGCTTAAAATAATCGGCGAATGGAACAATTTTGTCGCTCCTTTGATATTGATCCGTGACACCCACAAACAACTCATTGGAGTTACATTACTTTATCTGGAAGGAGAGTACACAAAAAACTGGGGCCAGTTAATGGCTGGCTACACAATTGCTTCGATACCGCTTATCGTCCTTTTCATTTTCAGCATGCGCCTTTTCATAAGGGGACTCTCAGAAGGAGCTATAAAGGGCTGATGCTCCAAAAAGTAGCTTACTCAGGAAACGTGAAAACCTCGCCGTGTTTCAATATTCTGAATCTTTCCTGCATCCCAAAGGTATGCAGGTTTGTCCTAAGCATATGTGGAATCATTTGATTGTCCGGAAACAAATCGTAGTGGTAGGGTATTACAATTCTCGGGTTAATCTGTCTGGCTAAAAGAGCCGCTTGGGCCGGTCCCATATTTTTAAACGCCCCGTTAATCACTGTCAGTAATACATCTGGTTTAAATTCCGCGACACTGTTTGCCAGTATTTCATGATAGTCGGTGTCGCCAGTAAAGTAAAACGTCGGGCCGTGATCTGCGAAAATCAGATACCCCACATGCGTCAGATCATCCGCGCCGTAAGGTATAGCAAATGTAGCGCGTATCCTGAAGTCGCCAACGATATGAGTTTTGTTTGGCCAGATCATGCACATTTCACTTTGATTAACTCCCATTTCTTTAAGTTTTTCCACAGACTCAGGCGGAGCAATATAAGGCCCTTTCCCTCCTGCCCGCCGGTAAGGACCAACGGTTTCAGGGTCAAGATGGTCCTGGTGAGAATGTGTAACCACATACAAGTCGATGCCAACCAAATCCTGAGGTGATAATGGCGGCTCGATAAGCCGGTCACAATTAAGGCCCACGCTTTCGCCGGCAGCTTTACAGGAATTGGACAAATAAGGATCTATCGCCACAATAATTCCTTTGGAGCTCTTTACAATAAAACTCCCCTGTCCCAGCCACCAAAGCGAAATCGATCCTTTTGGCACGTTGTGGTTTTTAATACCTCGCATCGACAGTTTCATCTTTATTCTTTTCCCACCGGAATTTCAAATATTCAAAGCTGTTAGTAACGCGATTCTTGTTAGTTTATTGGGACTGTCAGGCTATGTTATGTTCCGTTTCAGTACGACGCCTTTATTCGCTATCCACTTGGGAAGCTGCATTTTAGACATGCCGATGATCTCATTCACACAAGTTATGAAAAGCGAGTTAGGATAATTATACGCATAGCCGCCCAAATGGGGCGTAAAATTGATGTTTTCCAGTTCAAGGAATTCATCGCCAGGCTGCAGTGGATGGCTTTCTAGAACATCAAATGCAGCGGCCTTGAACCAGTTCTCCCTTAGAGCCTTAATCAATGCCTTTTCGTCGACAAGACCGGCTCTTGCCACATTGACAAGTACAGCATCGGAGCGCATCTGCTTGAGTTCTTTTTCCCCAAGAATTCCTCTTGTTTCTTCCGTCAATAGACATGCGAGCAGGACATATTGCGATTCTTTGAGTAACTGCGCAAGTTCCATTTTTACACAGCCAGCGGCTTCGATAGTGGCAGAATCGACAAACGGATCGAATACACGAATATTCATTCGGAAACCAGAGAGTTTGAGGGCAATCATTTTTCCAATCCGACCAAAACCAATAAGGCCAAGATCAGCTCCTGTGAGAGGGCCTATCGGCATTGCTGCGTGAACGCTCCATATTCCCCGCCGCACAAGGCGGTCCTGGCGTGCGGTTTGCCGGACGGCGGTGAATAACATCGCGATAAAATGGTCACTCGTACAATCGGTCGGATCATCGGGTGTATGCGCGACAATTATGCCGCGTTTGGTACAGGCATCGTGGTCTATGTTATCGGTGCCTGAGCCGCATTTAATAATAGCACGTGCATTTTTGAATATGTACATGTTTTCTTCTAATACCAGCCCTTTTCGGCTGGACATAAGCCAGAGTACATCGGCGTCGGTCGCGCATTTTTCCAAATCTTCCCGTCCATAACACTGATGATATACAAAATCGATATCGGTCTGCTCGAACTTCTTGCTTACCCATTCTGGTATCGGATGGTCATCATTGGCGATTAGCACAACTTTGAATCTTACTGTCATTCTTGTCCTCTGGAATTATTCTTTGGCGATTTCGATAACGACCTTGACCGCTCCGCCTGTGCGCTCAGCGCAAGTTTCAAAAGCATCGGCATAATCATCGAGGCTGAAGGTGTGCGTGATCAGCGACATGACGTCAATTTTTTTTGCCTGCATTAGATCTAAAGTTGCGCGAAACTGACAGGCTGTATAGGCGCTTACTCCCAGATAGCTAATATGCTTGGCGGTAAAATCGAATACGGCCACAGGCCATTTGGAATCCGCTCTATCGGGCAGCGATTCGACGATTACTCTTCCGTACTTTGCCAAAACTCTTCCGGAAAACTCCCATGCGGTTTCTGTGCCAGCACACAGAATTACCACATCGGCACCATGGCCATCGGAGATATCCATTACCACCTCATACGGGTCCGTTTCGAGGACGTTGACAGTATGCGTTGCTCCCAATCTTGTGCCCATTTGTAGTCGCTCAGCCCTTGTGCCGAGCAGGATCAGGCTCGCTGGAGATTTTAGGTCAGCTGCAGCGACAGCCAAAAGCCCTATGGGGCCGGGACCTATGATAACAACATGTTCGCCCGGGTAGAGATTTGCACGATCTACCGCTGCGTAGCCATTGGAAGCAGGTTCAGTGAGCGCAGCTTTGTTGAAACTGAGTGACTCATCAAAACAAAAAACCATGGCAGCGGGCAAGCAAACCATTTGCTGGTAAGCACCATCCATGTGAAAAGGTATCACGGAGATATTTTTGCAGGCGTTTTCAAGACCACGACGGCAATATTTGCACGTCCTGCAGAAACCAAAGCCCATGCACACTACGCGGTCGTTTGGTCGTAGTTTCAAAACTCCTTGCCCACATTTTTCGACAATTCCGCTGAACTCATGGCCGAGAACTGTCGGATATTTGCATCCAGGAAAATCACCCCTCAAAGCAATAAAGTCCGTATGACAAATACCGGCGGATTTAACGCGGATCAGCACTTCGCCGGGTCTGGGCTCCGGTATGGGCCGCTCTATCAAGACCAATTTGTTGGGGCGCTCGAGCACAAGCGATTTCATCATATTCGCCATTAGAGGAACTCCTCATTTCTGTTTTGTTCCCATATCGCTTCTCATTTTTTTTCTTCGCGCAGTTTTTTCAGACCATTGACTGCCTGCTGACTGGCATGTACCAGATACCCTTGGTCACCGCCGAGAGTTATGAACTGGATTCCCTTCTCGAGCCATTGATTGGCAAGTTCCGGTTTGGCTGGGCCAGCTATGCCTGTTGGTATGTTTGCGGCTTTAGCTGAAGCGATCACTTTATCAATTGCACCAAGCACATCCGCGTGACTGGTTTGCCCTAATAGGCCCATCGAGCCGGACAGGTCGCAAGAGCCGACAAACACACCACTGAGGCCGGGAACCTGAACAATTTGCTCAATATTGTTAACTGCGTCGATATGTTCAATCTGTGCCCATACAATAATATTATCATTTGCAGTTTCAATGTATTTATTAAAGTGCCGCTCATAGCTTGCCGGCCTGCGCGGTCCAAAACCGCGGTTACCTCTCGGTGGATACATACAGGCTGAAATAGCGTTGCGAACGTCATTAGCTGTGCGCACCAGTGGTACCAACACTCCCGCTGCACCGGAGTCCAGAACGCGTTTAATCAGCACGGGGTCGTTCCATGGCACTCTTACCATGGGGGCTACCTGTGTGCCCTTAGTAGCCATAATATTCAACTGGACCGATTCGATGTCCATCGCCGAGTGTTCGGAATCAATGATAAAAAAATCGAAGCTCGATTCCGTCAATAATTCGGCCACAGTCGGATCAGTAAAGTTGATCCATGTGCCAAGGCAGATTTGGCCTGCCTGCAATTTGCTTTTTAGTAATGTTCCTTCGTACATAGAACGCCTACTTTATAGTTAAGTCTTCACATTTTTTTTACCTGGTCTATGTAATTGAGATATACAATATACCGCCTTACTACCTCGGGATAGGACTCAGCAATTGCCTTGCTTTGCATGCGAAGAGTTTCCATTTCTTTGTCTGAGCGGTTTTTGGACAACAGACCGACGGAAAACTGCAGTCGCTGCAATTCTCTCTCCATATTCGCACGATAATGCTCCTGTTCAATCTCGGCGCATTCACTTATAAGTAAATTCTTCCGCTGCCGAAAACGTTCCATGAAGAACTCAGTCGGGTTGTCGATATTTTTGGTAATGGTATCTTCAAGCGTTGCTCGCATTTTCATATCTGAAGCCACGTACAGCTGTGTTCTCCACGGCAGGCCGATTACCCTCAAATGTTGCCCCTTTTCAGGTCGAAATGATTTAAGAATTCCTTCGAACTTGGCTTTTTTGACCGCTGGCGGCCATTTGCAGCTCCCCATTAGCAGTTGATTTCCTTCGTAAGATGTCATAAATTGCAGAAACTCTAGGGCCAAATCAAAATGTTTTGTGGCCTTGGGGATTCCGTACATCAAGTCGGAGGCAGCATGTTCGGCTACCTTACCGGTAAAATACTTCGAATACTTATGGTTGTATCCAATCGACGGTACAGGAATAATGCCAACCTCGAAGGGACAATTGTTTACAATTGAGTAGCCAAAAACGCTGAACTCAGGGTAGAAAACCGTCTTTCCCGAATAGAAAAGAAATTTAGATTGCTCGGCGTCCATAGTGGAGAAACCCTCACAGAAGTATTGTCCCAGCTCTTTTACAATACCAACAGGGGCCAGTAGCTGCTCGGCGAAATTAGGATCGTTAAATATCCTTTCAAGTGCTTCATCTATGTCCGGGTTAGACGTACAAAACCTGGCAACATTGTCGGTCAGGTCTCCGGCAACTTGGCTAAAGTAAAAGTCAAGAAAATAGTTTATCGGAGATTTTTGAACACTGTGAATTCCAATCGGTATGATAATTTTTTTGGTTTTTTGAGCGTATTCTTTGACCTTTTCACAGATTTCGAGCCACTCAGCCAGATACTCAGGCATCTTTCTGCTGCCGGTTGTTTCCTCGAGAAGGTCAAGATTTACAAAAAGACGATAGACATGGAAGCAGGTCCCAACGCAGAAATAGTCGGCATATTGGGCGGTCAGATGGGCAGAAGCTAACATTCCATCGACAAACGAGTCCTTCCAACTCATCCCTTCCAACGGGGTATCCCTGTTAAAAGGATTTTCCTTTCCAACGTATTCGGAGAGAGGATAAATATACTCCTTGTATACCCATTGATGACCGTGTAATTGTAGAATGTCTGCAGGGGCCCCGCCGATAAGCTGAGTCATGAACCATTGCAGGTATCCTCTCTCCGGGACTGTGGTCTGAATGACTTTCACCTTTTGGCCCTGTCCGGCTTTGAGCTGCTCAAAACGATTTATTAACTCTTCAAGGCCCTCCCGATAGCCGTCCTCCAGGTTCCAATGCGCCACTGTAATAATTTTTGCCTCAGGATCCAGCTTGCTCTTGTCCGGACCGGCAAAGTATATGTATGCAACAGAAATCAGATAGAACAAAGCTACAAAGGCGATGCTAATAAACCTGAAGCTGGAACTGAGACTACCTATATATGTCGTTGTATTTCGGGCCATAGTTTATTTATTATGTTCATTCAGTTCATTGAGGTAGCCCTCAATGACAAACGCTTCAAAAGCATAAGGATATAATTTGAGAAATTCTTCGTAATATGCTTTGGCCGTTGTTGTATCATGTAGTCTGGCATCATAAATTCTACCCAGTCTAAAAAGAATCCTGCGTTTTTCAGTTTCATTGGTTATGCCTAATTCGTAAGCTTTTTTTAGATGCTCAACAGATCTACCATAATCCCGGAATACCTCAATATAAAATGTCTCAAGGTAGAGATGAACCAGGACAGTATTCTCAGTAGGACCCTCGTAGCTGGCCAAAAAATCCTCTATGAAAGCAAAAGCTTGTTTTGCGGCCTCTCCGTCGGAATTTTTCAGGTACTTAGTGAATAAGGATTCAGCAATGTAAACAGCTGCGAATGTCGCGGTTTTACTGCGCGGAGCAAGTTTTATTATGTTTCGAAAAAGACTTTCAACCTGAACGTTGTCATATTCCAGGTACTGTTTTCGAATCTGAAAAATCTGAATCACCCTGGCATAAGCCATCCCGGCCTCAGCACGAATCTCTTTGTCCAGAGTTTCATCGTCAAATAGTTTCTTAAGGCCTGTAAGTCCTTCAGCAATGTTTTGGTTTCTTGTGTCATGAATTTGACAGATGTAAAAAACAAAACGCCCCCAAGGCTGGTCAAGATGTTTTTTGACAATTCGGCGGGCCAGTGTAAAATCACCCTCACAGTAAGCGTCAAAGCCCTTATCGATGCTGTCAAGTAGAGCAGCCTGGGTCGAAGCAGTACCGATAAATAGGACTGTCGCAGTTAGAATCCTGCAAATAACAACTATTAAGTCTTTCAATGACCTTCTCATTCCAGAGAATATTGTTTTTGCGAGTGCTTTCATGGATGCGGTGGTTATTCTTGTTGTCAGTGGCGTTACTGGTTCGGCTCCTGATAGTTGCAATGGCCACAATTTGGACATCTCATAACTTGCTCATAATAGCGACTTTCAAAAGCTGGGATGAAAACGGCTCCGCATTCCTCACATTTTTCAGCCAGGCACGCCGTTGCCTGGCCACATTTTTTACATCTAAAAGGGGTGTTTTCATTCGCCCCTGGGCCGGGCATCAACTTACGCCATTCGTCGGCGCTTATTTGGTATTCCGCCGAACAATTCTCATTTGTGCACTTTATCCATAGGTTACCCTTGTAGAGGGAAGTGTCTTTGGAAGAGCTCAAATTAAATGCGGTAATTGTAACAGCTAGGGCGAAACCGATAACAATAATGGCAATCTGTGTGGCTTTTTTAGCAATATCTGTCATGAACAGAATCTCTCATTTAACTTCACATACTTCCAATAGTCATTGCCCCCCAGCATGTAGCAAAGAGTACATCCCGTGGTAGAGGTTGTCAAGCTTTTGTTTGAGATTTTTTGATTGGTTGGCTTTCGTTTCGTCAGGACAAATTTGTACCGGGCACATTTTGCATTCTTTTGTATAGCGTTTGTATAAATCTTGCTGGACGCAGATTAACTTTGTGCAACGACGTTTGAGTTTTTTTCATAATGGCATTACTCGTATCAGATACAGGATGCCCCGTCTATCATACCCGTAAATGGTTGCAGGTTTGTGCTATGTTGCTCATGCTGCTCGAAGGCTACCAGGCTCCGGGTCAGGAAGTAACGCCTCATCTGGGGAGGAGACAATACAAGACTGCTATCTAGAACTTGGACAGACGAGAACAAGCCAAAGTATGTCCAGTTCTTTCGTGTCTGGAGATATTCATAGGCAGAATAATTTTTGCCTTGACATTTTAGGCAAACGATTGTATAAGGCACAATAATGGCCAGGTGGTGCAGTGGAATCCGGATGTGTGAAAAAACCTGGATAATTGTCCGTGATTGTGCCGGGGCAAGCATAGTGGTGGTGCCAGGCTTCGAAAGTGCTTTGAAAAAGTGCAGCAGCTTTGGTCGCTTTTACTCGTTTTGAGTTTTGTGCAAAATTCTTTGTGTCTTTCGAGCCAAAAACTGGTGGATAAGAAAGCAAAGGAAGGGATTATGAGCATGTTCTGCAAAAAAGACAATAAGATTTTCACAGTGTTTTTGTTAGTGCTTGGGGTCCTGCTGGTTTTGTGTCCAATTTCCTTAGGAGTTTCTGAGCAATTAACCAAGATCGGCAACAGCCACGCAATCTGGAGTGACAACGGCCAGGTTCAAGTTATTAATGTTGATAATCCTGTAGTAGAAAATATCGAGCTT
>JBDRHL010000011.1:0-2258 GCA_043816955.1 Planctomycetota bacterium | reverse complement strand
GCTTCGGAGGCCGGGTGATGAAATAAATCACACCCCCTTTTCCCTTATTCTGGCCTCATATTCTTTTAACATTGACAGTAACTTTTTGGCGTCTCTGCGATCTGTCTTTATAGGTTATACTGTTCTTCACGACCGGCTCCTTTTGATTGTATGCGGCTCTGTTACTGCAGGGTAATAATCCGCGATTGCAGGCGGCTACGTACCACCTTGTCGCAAGTACCTGTTTATCAGGTCTTGACGACCTTTACAATCACAGCGCCGGTCGTTCCATATTTTCTAAAATATTAAGCATAAAAAGACTCGCCAATACCAGCACTCGCTTTCAAACGCCCTTGCCAGCAGGCTGGATACACTTATTCTCGGCGATTCATTGTTAAGCCCTCCCCTGCAATTGCCGATCATAAGTAAATAAGGTTTTAGCTTACAGGAGAAAATCAATGAACGGCTTTGTCGAGCGAAGAGGCGAAAAACGCCTTAGATACCATTGGCCCATCTGGTTTGCAGAAAATATAAATGATGTTCTCCAGCAGGGACAAATGGTCGACATTTCCAGCCAGGCGGCTGCATTTACGTGCTATGCCGACCAGTGCCCGTATCCAAGCCAAAACCTGGGCATGCGTTTCAGCGTGCCGCTATACCACCCAGACGATACATTCGACCTGCAGAATTTTATCCGCCAAGGTCATATCCAGCGAATCGATCAAATAAATCCTTTTCTGCGAAGAATTGTTGTCCGTTTCACCGAACCGCTGCCTTTCCAGCCGGGGCGGCAGGAAAACATACAGGCTGACCAGATTTTCGAGAGCAGCCCACAAACCGAACGAACCGAGGAAGCGGAAGCATACGCCTGAGCCCTGTTAGCCCCGGCAATTCTGCTCATATCCTTTCATTGTCGCCAGCTCAGCGGCAAGATAATCCTCATAAGGCCGCCAGTTTATCCATTCACCGCTGAGAAAACCTTGATATCCGATGCCGCCAAGAAGGCGGACAGCCTTTTTATGATCGATAATCCCTTCACCGACCGGAGAAAGTTCCATTGAGGCGGCTGTCTTTATCCCGTCATGGAAATGCACGTGCCGAATCCAGGACTTCAATACCTCAAATGCCTCGTCCATAGTTGCCCCTCCGATCATGATCGGATGCATTATATCCCAGTTGACGGCTATGGCGGGGTGATCGACCTGGTGGAGGACCTCTGCCAAATCCTCCGGCCTGCACCAGTCATCATGCGTTTCAACGCAAACCGTGACCTTTCGTTCTGCCGCATGGTCGCCAAGGTGCAACAGGGACTCCCTAACCTGCTCAGTAGCTTTTGCCCTGCTGAGCCCGCTGGGGATTCCACCGCCGAAGACCCTGATCCTGCTGCAGCCGATGTTCGCTGCCAGATCGATGCTCTTCAGGGCTATTTCCACCGATTCTTCCGCTTTGGCAGGGTCTGCATATCTGCATGAAGTTGCCACACAGCAGATTTCTATCCCGCTTCGAACTGCTTTTTTTCTGATTTCTTTGCGCTGCTTGCCATCAGCGGTCAGTTCCACGCCGTGTTTATGCCCGGCCTCAATCCTCGGCTCAATTCCGTCATAGCCGTACTCCCTGGCAACAGAGAGAACCTCATCCAAACTCAGCGAGGGACACGAAAATGTCATAAAAGAGTACTTCATTTTTTACCCCTGTAAATCAACTTGTATCACAATTATCATCATCAACATCCGCTTCGCGCGCCGGGACTATACTACCGAAATTTCTAAAAAAACTCCATCAAAAGCCGGCAGTTTTTGTCGGCAGGATGTTCGATATTTATACAGACAGAGATCTCGGAGCGGAAAATAGGTTATCAAAACGGGTTTTTCGCTGGGGGCATAGCATTTGCTTACCATATCAGTGGCAGGATAATGCCTGATGGGAACAGCTTGGCGGAGTAAATACCGGCAGGGATTTGGCAAGGACCTTGGAACAAATGGACACGATGGAGAATGTGAGCTTCCCGGAAGACCTTCTGCCAGGCATATACAGGACGCTGGTAGAGCTGGGCAGATGCTATCTGGCAGCAGGTAAGCTAGGCGAAGCGCAACACTGCTATGAAAAGGCTGCGGTTGTTGCGCCGGACGAGGCTGCGCCTTATGTGGGACTTGGCCTGATTGCCCTGGAGAATAGTAACTTAAGCGATGCGGAAATAGCATTCAAGGTGGCTCGTCGTCTTGACAGCAGATGTGCGGAGGCTTATTGCGGGCTTGGAACGGTTTACCATCGCAGAGAGG
>JBDRHL010000010.1:0-31180 GCA_043816955.1 Planctomycetota bacterium | reverse complement strand
CGAAGAACTTCCAAATATTCCCGACAGGCCTCTTCCGATGAAAACCGCTTTTCCAATTCCATCAATGTTCGCGGGTAATCTTCCATGATCGCAAATACTACCGATTGTATGTACTGGAGTCAAGGAGATACCCCCTTTTGTGTATTTTGTATAAGATCGTAACATCTTTTGAATAAATGGGTTATATAAAATCCAGTCAAGTTGAGTATAATAGATTGGTTCCATACCTCAGAATATGTCTGGGATTGTGGCAAAACGCTCTTTGGCGAGGGTACGCAGCAGACAGAAAAATGGGTTAAAAAACGATTGGATTGGCTGTGGGACGGCTGGACGAAGAAGTTACTGGACGATCTAAAAGGGCAACGCAAGAAGTATAGATGTTCTAAACGCGAAGCAGTAGATACGTTGATTCGGTATGTTTGGAATAACGAAGACCAAATGCGTTACGATGTGTTTCGCGAAAAAGGTTATGATATAGACTCCGGTGTGGTTGAAGGAGCTTGTAAGAATGTGGTTGGCAAACGGCTGAAACAATCAGGAATGATATGGACCCGTTTAGGCTCATCATCAGTGTTGGCCTTATGGGTTAGGTGACCGAACGATAAATGGGAGCAATTATGGCAGAAAAAGCCCTTGGCAGCTTAAAAAATCTACCTACAAACATGAAGTGCACCCCGAGTCCGTTGAAAAGGATTTTTTCCTTGACAGCCTCGGCAAACGATTGTATAAGCGTTTTTCGTCCAAAATCAAAGGTTGGTTTACAAAAGGGTCAGGAGTGTAGAAGTGCTTAATTTAGAACTCTTTGTGAGTTGTTTAACGGCTGCAGAGAAACGCGCAATCTCAAAGCTGGTTGAAGTTTTGTCGGAAAGGTATGAGGTAAAGGCTGGTGCCGCCAGTATAAAAGGAGCAGTTGAGGAATCTACTAATCTTTGCTGGATAGGTCAGAACGAATGGCAACCCGAGTCGATACTGGATATCAAAACACGACTATCCTTGAATTCAGAAGCCTATTTACTTGAAGTTGGAAAGAATAATTGTGCCGTAGTTGCTTCCAAAGGTAAGCGCGGTTTGGTATATGGGATATACGATCTATGCGAGAGAATTGAACTCGCTGGGGGGCTACCTAAACCAACGCAGATTATTCGAAAGCCGTTTTTCAAAAATCGCCGTTGGTCGGCGGCTATCTCGAATACTCATCGTTGTGCTCCATGGGATGAGAGGCTTGGGCTTCTTGAGGGTCTTAAAAGGATAATCAGAATTATTGAAAAGGCTCCCGAGTTCGGCATTAACTCATTTGAAATAAATGGGCGTCCGTTTGATGGCTGGGACATTGACTGGATACTTCCTTACGAGCGGTATAAGGAATTTAGGAAGCTGCGCTCGTTGCGCGATCGGCAATACCGTATGGAGTTATTAGAGGAGGTTGGCCGGAGAGCGACAGATAATCTGGTTGATCTGTATGTCTGGTCGCACGAAATCTATTTCCCACCGGAATTCTTTGCCCTTTATCACCAGGCTAAAGGGGTTAACTATGCGGTATGTCCATCTAAGAAATTTGTACAGGATTTTATTAAAAATAAGTATGAAGAACTCTTTAAGAACGTTCCCAGTCTTACAGGTATAGTTTTGTCAGTGAATGAGTCTGGGTATTTCAGTATTTTAACAGAGACAGGCTGTGAATGTTCAAAATGCAGAAAATTAAGTCAATCAGAAAAAGTTGCTCTGATAGTTAACCTTGTGGCAGAAGCATGCGAAAATAACCACAAAGATATAGTCATAAGAACTTTTCAACATACCGGTTTGAATGACTACTACGGGCACAAGGAGTTAGAAACAATACACAAGGCCTATAAAAACCTTCCGTCTTATGTGAAGGTAATGTCAAAATATTGTCCATTGGATTTCGGCGGTGGCGCAATCATTGATGAACCGTTAATCGGCGTGTTCAAAAATGACCATATTGTTGAATTCAGCCTGGACAGGGAATGGCAGGGAAGAACCTTTGTGCCGGCTATAACACCTTTGGATCTTAAAAAGCGCATTTGTCATGCCAAGGATAAAAAATGTATTGGTTTAGTGGGCAGGGTTGATTTTCCATTTCCGGAGATGGAGCCGGAGGAGACGTTCACGCATCCAAACGAGTTTAATGTTTATGTCTTTTCGCGTCTGAGCTGGGATCCGAACTGCAATATCAACAAATGCTGGCAACGATGGGCGACTGCAAGGTACGGTGCAAAAGCAGCTCCGGCTGTAATTAGTGCCCTGAAAAAGACCGAGCAGATTACCGAGAAGCTGTTTTTCTACAAGGGCATAACCATAGTTAATTATCATAATATGATTGCATCACGCGAGCATAGCTGGGCAGGTATGGTAACAAGGCTACCAAGTAAGTGGGACAAATCCAAGAAGGGACTTACAAAGAGGCTATTCAACCCCAATGAGAAGCTTATCAAAGATGCGATGGCCGACGGCGATAGGGCCTATGCCCTGGCTGCGGAGGCTCTGAAAGAGCTTAGCAGCAGGTCGGCAAAGAGTGATGTGTTTGAGCGTACGAAACTCGTATACTATTTCGAGAAACTCAGGGATTACTCTGTTTTGAGAAAATACCTGGTTGAGATGTTCTTCAGGTGTGTAGCATTGAACAACGAAAAGGAGGTTGATTTTAACGGCGATGCATTCGGCAAGGTGATTGCGGCTGCAGACAATATTCTCAGGCAGTCGCTGAAGATGGAGGCCCTCCACGGTGTCTATAGCTGGCCGATATTCTCGCCTGACAGGGGTGTAAGCGCTTACGAATTTGTCGAGCAGCACCTGGCTGGATATCTGGAGACCTTTTTAGCTGAGCCGGTGCCGCTGCCCGATAAGTCACGGTGGGTCGGCTCATCATGGGTAGAAGAAAGAACCCTGGTTGCGCCGAGGCATCCGATTATCCGGTTCTGGGATGGGATTATACAGATAGCTCGCGGCAGGATTGGCGATGCTGCTGTGCTGGAGACAGAAAATCTCTCGAAATGTTCGATAAAGATTTGTCCGAAAGGCCGATTTGTCAGATTAATGCGGAAAGAAGCCTGCTTTGACCTTCCAGTGGGCATGCCGATTAAAGGCCCGGACCAAATTGACTACCATAAGAGAAAACAGATTAAAGTTGTCAGGCTGCCGGACTGTATAAACCTGGAAAGGTAGGTTATTCGATGCATAGTACATCACTCTATGTGACAGAAAGTTACGGAGTAGAAAGAGACTCCGAGGCCGTGCAGTTGGGAGTGCCGATAGGTAAGGGCAGGTTAAGTTCGTCTGATAACGTTCGTCTGATTGATGATACCGGCCAGCAGGTCCCCGCGCAGTTTTCTACACTCTCGGTGCGGGCGGACGGCAGTATCAGGTGGCTTGAGGTTTTCTTTCTGTGCAGTGTGAAGGGGCGAAGCCAGCGTACTTATCGTCTTGAATATGGCGATTCGGCTCAATGCCCAACTGAGTCTGACTCAAGCTTTATCAGTGAGAATACAGATGCCTTTGGGGTCGATACGGGCCGGGCCAGATTCGCAATAGGCAAAAAGCCATTTTCCCCGCTGAAGCAGGTCTGGACTGGTAACGAGCCAATTTTCAACAATGGTGATATAGCAGAGGTTGTGGTTCGCAGCGGCGATGGTAAAGAGTTCCGGCTTTCGAAATGCCGGGATGCGACCTTTGAGATAGAAAGCAGCGGGCCGTTGAAGGTGGTATTGAAAGCTACAGGCAAACATGCCACTTCGGACGGTAAAACATTTCTTGACTTTGAGATCAGGCTGAGATTTATCAAAGGGACAAGTCAAGTCAGAATTTCTTATACCTTTATCAATCGTGAGGGTTATGATATTCCCAAAGAAATTATAGCCGCTCAGCAGCACTGGATGAAGCCCAAGTTGATAAGCTCAGAGGTAAAAAGTATAAGTCTGAGGATTCCTGCGGCTATTAAGCAAACTGACAATGTGCGCTTCCATTTAGACGGCTCGGTTTATCCGCCAGGCTGCGGGTATGCGCTTAATACCAAGTCGAAAAAGGCAAAGACCGAGTTGACATTCGATATTGCGGATAGAAGCGGTGGGAAAATCGGCAGCGAAATCGGCGCGCAGGGCCTGGCGGCTGCGGGTAATTTTGCGGCGGTACTGCGTGATTTCGGCTGGAACTGCCCTAAGCAGTTGTGGGTCGATAAAAATGCTGTAACCTTCGTGCTTGTGCCGGAAAATGATGAAGACTTGCAGTTGGTTCAGGGCGTTGCAAAGACACACCATGTTCTGGTTGATTTTGCAATGAATCCTGAGAATGTCAGCAGTCTGCGACAATTTTATTATGCGTCTGATTATCCGGTAACTGCTTACGTAGACCATAAGAGCCTGGCGGATAGCCAGACCCTGGGCAAAATTTTTGCCTACAGGCCAGATAAATACCCATTCTTTGAGCAGTATATCGATGACTGTCTGAAAATGGGAAGAAAAATGTCCCACCTGGGTATGCCCGTTGAAGGAATGGGGATGCTTAACTACGGCGATGAAATAAACATTCATTTCAGCATGGCACGCAAGAAGCGCTGGTCTTATACGAACAATCGGTGGGATTTCCTGCAGGCTGTTTTGTTAGGGTTTCTGCGAACCGGCGATACCCACGCCTTCAGTCGGGCCTTCTCAGCAGCGGAACATACGATGGACGTGGATATTTGCCACCATTCCTGTGATTTAGCGGACGTTGGCGGAATACACGGCTGCGAGAAAGCCGAACACGTAATTGGCGGGATACCGCCGAGCACATTTCAGTCATGGGCTGAAGGGCTGGTTACGTATTACTGGGTAACGGGCGAGAAGAGAGCACTTGAGAATGCAAAGCTGGCCGGCGATTTTATGATTGAGGCAGGCAAAACCGGCAAAAACTGGGCCAAAAATGTACGGGGAACCGGCATACCGCTGATGCTTCTGGCAGCACTGTATGAAGCAACGGGCGAAAAAAAATATATCGATGGCGCGAAACCTTATATCGAGAATCTGATGGATATGGATGCTGAAGGGGCCTGGCGAGTATATGACCCACCGAGTATGGCAGTCGCGGCGGCGTGGAAAACATCGATTGCCTTGGCGGGGCTGGCTCGGTACATAGAAGCAAGCGGCGATGAAAGCCTTAATGAAATATTTATCAGAGGCGCTTACTGGCTGATAGATAAGGGGGTAACGCCAAACGGCTTCTTTTACTATTACGATATGCCCGATCATAGCCACACAAACGTAATGAGCCTCTGCCTTGAGCCGCTGGGGCGAGCGTACGAATTGACCGGAAACCGCAGGTTTCTCGATGTTGGTCTGAAGAATTTCAAATACCTGATTTTCCAACGGCCCGGCCTTAACTGGGAAGGGCCGAGCCCTGTCGGTAATATGGAATTTGCTGTGTTGGCGCGGGGATGTTTTCGTTTTCTGTATTGGCTGGATTCTGAAGGAATGTTAGAGGACATATGACATGCCTGCAAATCAAATCAGAAACTATTACAATACGGCTGCACAGCTGCGTGACCGTCTGCTGAGAAGGACATATGAGGCGCTCGACAAAGGTGATGCTGCCCGCTCTGGAATAAGGACCAAGCAGGAGCATTGCAGACGTGTGGAATGGATTCGCCAAGAACTTCTAAAAAACATAGGGGGTTTGCCCCATACTGACGCACCACTAAAGGCTGAGATTACAGGCACAATTGATTGCGGCGATTTTCGCATTGAAAAGGTGCTGTATCAGAGCCTGCCAGAGTTTTACGTGACCGCCAATCTATATGTTCCTAACACACTAAAAAAGGCAGCTCCTGCAATCCTGTTTCCCTGCGGACATACTGAAAACGGCAAAGCATATGAGCCTTACCAGAAGGCGTGCCGGGATTTTGTGCTTCACGGGTTTGTTGTGTTCTGTCCCGACCCTGTTGGTCAGGGTGAACGGCTGGGGTACTGGAATAAAGAAAAAGGTTGTACTGATGTTGCATGGGGCACATATGAGCATAGTTACAACAACTTCAAGGCTACATTAGTCGGAGCAAATGTGGCGCGTTACTTTATTAATGACGCGATGCGGGGTATCGATTTTCTGCAGAGCCTCGATTATGTTGATTCTGAGCACATCGGTGTTACCGGCAATTCCGGCGGTGGGACTCAAACGGCCTACATGATGGTTTTGGATGAACGGGTCAAGGCCGCAGCTCCTGCCACATTTATACATGGCTATCGATGGTATGCAAAGAGTGGTGTTGCCAATGATGGTGAGCAGGATATATACAATTTTACAGGTTGTGGGCTGGACCATTCCGATTTTCTGATAGCCTTTGCACCTAAGCCGATGATGGTGCTGGCTGTTAACTATGATTTTTTCCCGATTGAAGGCACAATTAACTCGGTCGCGCAGGCGAGGCATATTTATGAGATTTACGGCAAGAGTGAGAATCTTGCCCTTGTGCGCGATGATAATACCCATGACTATACAGCGATGCATCGCAAGGAAGCGGTTCTGTGGTTTCAGAAACATCTGATGGGCCTATCGGAGCCAGTGTATATTCAGCATGGGATCGACGTCCTGCCGGATGAACAGTTACAGGTGACACGCTCGGGCCAGGTGCTTGGCGATTTCCCCGAAGTTCAGACGGTTCACGCGCTCTGTGCTGAGCTTTACGAGCAGAAAAAAGACAAATCCGACATGCTCTCATTTATAAAGGAGATCGTGTTTTCATATCGTGAGCCTGTAGATTTTCTGCCTCGTTTTATCGAGCGGCAGGAGCGTGATGAATGCACGATTGAGATGGTGTTTTTCCACAGCGAAGTTGATGTTTTTCTTAGTGCCGCTTTGTTGTTGCCTAATGATGTAAAGAATCCATCTTTGATTTTGTGGATTGAAGAGGATATTACAACGCGGCTTGATGAGATTTATCCATCTTTTTTTGAGCTTTTGAAGGAAGGTCAGGCGATCCTGGCTGTGGATATCCGTGGCAGCGGCTCGGTATTGTTTAACAGTATTAATCCTAACGATGTCAAATTGCGGACGCACAAGGGGACCGAGTCGATCTTTGCCCAACAAGCCATTCGGCTTGGCGACAGCCTTTTTGCCCAGCGAGTTTATGATGTTGTAAGGGCGGCGCAATTCGCAAGAACGTTGAAATCAGTTGATGCAGGCAACCTTACGTTGGTTGGGCGAGGAGTTTATTCGCTTTATGCTGTTTATGCATCTGTACTGATTGAGCCGTGTGTATCCGCTTACGATTTTGGGGACTCGATTTCTAACCCATCTGAATGGGTAGAGAAGCGTTTGTTCGACTGGGATGAAATCGGAGATAGAATGCTTCATTGGGAATTAGCATTGCGAACGGATGTTGAAGAGATTCTCAGGTATTTGCGTAAGTGAAGAGAGATTTGCATATAATATATTTTCATGGTTATTGAGAAATGGAATATTACATATTTCCTTGTATTGGGAATTCCAAAAAAGTAAATAAATACAGGGGGTTGAAGTGGAAGTGTGAGACCGGAACAGGGGGCATTTTACATATTGGTGTCTCGATGCCCAAGGAGTGCGCCAAATGGCCTACACAGAAACAGCAGCTCTATGATATGGATTTAAACCTGCGTTTTGGTTTCATAAAAACACACTCAAAGTTTAGATGGGTAGGAGATGTTTTGTATAGTGAATCAGAGGCTGGCATAAGAGAACTATGTCTTTTTGCGTGGGATAATGTGCTCGTGATTGAAGTAAGCGATAATAAGTCATGTCCGGAGATTGGAGATAAAAACGCATCGAAAGCTATTGTCATAACCACCGACAATAACAGAGAAATACCTCTGAAATATCCCACAAGGGATCGTGTCGTATTGGCCGTTGAACCATTCAAAGTGTTAGTGGGCATGTCTTTTAACGAGAACTCGGCTGTTAGATTTATTATCATAGCTGGTATAGAAAAGAATTTAGGTCGGATGGTTGAGGATTTCGAAAAAGCAAAGAGCGCAGATATTGAGCAAATGTTGAATACCTCCAAGTCATACACGTCGATGGTACCTAAAATACCAACTGGCATTGACAAGGAATTCTGGGAGCATGCCTGGATAGTGCATAGAACGTCAACATTTGAGCCTGAAGGTATAATGGTCGACAAATGGGAGTGTTCTGGCGGCCGGTTTTATCCTCGCTGCTGTATGGCTATGTGGGACACTCTTCATAACATTGAAGATACTATGTGGATTGATATAGATCGTGCCACGGGGCAGATGAGGAATCATTTAATGCTCTACAGAGAAAAGGACGCAATGTTCGCAAATCTGTGGGACAGCATTGGATGTCGAGTCAACTTGGATGAAGCCGAATGTCCAGAAGAGAGAGATTTCAGCTGTTCGCAGCCGCCTTTATGGGGAGGTACTATATGGGAGCTTTATCTTAGAACCAGAGATAAACAATTTTTGACAAGAGCATACGAAATCTGCAGAAAGAATATAGAATGGTGGGAAAAGAAAAGAGAAATAGCAAATACAGGTCTGTTTGAAGCCTGCTCTTCAGGCTATGACAATTCGCTGCGTTATAAACGGCAAATTCAGGAAACTGCCCTTAATGTCAAAAATATGGGTGCTATCGATTTGTCCAGCCAGATGGCCATGTATTATGACTATGTTGGCAGGATGGCTGAGGAATTGGGACACAATGAAGACTCAATGCTGTTTAAGAAAAGGTTCGTCGCATTGACTGAACGTGTTCGAAATACCTGTTGGGATGATAATACAAACTTTTTCTACGACTTTGATTTTTCAACGGACAGTTTAGTTAAGATAAAGACCATAGCAGGTTTTTGGCCGCTGGTTGCCGGGATATGCTCGGATGAGCAGGCTGATTGGTTGGTTAAACACCTGCTGAATCCAAAAGAGTTCTGGTCAGAAATGCCTGTACCAAGCACAAGCCTTGATTCTGAAGGGTTTTGCTATGATATGTGGCGCGGGCCTGTGTGGTTGTCGCAGAATTACTGGGTCTTAAAAGGTCTTCTGAGGTATGGATACCGCGATGTAGCTGCCGAACTGGCCAGAAGAAGTCTTTGTGCTGCTGAAGCGGTATTTAAAGCAGATAAGAGAATATACGAGTTTTATAACCCTCGGGAAATGACGATTAGGAACCTGACAAGAAAAGGTTTCAAAATGGGGCCTTTCCCATACTATCCGGGCCACAATCCGATTTATGCGATTGCTTTTACAGGTCTGTTGGGCTTATCCACAACAGCAGAGGGGCTTAGAATTATGCCTTCGAGAAGTCATATTAATGAAGAAATATCCTGCTCTTTCTACTTTGGTAAGACTTTTGTACGGTTAGTGATAGATAGCAAACATTTAGGTGACCAAATGTTGGTGCGTCTGGATAATAAGTTACGGGAGAAATGTGAAAAGGCTGAAGTTGTGATTCCATACACAGAACTATTGGATAGAAGGGAAGTGTCGGTAGCAATAACTATGTAGCGATATTTTTTTTCGGAGCGGTATTGCTGTTGGCCAGATTGCGGGAATGATTTAAGAAGATGTTGGGGAATTAGAATGCTTTGGCTGAGTATTGAAGTTACAACTAAAAAGAATATTGCCTGCATGTTCAAATTTTATGATGTTAGCAGGCCGCAATCAGGCGAACAAGACGGTGTTTCTGTCGAGTTAGGTAATGAATGTCCGTATGAAGTAAGAATTGTTCCACCGCCAGCTGACAGCATTAAAAGCGTAAGCTACCATGTATCAACGAACCTGAAAAACTTTCATGATGTAATAATTCCTGATACAGGCAGGTCTTATATAACGCAGATGCGGCCGGTTACATTCTGGGGCCAAACGTGGCGGTCACGTATCAACAACATAAGGATGCCTGTTTTTATTTTAACAGGGATGAATCATTGCACTAATCTAGTATTCGGTATTATAGGCGCCAACATCGAAACTGATTTTACGGTCAGAGAGCCTGCCACACGCAGAGCACTAATTGCCTGGATGAAAAGGCTGACGCTTGAGATAAAAAGAGGCACACAGGATTATTCGATACCTCAAGATGTGTCATTGTCAGAGGAGGATAAGGCGTTTACAGAGTATCTTTATTTCAAGGAGGCAGACGTGGTCGGAGATGAAGAAAGCTGGGTTACGTCGCTGCGAAAATTTTCGGCAGTGATGGCAGATAAGATTAAAGTGTCACCGAAAACAACCCAAGACAGTTTGCTTCCCTACTGGTGTTCATGGACAGACTGGAATTCAAATGATGTTACATCTGAGGTTATCTTGGACAATGTCAGGCAGGGTATTGACCTTGGGATAAAGAACTATATTATCGATGACGGCTGGTTCGGGCCCGGTCTTGATAATGACTTCGATGTCAAGCTGAATATAGGCGACTGGAGTGAAGATAAACATAAAATACCTGATTTGAGACAGCTTGTTGCTCAAATACACGCTCATAACGCTAATGCGATTATCTGGTGCGCACCTCATGCAGTTTCATGTTATGCAAAATGTTTTGTTAAAAGAAAACCATATCTGATTCAAAATGAAAAACACGAATTAATGATGACCAGTAACGGATTTCACGGCTTGTGTTTTATGTGTCCTGAGGCCAGAGAAATAATGGCCGAGATTTGTGCAGATCTTGTAAAAAAATACGATATTGATGGAGCCAAGTATGATCTATTCAACTGTGTTCCTGATGGGCCGTGCGTCAGCGACGAGCATAAACATGATACTACGTCCATGATAGAAGGGCTGGCAAGAGCACTTGAACTAATCGAACGGAAAACACGAAGTTTAAAGAAAGAGTACATTGTTGAGCTTAAACAAAACTATGCGACGCCATATTTGTATGAATACGGCACTATAGTCAGAGCCGGCGATACCCCATACGACCCCGAGGGTAACTTCCTTAGGACTGCCTATATAAACAGCTACACCCCTTACAGCTTAAACGATTATCAAACCATCACGAACAGTGACTCCGTTGCCGACGCCGCAGTTATTGTCGTAAAAATGCTTGCCGTTGGTGTGCCAAGCTATTCGATGGACTTACAGACCCTGGATGAACGCCACAAACACGTGATATCTTTTTATCATGGTTGGTACCTAAGAAATCTGGATACGCTAAAGAATTGCAGAACACCACTGGATGCACAATTAGGTGTGTGGCTGGCAAGGGGAAATAATAAGAATATATACTTTCTTGTTAATAACACGAGCAGATTAGAGCTGAAGGAAAGCAGGGACAGTGAAATAGTGAACGGGACATACGGGGACAGCATTTATCTAAAGTTTCCTGAAGAAGTGTGTATGGCTGTGGAAATAGACAACTTTGACAAGCAACATTATATCAGGCAGTCGTACGAGAAAGTGCGCACTGTCGAATTGTGTTTATATCCCGGCGATATTATACGGCTGGTCTTTGAGCAGCACGTCGTATGAGAATTGTAAAGATGAGAAAAGTTATAATTGCCTACGAGTAGCTTTTGGGCTGAAAATTGAAGTACTGAGGCCCAATAGCTGTTGCAGTAAAAGTAACTGTTTTTGAGGAAATCAAAAATGAGACGGTCAGATAAACTCCAAAAACTGAATGAACTTTATCCCCCAGAAGCTATCGCAAGCAAGCGGGCGTTTTTAGATGCTTTCTGGGAAGGAAAGACAATAAATTCCGTACCATTCACCCTGCGAAGAAGAGATGTACCGTTAGGGTACGATCAAAACGAGTTCGAAATGGGATATTTTGCTCATGAACAGGTTCTCGATGCCCAGTTGGATGATATTCTACTCAAGGCGAGCATCTGCGATGATTATATTCCGATATTGATCACCGGCAATTCGCCATATTATTTGAGCATTGCATTTGGGACCCGCTGGGAGAAATTAAATAAAGGTGCACTTGTATCACATCCCGTGATCTACAATGTTGAAGAGCTTGGTAAACTTGGGATTCCAGATTATGAAAAATTGCCACAAAGCCCTTTTACGAAATGTATGGACCGTATCGATTTCTTTCTCGAGGCCACCAAGAGCCTAATTCCTTTAGCATTGCCTGATCCTCAAGGGCCTATGTCGCTGGCATGTCAACTATGGGATCAGCAGGAGCTGTTCATAAGTATACATACACAGCCGGAAGCCGTACACATGATTATGAGGATATGTACCGACGCCATTATCGGGTTTTTCAATTATCTGTTCAGGCGTTTTGGACGCGAGCATTTTTCGTGTGCACATTGTCACCCATATATCTACAAGAAAGAGGCTTCCGGCATAGCAGTAAGCGAAGATATGTTCGGCGTTTTGTCGCCTGAAACGCTGAAGGAATTTCTTCTGCCATATTTACAGGAACTTCAGAGCCGATTCGGGCCTTTATTGCTGCATTCTTGCGGAGATTGCAGCAGAAAATTTGGAATTCTTAAGGAATTACATGGTTTGGCTGGTGTACATTTCGGCCAGACCGACATACGTTCAGTTTTACCCGAACAGGTAAAGGATTTATGTCTGCTTAGTCCGAATGATTGGGAAAATTGTGAGCAGATCGCCAATTATGTGTTGCATCTGAAAAGAAACCATCTTCGCGGATGGGTTCAGATCCATACTATTCAGGGACTGATCGATCAAAAGGGTGAAAGTGTATCTTATCAACAGTGGGCAGACGTTGCTCGGTTTCTTCAAAAAATATGCAGAGAAAATAGGCAAATAGAACATTTGAAAGAGGGAAAGTGACGATGTCAGGACGAGGTGATTTGGCTTTTCTGTTGGAAGTTTTCGAGAGTATGGATGGTGTAGCCCAGACCGACCAGAGAGCCTACATTTGTGATAAGCTGGCCGGCGAAGGTCTGAAAGCTGATTACGCACTCCGAGAAAGAATTTCTTCAATGGCCGAATTAAATTCTTACAAAGAGCAAATACGCAGAAATATGCTGCAAAAAGTTATGGGTGGCTACGTCCCAAAGGGAAAAGTGCCTGCGAGAAAAGTGGGGGTAATTAAAGCAGATGGCTACAGAATTGAAAAGTGGCTTGTGCAGGCATTCCCGCGAATGTATGTGCCGGTAAATCTGTATTTGCCCGATTCAGCTACGGCATGTCCATTGATACTAAAGCCCAACGGTCATACCTGGGACGGCTGCAAGCACCCCCTCTATCAACATATTTATGTGAATCTTGTGAAGAGAGGTTATGTTGTGGTTACATGGGATCCGCCAGGCCAGGGCGAACGTGGCAACTATTTTGATACGAAAAGCGGCAATAACCACAGTACGGCAGCAGGACAATGTTTCTTAGCGGGGATTAGTTTTGCAAATTTTTATCATTATGAAGGTGTCAGAATACTAGACTGGGTAATAGATAGAGACGAGATTGCCCTAGAACGAATAGGTGTTACAGGTGTTTCCGGTGGCGGTTCGACGACAGCATGGCTTATGGGCATGGATGAAAGAATAAAAGTTGCTGCACCTTGTATGGGAACCGTTACCACACAAAGTTTGATGAGTCCGATTCCCGGCGTCAGTCACCACGACGAGGATAATTCTATAGATATGGCGCTGCCGTACGGGACGAATTTCGAGGCACTTCTGAGTTCGTTTTGCCCCAAGCCGCAACTGATAATGGCAGGCAGGCAGGATTTTACCTTTCCGCATACCGACCTTATGAAATTGTATAGGCACGTAAGAAGAGTGTATAAAAACGTCAAGGCGGAAAAAAACGTGTCCTTTATTGTAGTTGATGAATGTCACGGATATTCTGAGGGACTTAGAAAGGCGATGTATAACTTTTTTGCCACGCATTTGGGCGGCGAAAAAACGGTGCATGAGTTTAATTTTGTTCCTAGGCCCAAATCGCAGCTGTTGTGTACAAAAACCGGTGATGTCAAAAGCAATTTGGGTTCGGAAACGGCCAGTACGCTGGCCTATAAATATTTTTGCAGGCATCGAGAGAAGTACGACTTTGGCAGGGGTGTGGATAAAATATTGAAGACGCAGAAGCAAATAAGGCAAAATGTGAGGAGGAAACTTAGGTTAACAAACCAAAAAATAGCCTCTTTTGATGAGCGATATAAGCTCGACTTACCCGATAATGTATACACGGTGGTAAGAATCAGGCTGAGTCCGGATAAAGATCGTTTTATCTCAGGGGCGCTATTTCTTCCGGCCCATGGCGACGATGTGCCGGTCCTTGTAGTGGGTCAGACCCAGTATGCAAATAATGCCCAGAATTGTTTTGTAAGTGCGTGTTTATCCGAGGGAATAGGCCTGTTTTATTTAGGGCTTGTCGATTGCAACAGCAGGGCGGATGTCTCCTCGTCTTTTGTCTATATGGCTGGTAAATTCGAAGCAGAGATGAAGATAGAGGACATATTGGCTGGCTGCAGGTACCTCAGGACGGTCAAAACGGTCGACAAGAGCAGAATTTTTGTGGCTGGCGAGGGTAAAGATGCTATCTATGCGTTGTATGCTGCAGCATTGGACGAAAGTATCACCGGCTGTGCAGTATCTGAGATGATTGTATCGCTGGAATGTATTCTCAAAACAGACTCATTCTTCGAAAACAAAGGTTATGCATATGACTGGGTGTTGGAAAGAACCAAAGGTGTGGCACTCTGCGCGGATGTCGATAATTTGATAGCCGCGCTGGCACCAAGAAAGTTTTTAATGATTAATCCATGGGAGGGAAAAATTTTAAGCTGCAAGGGTATAAAGGCCAGATATGCTAACGCGGTGAAAGTTTACTTGCGTTTGAAATCGCAGAGGAATTTTGAATGCAGAAATATTAGAAAGAAAGATGTTGCTGGCTTTATAGTTAACTGGGCCAGGGCGTAATTCACAATAGAAAGGATGAGGCCATGGCGGATTTGTTGTACAAACAGGATTGGGAAGAGTCGCAGTCAAGGTGGGTTGCCTGGTGGCATGGTGAGATGATTGACAGGGTATGTTGTCTTGTTACGGCGCCACAAGACGGAGCGCAGCGTAAAGAAGTAGCGAAACCAAAAAGCATAGAGGCACAATGGATAGATGTGGAGTATCTTTTGGCAAGTCAGGAAGAGGTATTCAGGACGACATTTTACGGAGGTGAGGCACTTCCTGTTTTTAAGGTGCCTCACGGGCCGTTTACTTTGCAGCATATTCTGGGTGCTAAGCCGGTGTATCGCGAAGATACTATTTGGTTTGATCCGATCATCAAATTATGGGATAAGAAGATGGATTTACGGTTTAATCCAGAGCATCCTGGTGTAATCACGATGAAAAAGATACTTTCGACGGCATTGCAAAGAGGTGAAGGCAAGTTCATAGTGAGCTTTCCGAGCATTGGTATGCCTGGCGATATTCTTGAGTTGTTGCGAGGCGGACAAAGGCTTTGTATAGACCTGATTGAGAATAAAGATGCAGTCAGACAAGCTCTGTCGGAGATTTCGCAGGCGTGGTTCGAGTATTATGAGTTGTTGTTCAATGAAGGGTTCAAAGATAAGCAGGACGGCATGGGAAATTGGCTGCAGATGTGGGCACCGGGGAGGCATTTTTCGATAGGTTGTGATTTTTCGGCACTTATTGGGCAGCAGATGTTTGAAGAGTTTATACTGCCTCATCTAAAAGCTCAAACAGAAAGACTTGAGTATACTATATACCATCTTGATGGCGAGCAAGCACTTAAACAACATCTGGACCCTATTCTACAACTGCCGAAGCTCAATGCGGTCCAATGGGCACCTCTGTGCAACGAAGATATAAAAAAGACGGAAAACCTTCCTTATTTGAAAAAGATTCAGGAAGCAGGAAAAGGACTGGTTCTTGCGGTGGACCAGAAAGACATTGAATTTGTATTTGAGAATTTCGAGCCGAAAGGTTTATGTATTCGAACGGGGTGCGACAGCGAGGCCGACGCCAAGGAAATGCTCAGGAAAATGCGAAAGTGGACTAAGGGCCCGAAAAAGGAGGTTATGACTATGGGTAATTTGGGAAACCAGAAAAAATCCAAGGATGCAGCTTCTCCGTTATATACGGTACGGGCTGTACCGGAGGTTAACGGGCATGAAGAGGTTTTCAAAGAGGCTTTTGTTTTGAGGTGGGATGTGGATTCGGGGCCGAAGGAATCGCGGGAGTTTCATCTTCACGATGCAGAAGGCCAGGAACAGCTCAGCGGGCGTGATTTACGGGCTGAGATTGACCATTTTGAGGTTCGCCTGGCCGGTACAGGTGTTGAAGAATATTTAACCATCGAGACGAAAGATTACCAGGCAGATTTGAAAGATGTCTGGCCAAAGCTGGCCGACGGATATGTACGCTACGACATTGTAGCATTTGATCAGAAGGCCAAAGAGATAGGCTCGAGCCTTCTGTGGTCTTTCATCAAGAATGCACACCCCGAGAACAGGGTAAAATTCCCGATGGTGCAAGGTGCGGCCGAAGCGATTTGCTGGACAGGCGAGGAGCGTTTCCATGCCCGTCACATAAGGCCTTTCATTATTGAGACAGAGATTTCAGATAAGAATGTTGCTGAGGCAGCGGAGTTTTTGAATGTGCAGATCGCCTTTGAGAGTGGCCTGGTAAGTGCTAAGGGCAGCAGATATAATCTTGATGTCTCTTCGGTCTGGGAGGATGTACCGGCTGGTTTTTGCAAACTGCGGATCGAGGCGGTTAATGGCGACGGCAGAGTTTTGGCGGTTAGTCCTGAGTACAGCTTTTTCAAGGGTAAGCCTTTTGATGATAAAAAAGTTAGCCCTCTGGATTATAAACCTTATGTTGAAAAGGTTATCAATTATGTCCTGGGGTACCGGACACCGTTTGCCTATGAGCCTGACTTGCCACCATATCTGTGGCATTCCAGTACAAACGAGTGGGCAGGTGTCTCGGAGGGGTCTTATCCTCTGCAGTTCGAATATGTTGTAGAAGGATACCTGAAGTACTATCACTGGCCTTATGCCCGCCGGGTCGAGGCTGCATTTGCCGATGCCCGGCAGACGGCGGACTGGACATTAGAGCATCGCACCGGCGAAAAACACGCTGTTGTGGGACTTCCCTGCACGACGGCTGTCCGGGGCGAGATTTACGGCCGAAAGGAAGGGCCGAGAATCTCTCTGCTGGGCGCAGCAGGCATTGCAAAAATATATGTATGGATGTACAGGGAAACGAATGAGCAAAAGTACCTTGATGCTGCTGTGGAAGTGGGTGAGGCCCTTTTGAAGTTTCAGAATGCCGACGGCTCTTGGCCGTGGCGGATTCACATATTCAGTGGGGAGGTAACCGACACCTATACCTCGATGTTGATTCCGTTCGTAACTTTTTACGAGCTGCTGGCGCAGGTAAAACCTGATGAGCGTTATATCCAGGCCAAAGAGAAAGCCCTGAAGTGGATACTTGGGAATCCTGTCAAGACACGCCGGTGGGAAGGATACTACTGTGACGACCCGGGTGGCAAATACGAGGCCTATTCCGAAGTCAGCCATCTTGACGCTATATGGACGGCTCAATATCTGCTGGACCATCGCGAGGAGGACAGCAGCTATGTATCTATAGCTGCTGATATCTGCGATTGGGCGGAAGACCATTACATCGTGCATGGCAAACAATTAATCTGGGCCAAGTGGACCTGTGCGGCACAGCCCAATACGCCGGCGATGATTGAGAAACCATCCTACCGCCGTACGGTTACGATGCATAATGCGAACTGGATCGGCCTTTTGCTGAGGCTCTACGAAGCAACCGGCAAAAAAGAATACGCGCACAAGGCAATCGCAACGGCTAACGCCTTGGCCAAAGCGATTCTGCCTCACGGGGCTGTCGCTTCGGACTTATGCGACGCTGTCTTAAATCGCCGTGATTCAGGCGAGGCACTTTGGTTTCCAAGTAACTGGTATGGCATAAAGTCATTTGTTGAACTGGAAGAATTTCTGCAGAAGTATCCACAGTTTCGTGAAGAAAAATAATTGGGCTTTAACTATGGAAAACGTTTATGAGTAGGGAAAACCAGAAGGTAGAAAGGGTCAAGAATAAAGATTTTAAGTTTCCTTTTTTTGATGTGCGGGTTGTGCCTGTGATTGATGGGCTGCAGCAGTTTTACAGACTGCCCGTGAAAAAGCAACCTTTCGTTATGAATTGGAAGGTTGACTCCGGTCCACAGGGCGTCGGTGAATTCGGTATTGTTGGCATCGCCGAGACTGGCAGCGACCTGGTGGCAAGAGAAAAGAAGCTGCTATCGCATGTCGAGCATTTCGAGCTGCGTTTAGCTGATATGAGCGCCCAGGAACCTGTGGTGACAACGACTACTGAGTTACAGGTTAATCTTGAAGAACTCTGGGGCCGACTGGCTGATGGTTTTGTGCGGTATGATGTTATCGCATTTGACGCTAAAGGCAATGAGATTGGCTCCAGCCTGCTGCACAGTTTTGTCAAAGGTGCTCATCCATATGACAAGATACAGCTTCCAAAGATTGAAGAAGGCTTAAGGGAGCAGATTCAGTGGATTGGCGAAGAGCGGCAGCAGGCCCGGCATATACGGTCTTTTGAGATGGAGATTGAAATTGCAGACGAAAAGCTGAACAAAGATATTGAATCGTTAGAGGTGCAGATAGCATCCCTTGGAGGTACGGTGAGTTTCAAATGTGGCAAAGAAAACGTTGATGTTGCGGAAATATGGGACAATATTGCGCCGGGATTTTGCAGGATGAGAATCCAAGGCCTCGATGCTCAAAGCAGGACCGTTGCCGTCAGTCGGCAATACTGCTTTACTAAAGGCTATACATTCGACGGACAAAAACAAAAGACGCTTGATTACAAGGAGTACATCGAACGTATTGCTCGTTACCTGCTCAGCTATCGTACGCCGATGGCTTATGAGCCGGAGCAGCCGACTTGTTTGTGGCATTCGAGTACGGACGAATGGGGCAGTGTTTCGCCAGGCTCTTACCCGATCCAGTTCGAAAATGCAGTGGAAGCATTTTTGCTTTACTATCACTGGCAAGACGCAAAACAGCCCAAGGAAGGATTTGCCGAAGCAAAGCGAATTGTTGACTGGACGCTCGACCACCGTTCCACCGAAGATAGCGCCGCTGCCGGCCTGCCATGTACTACCGCTTCTAAAGGGCAACTCGGCGGGCGTGTTGAAGGCCAGAGGCTTTCTCTGAACGGTGCAGCAACGACGGCACGAACTTATGTGTGGATGTACCACGAGACGGGAGATGAAAAATACCTGAATGCCGCAGAGCAGGTCGCTGATACGTTACTTAAATTCCAGAAACCCGATGGCTCCTGGCCGTGGCGTATAAATATGAAAACCGGTGAAATTACCGACCATTACTCCTCGCTGGTATTGGAGTTTATACGACTGTTCGAACTTCTGGTTGAAATCAAGTCAAATGACAAATACAGCCAAGCCAGGGACAAGGCTTTGGCATGGATGCTTGAGAATCCGGTAAAGACCTACCGCTGGGAAGGATATTTCTGCGACGACCCGGGAGGCAACTACGAAAAGTATGAGCAATACAGTAAGACAAGCCACTTTGGTGCCCTCTGGGTCGGGAAATATCTGTTGGACCATCTTGAAGAGAATCTGGATTATTTGTCCATCGCCGTTGACATCAGTGATTGGGTGGAAAACCATTATGTTGTGCACGGCGAAGAAATGATGTGGCAGGAAGGTATTCCTGCTAATCAGCCGCACACACCGGCGATGATTGAAGAGCCTTCTTACCGCCGTACCGTTACAGGGCATCCGGCCAATTGGCTTGGCCTGCTCTTAAAGTTGTACGAGGCGACAGGCGAGAATCTTTATGTTTATAAAGCCATTGCCTGTGCAAATGCCATAACTTATTCGGTTCTTGCCGACGGCAGTGTGGCACCAGAGCATCCAGATGTTGTTATGAACCGCCGTAATGAAGGCGAAGCGCTGTGGTTCTGGAACGGCTGGTATTCTATTAAAGGTTATGTTGAATTAGAAGAGTTCCTGCAAAAGCATCCACAGTTTCGTAGTTGAACGACAATTTGGCTGAGAAAGGAATGGCTATATCAAGGAAATCAGATTGTTATTTTGAGTATCGCAAAGAAGGCGATAAGCATCTGTGGCAGATAAGCAGCAATAAAATTGAATTAGGACTTTGCCTGGATGAGGGAAGGCCTTTGGAGGTAATATCACTTAAGGACAAGTCCACCGAAGCGGATTATGCCTGTGCCTGCGAGATAAACGAAGTTGCAAGCGGTTTGGCATATAAAGGGCACCACGTAAATGATTCAGAAGACGGCTCCCTTGAATGTGTTATTGTTGTAAATGATGAAAAAAACGCAATCGATGTCGAATGTCATTATATCGTATTTTCGGATACGGCTGTAATCGAGAAATGGATAGAGGTTGTAAATGTCTCCAACGAAGCCGGTTTCAAAGCCGATGGCTCTTTCCTGTCGGCCAGGCTGGCGCTGGCTTGGGAGAATATCGAACAATCAAGTATGCACTATGTCAACGGCATGTGCGGACCTTCGTCAGATTCGAGGCTGCAATCGTTAAAAGTGATTGAAGAGAAGCTGGCTAAAGGTATGGCCAAAGAACTGATTAATTCAAGTATGCATTCAGGCGAGGAATATTTGCCGTGGGTTGTGCTAAAGGATACGGTCGGTAAGCAGGGGATATATTTCGGCCTTGAATGGTCCGGGCCGTGGCGTATGGATATTAAAACAGGCGATGATCGAATTGTTTTCCAGACGGGAATTGACAATGCTTTTTACCATACATTGTTAGCTGGCGAGCGGCTTGCTTCGGCAAAATCGTTCTTCGGGCTGTTCAGCGGTGAGCTTGATAATGCGGGTGCTAATGTTCAGGAGTTTCAGCGAAAGCACCTTATGCCCGCTGCACCGAAAGGATATGAGGATACCTGGCCGCCAGTGATATATAACAACTGGCCCTGGACGGCAACCCATATAAATGAAGAGCTTATACGCGAGCAGATAGAACTAGCTGTAGAGCTTGGCGTGGAAGCCTTTTGTGTTGACTATGGCTGGAGTAATTCTCCCGGCGATAAACGTGTTAATACGAAAAGATTTCCCGGCGGCATGAAAGCCCTTTCTGATTATGCACGTAGTAAAGGGTTAAAATTCGGCCTGTGGCTTTCGCCTGCCGATTATGATCCCGTCGCCATCGATGATAAGAACGCCAAAGACTGGGCTGTTCTGGATAAAGATAAAAAGGCGATTACATTCGACTCTACGTGTATAGGAGAATATTCCGGGCCTTACAAAGGGTGTCTGGCTTCCGATTATAAGGAATATGTCAAAACCAAATTCGACAGAATCATTACTGAGTACAAGCTAACTTACCTGGTTTATGACCAGGCAATGTTCTATAGATGTTATTCGGCAAAGCATCATCATCAAAATGCTGAGGACGCATGGTATTATCAGGTACGAGGCTTTTATGAGATACTTGATTATCTTTTGGACAAACATCCTGACCTCTACATTGCCAACCAACAGGGTGGTGGGCGCATCTGGGACTATGGTATACTGCGGCGCAGCCATGTATGTGCGATGCATGACAATGCTGAGACCGACAAAAACCGTCGTTATCTCTATGGCGCAACTTTCCCGTTTGTTCGTGAATATTGTTTGCGTTCTTTCACTAACCAGATCTTTACGGATTCGCCAAATTATAACTACATCTGTCGCAGTATTATGATGGGAGTATTTCTTGTCGGTTTGGACCTTCGAAATCTTTGTGCCGACGGCATGGAAAAACTGCGGCATAATCTGGCGTTTTACAAGGAAAAAATTCGGCCGTTAAAAGGCTACATTTATCATCTTCTGCCCCAGCCGATGGATGAAGATTGGGATGCTGTGCAATTGTTTGATCCTGCTACAGGCTGTGGTGCTATCTTTGCCTTCAGACGCTGCGGTACGACTGAAAAGATAACCCTGAAGTTAAAGAGGCTCGATGAGATGACGTGGTACAATTTCAGCAGGATAAATAGGCAGCATCGCGGTGAACCCTATATGATAAGAGGCCTTGAATTGATGAAAGAAGGCATAGAAGCCAGACTGATTAGTGCGCCATCGTCGCAAATATTATCAATGTCGCCTTTACGCAAGGATGAATGTGATTATTTGAATGGAAAATATCCACCTCGCGAAAAATATGAAGCGGAAGATAATTAAGAATTGCAGAAATTAAAATTCACGAAAATGCATTAAATGGCCGTTAATTCGGAAAATGTTATTCGACAAAGCCTTGCCAACGGGGAGATAGCCAATTATGTCCCTCTGCTTCTGGGTAACGGTGATATCGGTGGGACGTTTGACCCTCTGGGTGGCACGTTCCTTGACGAGTACCGGATAAGTAAAACCAAGCCAGACGATATACGCACGTTAAAGCTATCGCGCCTGATTGCAAACGATTACTGGGAACTGGTTAAATTCTCACCCGACGAATGGCCTTTGTGCCAGCGCACAGTCGAAATGATAGAACAGGAGCTTCGCCAGGGAAAACCCGTCCGTGAAAGGGCCCTTCGCTGGAGTCCCTTTACCATAAGTATTATGCCGGCAGACGCAAAGATGACCGATGCCGCAGCGATGTTAAAAACACTCAGTAGTCATGAGATAAGTCTTGATGTATTTAAGCCAGTCCTAAAAGCTGCGTATTCATATCGAGGCAAAAGAATACAGGCAAATCTGTTTATCCATCCGCAGGAAAGTTTGCTGGTTTACAGATTTGTCAGCGAAGCAACCATTAAGATGGAAATTGCCGGCAATCAAACCCGGCCTGCCAATTATGACTCTCTCGGCGTGGTGAACAGCCAATCGAGTATATTCTGTCCGACTTCGATGGGTATGTACGTACAGAACGGCAACCTTGAGGGCAATACGATTATAATCAACCCCGGCGAGTCGACCGTTTATCTAGGATACGGCCATCAGATTCTGGGTAATACAGAGACAGAAGCTATAAGGGTAGTCAAATGGGCTGTGAAAAAAGGCTATAACGAGCTGCTTAAGGGCCATAACAACTGGTGGCATGATAGAATGAATCGCTCGTGGATTCATATACCCGACAAGCGGCTGCAGAGGACATGGGAGCGAGGTAAGTATTACATTTTAACGTCTGTGCCACGGCGAATATGCGATGGCGTAAGCTTCGAAAGCGGACTGGCTGGTTCTTTCCCTGCTTTTATGGCATTAGGATTGCAGGATGCAATGTATCAGTTGCTTTGCCTTTATGCAACAGGCAACTCCGATCTGATGGAGGCTTCTTTGGAATGGCTGCTCGAAATGTTGCCGATAGCAGAGCAAAACGCTAGAAGTGAATTCTTCCTTCGGGGCGCACGCTACCCATGGCAAACCTCGCCTGGGATGTTAATTGCTGTAAGGGGCCATAGCCATTATGAACCTTGTGCTTGGGAGCATCATGTCAACGGCTGGATAGCATTAGCATTGATGCAATATCTAAAACACTATTCCTGGCGGAGAGATATGGTTAAACACTTTCTGCCAATGACAGAAGGTCTTGCTGAGTTTTTTGAATCAATGGTAATTCGCAACGGCTCCGGACTTTCGTCAAATGGCAAGCTGTTCTTCGACTATAAGCCTGTACACAGTCAGGCGGAGATTATGGAGCTGGTTAACAGGAAAAACCTTATAGATGTATTGTTTGCTGCTCACAGGTGTTTTAAGCTGGCTAGGATAATGCATGAGAAAATAAACAGCACAGAATCCGAAAAATGGCTTAATCTTGAAAATAAGATCCCATACGAGAAAGTAATTGATAAAAACAGAGGCTTTCTTTTCTGTGAGGATGACGACATAGAGATATGTAAGGATTGCACCCAGTTTATGGGGCTGCATTTTCAGTTAGGGCTTGAGACAAATAAAGATATGTTCCTTAAAAGCTGGAAAAGATTAAGAAAGACGACAATTTTTGGCTGCTGCTCTTGGGACCCTGGATACGTAGCATTTGGGCTGAGTTGCCTCGACAGGCCCAAGGAAGCGTTAGAGCATCTGCAAACGATATTTGATAAGAAAAATGACTTCGTTATGGGCGAGGACATAGCTTTTCGTGAGTGTAACCCAGGGTGGCTCGGCACAAGAAAAGGGAGGATGCCGTATTATTTGGCGGCTAATTCAATGTTTAATCTCGGCCTTGAGTCCCAGTTGCTTAGAGATGTTGGCGATTCATATGAAGTTTTCCCGAGTTGCGCGTTCGAAGACGCTGAATTTCAGCTTTATTCGCAGGGCCAACCGATTACATGGAAAAAACATGGTAGCGAAGTTAATAGGTAATTTGTTCGCGCACAGCCGTTCCAGCACAGATAAACTTAATGCGGATTGGAGGTAAAAGTCAAATGAGTAAAATGTTGGCTGCCGTACTTCATGAGTTTAACAGGCTCGAACTCGAAGAGGTCCCGACCCCGAGGGCAAAAGAGTATGGTGAAGTGGTAGTAAGAATCAAGGCATGCGGTATTTGTGCCACGGATTATAAGGCTATCACGGGCATTCGTAAGAACGTTATATTCCCGTTTATCCCTGGTCATGAACCTTCCGGTATTGTTGCCGAAGTTGGACCTGGTGTCAACCATTTCAAGGTCGGTGATGAGGTGATCATTCAACCTTCCGGTTACTGTGGTTTTTGTCGGTACTGTCGCACAGGAAGCCCCCACTATTGTAAACACGCGTTTACAACGGGAGGAGATGGTTCTGTTAGCATCTGGCCAGGTTCTTTTGCAGAGTATACCAAAACAATGGAAGGGTGTCTGTATGCAAAACCGAAGAATATTAGCTTCGATGCTGCAGCGATTACTGAACCCTTGTCAGGTGCGTGGAAAGGCGTCATTCAGTATAGCCAAATGCAGCTTGGCGATGATGTAGTTATCATCGGTGTCGGTGGTATCGGCTTGTTGTGTATGATGGTTGCAAAAGCAGCCGGGGCAGCAACACTGATTGCTGTTGACACAAGTGAATATGCGTTGAAAAATGCCAGAAGGCTTGGAGCAATGCACATTATCAACCCCGCCGAGGAAGATGCCAAGAAGCGAGTCTATGATGTTATTCCAGCCGGCCCAGATCTGATCATAGAGGCAGCAGGGTCAATAAAGGCGGTACAACTGATGGTGGAGTTGAGACGACGCGGCACAAAATGGAACTTATTTGGTATCACGACCCACGAAAAGTTCGAACTGGATGGCGGTTTTACTCATTTTCTGGAAGGAAGAATGGATGCAAGCTTTGGAACAACCCCTTTAGCTATGTCCCAGGCAATCCGCCTGATGGAATCAGGATTAATAGACACGGGGAAAGTAATTTCACACCGTTTCTTTCTGTCGAAGATTTATGAAGCAATGGAGGTTATGGGTTCATCCGAGCATAACAAGGTGATGATCAATCCATGAAAGCGATAGTAAACACAGCACCAGATTGTTTGGAGATACGGGAAATGCCGTTGCCCCACCCTGGTGCCGGTCAAGTGCGAATCAAAACGGCAGCGTGTGCAATCTGTACGACTGATCTGGAAATGATAGCAGGTTGGGAGCGTACGGGCTTTCCGGCAATACCAGGTCACGAATGGTCAGGTGTGGTCGATGCGACAGGACCGAATGTGGACAAAGCTCTGGTGGGTAGAAAGTGCGTTGCTGAAAACGTATTATCCGACGGTGGTGAAGTAGGCTTCGAACATCCGGGAGGTTACGCGGAGTATTTTCTCACACAGTTCGAAAAGATTCATGTTCTTCCGGATAATTTTTCTATGACAGTTGCTTCGTTAATCGAGCCTTTGGCCGTTACGGTGCGGGCGATTCGAAGGTTTGGAGGCGATCCCCATGAGCCAGTACTGATTTTCGGAGATGGTCCTATTGGCCTGCTTTTGCTACTTTTGCTTAATAAGAGAAGAAAGAAGCATATTATTGTTGTTGGCGGTCGCGACAAACGCCTGGATCTTGCTGCTGATTTTGGCGCAACAGAGACTCTAAACTACCACAATATCAAAGCAGATCTTGCAGAAGCTATTCAGAATCATGGTTATCAAGCTTTTTCAACAATCGTTGACGCCAGCGGCACAGTTGATGGTGTCAATGCGGCACTTAAATTAATTGAACCTTGCGGTAAGATTTTGCTCGTAGGTGATTATGGTCAGAACCGTGGCGATTTTGCGTGGAACTATCTTGTTCAGCGAGAAATAGAATTAATTGGGAGCAATGCAAGTAAGAGTGCCTGGCCCGAGGCAGTGCAATTGGCTGTCGAAGGTAACCTTCCATTAGGCCAGTTGATATCGCATCGATACCCAGTGTCAAAATATAACGATGGTATTGAACTGGTGCGACGACGAGACAAAAATGTTGTGAAGATAGTACTTCAGTGGGAAGAATGATATAGAAATCTTCATTGGAAGACGTGATCCAATCCATAAGGCTTTGTGACAGCTATCAGGAAGCGGGGATCGATGAAATTATGAGTGAAGAAAAAATAAATTTTCTTAAAGGAAAGGTGGCACGAAATGAAAAGTCGAAAATTATTTATGGAGTTTTTGGTTCTCAGCGTGGGTATTGTTCTGTCATCAATGTGTTCTCGGGCGAGCGCGAAAGATGTCCTGTCATTGCCAGAAATTCGCATTTGGAGTACACGTGGCGCTGTGGGTTACAATCTGATATGGCGTCTGCGACATTTTGGCTATACTGATCTGTCAGGTCAGCAGGAGCTTAGTAGAGGTGCGGATCTGATTTACATTGACCGCTCCCTGTCCGCAGACGAGTTTGCAGGGGTTAAGCACTGTATTGAAAATGGCTCTTTGGCTATTGTTACAGCGGTACCTGAGCTTGATGAACAGTTAAAAAGTATCTTACCGGTAACGATAGCTCGGCAGGTGACGCTGACCGATTCGTTAACTTTTATTTCACCCGTTGACCCTGAGCATCCAGTATTTAAGCACATACCGTGGGATTCTCCTCGCCAGTTTTACCCTTACGCACCATTTGTGGTGTTCACCAAATCTGCGGTGAAAGGCGGCAGCCAGGTCCTCATGAATTTTGACACCAGTGACCCGGCGATGGTAATGTGTTCCTTGGGCAAGGGCAAACTGATTGCTTTTAACGCTCCGACATTATTTCCGAACGAAGAGAGGATGGCTTTTTATACGAGGTCGGCGGATTATATTTACCTTCGTCTGATCTACTGGGCACGTGGCGACACCGACTCTGTTAATAGGCTAAGTGATTTGTACTTGGCCCAGCAACAACATCACCAGTTGACTGTTCCCTGGGCAAAACTTAAAACCCGGCTGGAAAATATTATTGCGATGGCCAATATGTTGTACGATGGCTATATGCTTGAGGAAAAACAAAGCGGCAAGAGTGCCGCTATGGCTACCGGCATGGGACCTGCAGATCTGAAAAACAAAGCCCTGCAGCTCTGGGCCAGATTCCAGAAATTCGACAAAATGATGGATACCAACTTGGAAAATTATACTCAATTAAAATCACAGGAGGTATTGACTGGATACAAAAACATTGAATCTTTTCTTACCGAGCTGCAAAAGGAAGCTTTGGCCCTTGAGGAAGCTATCCAGAAGGAAATTCAGAAAATCCATTCACTCAAATCCTACCAAGCAAAGGCTGGAACACCAGTTCTCTTTGGTCCCACACATATCATTCACCCCGGCTGGGGTAATCCCGAGTATCCCCAAGCCCGTAAATGGCATAGTATCTACGAACTTTGGCGGCAGAAGGAAATCTTCGGAGCCAATATTTTTGATTTTCACATGGATATGGCTGGGTTCGTGAAGCCTGGAGCAGATTCTGATAATCCTTCATTGGCAGATTTTGATTTTGGACCTATGAACTGTATGATGGATGTAGCCAAGGAAATGGATCTTAAGGTAGTGGTCGGGACCTCGGATTTAGGCAAACCTTATTTTCACAAGGGCATAGAATATTTCCAAAAGGACGTGCCGAAAATGATCGGCCCTGACGGAAAAGAACTGAACACTCCGTATGACGTAAGATTTAACTGCTTTAATCCGACTATGCGAAAACGTCGAAACCTTTTCTTGGAAGCGTGGGCTCAATATCTGGATAAATACCCGAACGTAGTTGGGTTTGAGCCGACAAACGAATGGGGGGTACCGAACAATCACTCTGCAGAAGCGATAGGAGCGTTTCGAGAATTCCTGCAGAAAAAATATAATAGTATTACGGAACTTAATAATAAGTGGAATAGCCGTTACAGCAGTTTTTCCGATATTGTTTCTCCTGACCTTGAAAAGGTAAGTTCGGAATCTCCATCGTCTTCGTTGCGGGCTTTGTGGAACGACTGGTGCGAATTTCGACGGAACATCGCAGTAAATTTCTTCAAGGAAGATTACCTGGCGATACACAAGGCAAGCGCCAAACGGATAAATGACCGCTGTACTCATGTTGCGGGTGGTGAATATGGCCTTTTGACTAATGTCCTGCAGCAGTATGCCACCCAATGGCTTGACTCGCATGGACCCCACTGTGATGATCCTTTCCAGCTTGATTTTGATATCGGCTTTAGCAAAAAGCCTGTGGTGATGTCAGAATATTATTGGTACTGGTGGGGCAGAAACGGCCCAGGCTGGGATATGAAATATCGTCTCCATGGCAACCTGATGTTAGGGACCGCATCTTTCCAGAGCGGCAAATACGCGGCAGCAGAAAGGGAGATGTGGCGGATTCTTTCTCGCGGAGTCCGGGAGATTCGCTACTATATGAGTACGATGGATTTTGATAGCTGGGACGAGCAATGGGCCCAAAGCACTGTTTACTGGCCGGATTTCGCCATCAAACGTGCTGCTTATGCCATACCGACTGTTATTGCTGAATTTAACCGTGTATCAGGTGAACTGGAAGATAGTTTGCCTGTAACGCGCATCGCGGTTGTTGAGCCTGAAGCGACACGTTATCAACTTGACAGCTGTATTAAGAAATTTGATAAGCGCACCGTTGTCCATGAGTATCAGTTTCTTTTTGATATGTTTTTCAAGACTCTGGGACACCCGATGGTATTTATTCCAGATACAGCGGACTTCTCTAAATACCGGGTACTGGTTTTTCCATCAGCGATGTATCTGCCGACAGATGTTCAGCAAAAAATTATGGATTTTGTTGAGCAGGGTGGCATACTCATTGCGATTGGTCCTATCGGCCAATACAACGAACATGCGGTCAAATCAGGCCTTTTGCTGGATAAATTATTTGGGGTTAAATCTGTGCTGACCAGCCAAACGGGAGGTTTGCTGAAGCATAACGAGGTGACTTTCGGCAAAGTTTCAGGTTCAGATGAAACCTTTGCTTTTGAAATGAGCAATAATGCTGCAAATATTATTGGCCGAAGCGATGATGGAATGGCTTTGGGAGCTATGGTTAAGTATGGTAAAGGACATGCGTATCTCTATCCTGCCGCGGCTTCTTATGCAAGAGGAACCTTTACTAATTTTGCCAGCTATATTCTACAGCAGCATCTTCAGCCGATAGTCAGCACGACGGTCCCTGCAGAGATTTATATCCGCAAAGCGGGAACCGGCGAAATATACTACGTTTTTGTCTATCATACTCGCTGGGAAGAATCCTCTGAGGGGGTATTATCTTGGCAGGGCAGATGTGATGTTACTGACTTAAGAGCTCAAACAACTTTGAAAGAGACAAACCACTTAAGTATGACACTGCTGCCCGGCGAAGGAAGAGTATACAAGCTAAAACGAAACAGTTCAAATTAAAATAAGGGGACAATTATGAAACCTGTAAACAGACTCATTAAACCGGACTCTCACGGCAGGCAGTTTGCATCGCGAATGGCTGTAACTGCCATAATTCTGTCTTTGTTACTTGCGGCTGTCCCGGTCGGTGCCGCGGTTAGGGTATTTGAGACTGGCGAGCAGATAATTGCAAACTGGTGCGGTAGCGATGATAACGCAAGGCAGGTTATATTCGACCGGGGTAATCAGGGCCAAGGCCTGCCAGTGTCCTTAAGCTACGACGGCAAACCCGCGGAACTTAATGTCGCCGCAAACGTGCTTGAAATCACTCGCTACCATTCGTGGGAGACCAGTGATGTTAGCTATCAGGCACGTTTCAACAACTGGAAGTATGCACTTTCGCCTGATGGCAAAATGGCCGTTGTCAAATCCGTTTCTGAAATAATCCTCCCGCCGGAAGGCAAGGTCTACGACCCTCGCATTGAGCCGCTGGATTATACATTTAAAGTGACACGGTGGTACACAATTTTCGATGAAGATGACGGCTTCTATTACCACCAGCGAATTGAGCCCGGAGGTCCTCTAAGACCCCTCCGCTGGCAATCGGTTACTCGTCTTACCCATCTCAAAGACCCCGTAGAAGATTTAAAAATTGCTTCTGGATGCACCGAGTGGTATGAGGCGGACACCCAGCTTTCGGGAACCCAGATTGTGCTTGCTAGGCCGCAGCAATTTGAGACAGATTACTATGGCAAAACCAGCTATTCGTTTGACATCAATCCTGGCCAGCAAAACGGCGGTTTTGCCACACACGACGTCCTGCATAGCCCCAATCGGGACCTGGTATATATCAGACCAATCAGGTACAGTGGGGTGCATTTTGTTGCCGGTCCCGACGACCTGTCAAAGCCAGAGCAAACCAGAGGCAGCAGATACTATTTGGCGCTGACAGCCATAGACATTCAGGCAGAGCCTGGTGCTGGCGTTGAAAGAATCAATGTATCATCAGGTATTGTTGGCGTTGATGCGAAAGCGCTACCCTGCAGGCTTACTCTCAGTTGTAGTAAGTTGCAGCCGCGAATCGTGCTTGTTTGGGTAAAGGGATTTCCGCGTACTGCCAAAACAGTCTCTATTGTTCAGGATGGCGAAACCAAAATGCTGCTCGAAGAGGGTATGTTTGATGTGTGGAAGAGCAGTGAAAACCGTGACGAGGCTGTGTTCTTTACAAGTGTAAGGGGTAAAACCCAACTGCAATTGCATTAACCGCAAGACTGAATATGTGGATAAATAGCAATTATTTCGAGGGCAGAACAATGGATAAATGTCGAATAGAAAATCATAAGACTGCGAGAATTGTTTTACTTGTCTTCAGCGTCCTGCTGGTTTTGTGTCCAATTTCCTTAGGAGTTTCTGAGCAATTAACCAAGATCGGCAACAGCCACGCAATCTGGAGTGACAACGGCCAGGTTCAAGTTATTAATGTTGATAATCCTGTAGTAGAAAATATCGAGCTT
>JBDRHL010000009.1:0-3610 GCA_043816955.1 Planctomycetota bacterium | reverse complement strand
TTAAAGAAGCTACGGGAGATATACCTGCTGTCGTAATCAGTTATGGGAAGTTTATTCAGACGGCTGTCGATTTCACAATTATCGCATTTGCAATTTTTATGGTTATCAAAGGAATAAACTCCCTCAAGCGAAAAGAGGAAGAGGCACCTGAAGCGCCACCAAAACCATCGACGCAAGAAGTATTACTTACGGAAATACGTGATTTGCTGAAGAATGGGACGTAATCCTTTTGCAGAATCACCCCGTATAACGAACAAAGAATTGATGTTTTGCGAAGCCAAAACATAATTCCCGTTGAACTAAGCCGTGTGTTTCATTTGGATTTTAAAGATATTGTTCCCGGAGTGTACATTCACCGTTGGCAGGAGTCAATATGATGGTAATGACATGATCGTGTAAAGATTTTATTTCAGAGATGCTCTTTGACATTTCAAACGATGCTCTATTCACATATAAATCCTGGTTACTGGCGATTTCAGTCCACAAAGAACGCAGCTCGGCTGTGGCAGTTTTGTGGGGTACAAATGCCTGATCGAATAACCGAATAATTGGCAACATCCCGCAGTGTTCAAGGCGGAGCCCTTGTTGATTTTGGCAACGGTCTGACCCAGACAAGTTTTGCACCGCAACGTGGGCAGATATATTGTTCGTATGCCGTTGGGGTGACATCTGAGATCCCGATATCGCCCAACAGGTATTTGGCAACAGCCAGCAGGTTTCTTTTATTCGGAGCCATTAATCCATAATAGCGGATTTTGACGAAGCCTTTTGGCAGCACATGTTGCAGGAATCGATGGATAAAATCAAGTGCCGGCAGAGTGGCTGTCTGCCACTGATCGGTGTCGCTGTTTTTAAAGCGGAAGGTGACATTTCCGTTTTCGAGCTTTTCGATGCGGTTGTTGGTTATAGCGACTCTGTAGATATAAGGGGCCAGGTATTTTAATGCGCTGTTGCCGTTGCCGACTGGTTTGCAATGGACCACCCAGTCTTTTTGCCAGACATCTACCGGAACGGAGTTGAAAAGGTCCGTTTTTTTGAGCGCATCACGGAACTTGGCACGAAAAATAGGTGACAGCGCTTCAACGGGGACAAAAAATTCAGCGTTGGAAGGCAGCCATTTGCTGCGGTCAGGTGACAGTCCACCACCGGGCACGATGAAATGGACATGGGGATGGTAGCCCATATCGCGCCGCCATGTATGCAGTCCACCCATCATGCCGATGTTGCCGCCGACGAACCGGGGATCTTTGGCCAGTTTTTGCAATGCCGCAGCCGACGACGTAAACAGCAGATTATAGATCAGTTTCTGGTTTGATCGGGCAACGGGCCGTAGTTCACAGGGCAGGGTAAAGGTTACCAGAAAGTAGTGCGTCGGCAGCAGCAGGTTATGCTGTTTTTCTATCCAGCGTTGGGTTTTGTCCTGGCCGCATTTGGGACAGCTTCGGTTACCACATGAATGATACGCATAGACAAAGTTCTGACAGTCCGAATTTTCACAGCAATACAGCTGCCCGCCTATTTGCTCGGTGCGGCAGTCGATAATATCGTTGATTGCACGGTGGTGGCTGGGCAATATCTTTGAACCGAAGCCGTCTATGTAATCCGTTCCATAGCGGCGGAATATATCCGCCAATTCGACCATGGCGCATCAAAGATCTTCCATCAACTCATCGATGGATTTTATGGCCTTGGATTTTGCCTTTTCAGTCAGATGTGTATAAATACTGGTAGTGGCAGGGGTGTTATGGCCCAACCATGCTTGAATCAGTCGCAGGTTAACGCCGGCTTCCAAAAGATGCGTTGCCCATGAATGCCGTAATGTGTGCACCGTAGCTTTTTTGTTGATACCGGCGGTTTTCAGTGCCTTGCGAAAAGCGACCTGAACGCTGCTATTGCTTGCCGGCGTTGCGGCGTTGGAGACATCTTTGCCGCCAGACGGGAATATCCAGACTTTGTTTCTGTGGCTTTTCCATTGTTCACGCAATAGCTCTAAAGTTTTTTTCGGCAGGGGAACGTTGCGGTCTTTATCACCCATGTGCCCCTTGGATTTTCGGACACAGATAAATCCGCGATCCGCATCGATATCTTCGACTTTCAAGTGAGTGCCTTCGGACAAGCGTAGACCACAGGAATAGATTGTGGTCAGGCAAACCCGATAGCGCAGTAATCGTATGTTGATCAAAAGCTCAAGAACTTCATTATGGCTGAGGACGACCGGAAGCTTCTTTTCATGCCCGGGACGGATAAACAGTAACGTTGGCCAAGGGCGCTTGATGGTATTTTCATAGAAAAATTTTATGCCGCAAAGGGCCACAGTGCTGGTGCTACGACTCCATTTTTTAACGTTCTTGCCGTACAAAAAGTAATTTCGCAAATCCTCTTCGGTAATCCTACCGGGGGATTTATCGAAATGTTCGCACAACTGGCGCACGGCACTGACATAAAGTGTCTGGGTGCTGTTGCTGTAGCCTCTGAGCTGCAGATCCTCAATCATTCGATTGCGCAAGGGTGTCATGGTATACCTCCTTTTGGTTAGATGGATGTTGCGAATATTTGAGGTATATCAGACCCTTGCGCAAAAATAAAAAAGCAAGTGAAATCGATTAGACCGGATAGAAATGAAATGTTGGTAGGAAAAAACTGCGCGTAGCGCTTAGTTCAACGAACAATAATTGTTGGGATCATTCTCACTGTGGCCAAAGGCCTGGCCGGCCGGTCTGCCCTTGGCTTTCAGTTTTCTTGTCATCTGCCTAAATTCATCCCAATTCTCCGGAAACTTTGAATACCCTTCCTCATTCAGCCAGTCCTCACGGAAGTTCCACGCCCAAGAATAGACAAACTGTGGCACGGCAATCCACTGCTGCCCGGAGCATGCATTGGCAATGGGAAGATCGTAGTATCCGCCTTGCTCCTTACCGACGGCTTCGGCCACATCGCTTACATCGGCAAGGCCGTCAGCAAACAGATGGGGCAAGTTGTTAGGAATAAGGATTATATCCGGCCCTGATTTCGACTCAATGGCAGCCGTTGTCCGGGTCCGGACATCGTTCATGCCGATCCGTTCGACCTGAATTTCAACGCCCATCTGTTTTCCGAATTCCTGGGCCTGGGCCAAGAACACGGTGTCGCCCTCAGGCACAAAGTTTAGCCATTGCAGCATGTGGAGCTTAGTGCCTTTTGCGTATGCCGGGGCTTTCCCAGCAGACAAAATTTCGGTGATGCCGCCCAAAGCCGCAGCACCAGAGGCCATTGCCATTCCTTTGAGGAAGGTTCGCCGATGAATTCCAGCGCTTTTCTTCCCATTGGTCTGTCGATGCTTCTTACCCATGGTGACACCCTCCTTTCTGATTTAATAGAAACTGCTCATCAGAGCCTTGAGAAATAGTATACAGGAATTGAAAATGTACTTAAACATTAATTAATAATATACGTATGCTTTTGTAATCACCCCCTTTCATGTTGAACAGAATTCCATTTGGCTTTAATTGCGATCTCAGTCAATATTGAGTTGCAGATCCACTCAACTCCACCCCTTCAAAAGTTCCTTTTCCACTTCTGTTATGACTTTGCCGAGTACGGTAACCGCTTCATCTTCACCCATAAGGCGGCT
>JBDRHL010000008.1:0-8592 GCA_043816955.1 Planctomycetota bacterium | reverse complement strand
GGTGCCTGCAACTGTCAGGTCCAGAGTTGCCTCAAAACAGTGACCGTTGCCACCGAGGCTGCCGCCCGCTGTTTCGCATTCATCAGGAAGCAGTTGTAAAGAACACATTTGACAGTCCTGCCCGCAGCAGACAAAGTCCATCAAGATACCTTCCATCTCAATAGTTGTTCCCGCCGGCAGGCCGTCGATTATCATAAAAACTTCTTCCGGACTTGTAAATTGGCAGCCCGATGGGGGCAAAGTAACAGTACCAGTCCCATTATCAGGTACCGTACATGCCTGGCCTGCAACAGCAACTGACGAAATAACCAAGGCTAATATAATGATTGATAGGCTTATAAAAGGTTTTCTCATTTTCCCTTTTCCTTAATTTGCCCCCGTTAATAATTCTATTCAAAATACAATTACACATCGTCCATTATACTTAATAATTGCATAAAAAAACAAGAAAAACGGCAACAATACGCAATATTGTTGCATTTCTTAAAGCCTAAAACAGCGTTTTCGGACTAATCGGTGGTGTCAAAATTAAAAGTAATATGATGGCGATGTTTGTTTTGCAGTTTTTTCCGGGGGCAGTCAAGATGGCGGAAATCGAAGAAGAAAAAGTGTTGAAGATTGCCACAGGTCGCCAGGACCTTCGCAATGATAATTTTTGGCAGGGGTTGGGAAGGTGATTTTGGGTGTGTGGAGGGGAAGTTTTTCATGGCAATGGAGGGTGTATCGGGTAAAATGCAGCGGTATTGGGTGAGGCTGATTATGAGCGATGTTAAGAAACTGGCTGCGCCTTTGAGTGAGGCAGATGTTCGACAGTTGAGGACGGGTGATGAGGTGCTGATAAGCGGTGTGGTTTATGCGGCGCGGGATATGGCTCATAAAAGGCTTTGCGGGGCAATTGAAAAGGGAGAGGCAGTGCCGATCGAGCTTGAGGGGGCGATTATATATTTTACAGGTCCCAGTCCTGCGCGGCCTGGTCGGGTGATTGGGGCGGCTGGGCCGACGACATCGTCGCGGATGGATGCGTTCAGTCCGACTCTTGTGAGCAGGGGTCTGCAGGCGATGATCGGCAAGGGGTATCGCAATGATGAGGTTCGGGAGGCGCTTAAGAAATATGGCGCGGTGCATCTGGCGACGATTGGTGGAGCGGGGGCGCTTTTGAGCAAGTGTATTGTGTCGGCTAAGGTGGTTGCGTATGAAGAGCTTGGTGCTGAAGCGATACGGAGGCTTGAGGTTGTTGATTTTCCGACGATAGTCGCGTATGACAGTTGGGGGGGCAGCATTTATGAACGAGGAGATGAAAGGTGAAGGCAGCGTTGATAGGGCCGCTGCAATCGGGCAAGAGTACGGTGGTATCGGCAATAAGCGGTAAGGAGGGGCCGGCTGCGGGAGGGACGCATATTGAAGAGGCGATAGCGAATGTTCCGGATGAAAGGGTTGAGTGGCTATATGATCTGTATAAGCCGAAGAAGAAGGTTTATGCGACGCTTGATTGTCTGGATGTGCCGGGCTTCAGCTTTTCGGATGAGCATGGGCGGGCGAACGCGAGAAGGCTTATAAATCAACTGCGGACGGCTGAGCTGCTGGTTGTGGTGGTTCGGGCGTTTGATTCGGCAGGTAAGGAAAGAGAGCCGTCGGGAGATATCGTTGAGCTGAAGACAGAACTTCTTCTTAGTGATCTTGAACTTGTGACGACGCGGATTGAAAGGCTGGAAAAGCAGCTTCACAAGCCTGGTAAGACGCAGGGGCATGATAAGGCGGAGCTTGAGCTTCAGCTTAAGCTTCAGGAAGCGATTGAGACGGAAAAGCCTATAAGGAGCGTTGTGCAATCTGAAGCGGAGATTGATCTTATCAAGTCGCTGGGTTTTATGACGCTTAAGCCTTTTATTGTTGTTGTGAACGTTTCGGAAGGTAATATCGGCAGGGAGTATGATTTGTCGGCGGCTGCGGGCGATGCTGCGACGGTGAGTTTGTGTGCGAAGTTCGAGGCGGAGCTGAGGCAGCTTGACGAAGTGAGCAGGGCGGAATTTATGGCTGATCTGGGGATAGAGAGTCTGGCGGTGAACAGATTTGTAAAAAGCTGCTATGATGCGCTGGGGTTGATAAGTTTTCTGACGGTTAGTTCGGATGAAGTGCGGGCGTGGGCGATACCGCGAGGTACGACTGCACACGATGCGGCGGGGAAGGTGCACAGCGATATGAAGCGGGGGTTTATCCGGGCTGAGACGATGTCGTTTGATGATTTGAGGGAGTTTGGGGATGAAAAGGCGGTGAAGGCGGCAGGCAGAACAAGGCTGGAGGGGAAGGAATATGTTGTTCAAGACGGTGATGTCATTTATTTCAGGTTTAATGTGTAAATAAGCTGGGCTGTGACCTTGGTGGATAAAACACGCCTAATATCAGAAACTGCTTGGGAAATCTATGCATGTTCCCAACAAAGAAGTAGGTGTCTCGTTTGGGGCTGCAAAGTTCGCTGAACCATTTTTTACGAATATTTGACAAGAGTTCTTTCTCAGGATATCTGGCTTTCCATCTTCTATATGATTGAACAATTTCCCAATCTTCGATCATTAGCTTATGACCTTGACAAGAAGGAGTATCTACGCACTTGAAGGTATAGTAAAAGGCATAGGGAATATGTTCAAGGGGAATAAGGCTCTTATCGAATAGCCTTAACTGGCTGTAAACATTTTCGTGTTTTTTGGAAGGTTTTTTGGATACCTTTTCAACGTGAAACTCTACATGCGCAGGTTTTATGCAACCGAGGGATTTTTCGTTGTATTTTTTCAGGATGGAGCAAAAAGAAGGCGAAACAGTTGGGAGTACTATTTTGTTTCTCGCTGCCCAGTTATCATTTGTGTCGAGCCATTTTTCTATGCTTATACTCTCTTCGTTGACTCGATAACTCTCAACCCTTCGGTCCCGCTTTGGCTTTTCGCACTTGACAGTTATGATGCTATATTTCGGGAATTTCTTGTCATCGTCCAATAATCGAAATGGTATTGGGTATAGTCTGATCCACCGGCCAGTATCAATATCGATGCCGGCACAGCAATTTATTTCCTGATATTTTTTGGAAGGATGTGGGGGTGCTTTGACTGTTACGAGGACTTTCTTGGTTACAAGCGGCATGGCTATCCCCCAATATTATCTATAAGTTGATTATTCTCAAGCTGTTGCCGCGTTGCTGCTTAATTAAGGAAGCTACAAGGGTTCGGTGGCACTTTCCCGCTTGTCGCTCAAAACACATAAGGCAACAATTCTTCCGGATGACATGTCCGGAAGCTTCCTTAAGTATATCGGTCTTGGTGGATAAATATTGCCGGACAGCACTGAAGAACTTGTCATAGTTGCGATCGCTCTTTAATTGTGCCCTGGTACTTTCAGGACTCCCAAGTTCTTTGAAGTGGACATAATCGATGTTCTCATGTGCAAGTTTTTGAGTAAGAGCGGATTTTGAGAAACCTGGTTTGCGAGAAAGAGGTATCCGGCGGACATCAATCAGGCAGTTTATGGCAGAGTTCTTGAGTTGTGCCACAAAATCGTCAAGGTTTATGCCTTCATACCCAATTGTGAATAGATTTGTTGCCATGAGCTCACTATATTTTGTTATATTAAGTATTCTAAATGATGTTTCGGCTGGATTGTATAAAATTCTCCAATTTTTAGTAAGATTATTCTTTTTCTGCAATTATTCTGTTATATTTCAAGAGAGCTTATGGAGTTTGTGTTATGAAAGCAATGATGTTGATCGGTATCAGGCAGATGGAAATGGTGGAGGCGGACAAGCCTTGTATCGAGGGTGAGAATGATGTGCTGTTGAGGATGGAAGTAATAGGTGTATGCGGTTCTGATGTTCATTACTATGAGACAGGCAGGATCGGTTCGCAGGTAGTGCAGTATCCTTACAAGGTTGGTCATGAGTGTTCAGCAACGGTTGTTGAGGTTGGGCGGTCGGTGAGACGTGTGAAGACGGGGGATGAGGTCGCAGTTGATCCGGCTGTACCTTGTCATGAATGCAGTCAATGCAGGATGGGACGTGAAAACACGTGCAAGAAGCTTCGATTCCTTGGTACGCCGGGGCAGGCGGACGGGTGTCTTTGCGAGTATATCGTGATGCCTGAAGAAAGTGTGTATCCGATAAGCGGGAGGCTGACGCTGGAAGAGGCGGCGCTGGTTGAGCCTTTTACTATAGGCTATTATACAGTAGAGCAGTCGGGGGCGGGAGCGGGGCAATGCGCAGCGATTCTCGGTTCGGGTCCAATCGGTCTTAGTGTTTTGCTTGCAGGGAGGGCAGCAGGTGTTGGGCCGATTTATGTGACTGATAAGATCGATAGTCGCTGCAGGGCAGCGGAGAAAGCCGGGGCGTGCCGGGCGAGCAATCCTGATAAGGTTGATGTGGTTGCGGAAATTCTTGAACAGCAGCCTGAGGGCGTGGATGTTGTTTATGAATGTGCGGGTGAACAGGAGACACTGGATCAGGCGGTTGAGCTTCTGAGGCCCGGAGGAAAGCTGGTTATTGTCGGGATTCCTCGTGTGGATAGAATCAGCTTTGATATTTCCACGGTACGCAGGAAAGAGCTAAGCCTGATTAATATTCGACGACAGAACAGATGCGTTGAGCAGGCGATTGAACTGGCAGCTTCAGGGGGGGTGGATCTGGGGTTCATGCTGACGCATCGATTCAGTTTCGAGAGGAGCAAGGAGGCGTTTGATCTTGTTGCCTGTTATGGTGACGGTGTTATCAAGGCGGTGATCCGGTTTTAGCGGATGAACTTGCTCTTTCGAGGAGGCGTTGAATGGGGCCAAACTGCTGCTGGAGGAGGTATTTGTACATTTTACCCTGTTCCCAAAGCTCGGTGTGAGTGCCCTTCTCGATGATGCTTCCGTTTTGAAGAACGACGACAAAATCGGCATTCATAATGGTGCTGAGCCTGTGGGCGATGATTATGCTTGTCCTGTTTATCATGAGACGGTCCATGGCGGTCTGGACGAGGTTTTCGGATTCGCTGTCGAGGGCACTTGTAGCTTCGTCGAGGATGAGTATGCGGGGGTCTTTTAATATTGTTCTTGCGAGACAGATTCTCTGTCTCTGGCCGACGGACAGATTAACGCCTCTTTCTCCGGTAGCGGTATTATAGCCATGTGGAAGCTGTTTTATGAATTCGTGCGCATTTGCGGTTTTTGCGGCCTGAATTACCTGGTCGTTTGAGGCTTCGGGTTTTCCGTAAAGGATGTTTTCTCTAACTGATATTGAGAAGAGGAACGGTTCTTGCTGAACAACACCAATGGTCTGGCGGAGGGTCTTAAGATGGACTTTTCTGACGTCTATTCCATCAATGAGGATTTTACCCTGAGTGACGTCGTAAAGCCGCGGCACAAGGGCGGCGAGGGTGGTTTTTCCGGCGCCACTGGGTCCTATCAAGGCGACCTTTTGGCCTGGGTCGATACGGAGGTTTATGTTATGAAGAACGGCCCTGTCGGTGTTGTAGGAGAAAGTTACATTTTCGAAAATAAGTTTGCCATGCCCCTCTAATCGGGTTACGGGATTCGGGTTGTTTGTAATTTCCGGTGCGACATCGAGCAGTTCGAATACCCGTTCGAGTGATCCGAGGGCCTGCTGGATGCTGACGTTTATTTCAGCCAGCCGTGCAAGTGGGCCATAAAGGAGCGGGACATAGAGCATGAAAGCGACAATTTCGCCTGGTGTAACGTATCCCCTGAGTGCAAAGTATCCACCAGCGCCAAGCACGATGGCGTGGCTGGTATAAACGACGGCTAGGCCAGTTGCCTGAAGGATTGAAGCAAGTCCTGCCTGATTCAGCACCTGCTGAGTGTATTTTTCGTTTTCTCGTGTGAACTTATAGTGTTCAATCTGCTCGGCGGCAAAGGCCTGGATGACGGATATTCCGCTGAGTCTTTCAGCGATTCCGCCGCTCATTATGGCTACGCGCCTCTGGACGTGCTTGCTCATTCTTCGAATGATGGGGTTCAGGCGGCGAAAAGTGATCACTGAAACAGGTATCAGGGAGATCGAGCAAAGAAACAGCCATGCGTTCATTACGCAGAGGATGCCGGCTACGAGCAGAACGGTGAGGATGTCGAGTATGAGGTTTATGCCGCCGTCCCTGATGAGACCGCTTATCTGATTGATATCGCTTATTATACGTGAGACGAGCTTGCCGGTTTTTTGCCTGGCGTAGAAACTAAGGCTGAGTTTCTGGATATGCCAGCTTAGTCTCTGTCGCAGGTCGAAGATAATGCCCCAAAGCAGCTTGTAGTACATTTTAACCTGGATGAGGGTGACGCCGGCGAAGATAACAGCAAGTGCGGCGATGCCGCCTGAGGTTGTCCAGAGCAGTATAATCTTTTTGTTCCTGGGCAGGTGGGTCTGGTCGAGAATGAGGTTGTCAATGATTACGCGAGCGAGCTGGGGATAGACCAAAGGCATAACCTTTAACCCTGCGGTAAGAACCACCACCAGCAGAAAGAGGCGGCGGTAAGGCTTGAACATCTGAAAAATCCGTTTTATCGGAACCGGATGTTTCCTCCGGCGTCGCATAGCAAAGAGCCTAACAGACAACCACAAATTATGATTCAATGTTCAATTAAAACAGAAAAGGGGACATATGCAACGGTAATCGCATTATTTTTGAAAAAGTTTGGTATTGTCCCAAAGGTTGGGGGTAACGCCAATATGCCGTATGCCGGTTTTTGCCCTAAAAACAGCAGAATCGCGCCAGCCATATGAAATAACCGGGGCGATTCTGCTGATAAAGCTGCTGGTTATTATTCTGCCTTTTCGAATTCGAGCACGACAGACTGGGAATACCTGCCGTGTCTTACGCGGACAAGCACCTTGTCTTTCTTCGCGGCTTTTTCAAGCAGCGCGTTGTACTGCTCAACGGTATCTACCTTTTCGCGATTTATACTTGTAATCAACATGCCCGCTTTAATACCTGCCTGGGCTGCGCTGCTGCCGTCGCGAACCTCTGAGACAATAACACCCTGCCCGAGTTCATAGCCGAATCGCTCCGCAAGCTCAGCGGTAAGTTCAGCAACTTCCAGGCCAAGCTTCTCGCTGAGGCGGCCTTTGGCTGCAAGAGCCGATTCATCCAAAGAACCTATGGTAACATTAAAAGTTTTTTTCTCGCCGTCTCGCAGAATCAGCAGGCGAATTTCCGTGCCAGGTTTCAGCAATGCGATGGTGTTACGGAACGACACCGTACTTTCGATATCTTTCTCGTTCATCTGAAGAATAATATCATCCTGCCTGAGTCCGGCCTTTTCAGCGGGTGAATCTTTTATTATATCATCGACAAGCACGCCCTGCGCTTTTTCAAGTCCGTAGAATTCAGCCATTTCCGGCTCAAGGTCTTTTATGTATACGCCGAGCTGACCCCGCGTGACTTTACCTGATTCGATAAGCTGCTTTTTTATTTCCTTAGCCATGTTGACCGGAATGGCAAAGCCGATTCCCATGTATCCGCCGCTTCTGCTGAAAATAGCGGTATTGATCCCAATAGCCTTTCCCTCCAGGTTCAAAAGAGGCCCTCCGGAATTGCCCGGATTTATTGCCGCATCGGTCTGTATAAAATCCTCATAATCAGCAATTCCGACGCTGCTGCGTCCTTTGGCACTGATGACACCTACGGTAACCGTTGCAGTCAGGCCGAACGGATTGCCGATCGCGACGACCCACTCGCCGATCTGGGCCTGGTCGGAATCTCCCAGCTCTATTACGGGCAGATCGTCTGCGTCGATCTTGATTACCGCAAGGTCCGACTTGGGATCGGTGCCCACGGGTTTTGCCTCAAACTGCCTGCCGTCCTGGAGCTTGACCGTAATTTTGTCCGCATCACCAACAACATGATTATTGGTCAGGATGTAGCCGTCTTTTCCGATAATAAATCCTGATCCCTGACCGACCTGTTTGCGTTTTTCCGGCTGCTGGGGGCGGCGGTATCTATCCCCGAAAAAACGCTCAAAAAACTCATCGTCAAAAGGAGACCCAAAACCAAAATCCGGCCCCCAGGGGCTCTGCACTTCTACAGTGGTTTCGACTTTTACGAAGACTACGGCGGGAATGGCCTTGTTGGCGACTTCGGAAAACGCTTTGGAGGTCTGCCGGAGGGTCTGAAGCCCGTCATCAGCATTAGTAACTTCTGCCGCAGGTGCAGAGCAGCAAAATGATGTCATCAACAAAACACATAAGCCGGTCAGGACAATTTTACGACATGTCATAATACGAACCTTTCCAAAAGAATCCACATGATATACTTTTAGCTGAATATTATACAGATTGTATGAATTCTACGAAAGCTTAATTTTTGGCAGTCCCTCATGATATTGGCAAAGATTTCTTACGTTGATAAGCCTCTAACGGCGATTCCAAAGCCTTGTTGTGATGTTCGGTCCACTGCTGCCGCACAAGGTCGCGGATATGAAAATATAGTAAGCGTTCAGGCGGTTTTGACTAAACAGCCTGCTGAATTTATTAACGATGGAGCAGGAATGCCGCTTAAATGACAACTACAGGCCTCACGCAAATATTCAATAACGCTTCGCCCCTGCAAACGGCAGGTTGTACACACC
>JBDRHL010000007.1:0-4102 GCA_043816955.1 Planctomycetota bacterium | reverse complement strand
CTGCTGCTGCCGGCTGACAGCATCAGGATGGTTAATAATATACCAGCGGTTACAAAAAGCTTACGTTTCAACATCACATATCCTCCGGTTACAAAAACTTGTTTTGCCTCTGAAGGGTCAACTTCTAATATGCCTACCGTTGTTATTTTCAAACAAGGATAAGATTTGCCTCGTACAGCAGATTTCATAACGTTATTATAGCATATCCGTGTATTTTTGTCAAGAAAGCGTTGTGGAAACACTTTGGCCGGGTGCACTTCACGTTTGTAGGTAAAAAACAGCCCTCCGATATGTTAAGATAGTGAAAGAACCACTAAAATAGTGGTAAAAACATTATCTAATCTATCTTGCTATGGAGGGCAAATAAATGGATACCAAAATTTTGGCACAATTGGAAGAAGCTTTTGCAGAAGAAATCATATTGGCTGGAAATAATTTGGGATCACTGGAAATGTTGGTGAAGGAAAAAATGCAGTTGTTGGGACAGGGTCTTTTGCAGCGGTTGGTTGATCGTGGTACCAATGGTTATAAGGGCAGTTCAACGTCATGTAAATGTGGTAGTCCAATGAAATTTATTCAGCATCGAAGCAAAGACATACATACTCTTTTCGGCTGGATAACAGTTAAGAGAGCCTACTATCATTGTTCCGACTGTGGTGAAAGTCTGGTTCCCTATGATATTGCCAGCGGTCTTGGTTCTGAGCAAGTCAGCTGTGGTTTGGCAAAGGTCTGTTGCATATTGGCCGTTGATGATAGTTTCGAGCAGTCAAGCCGAAAGGTTGAGGCTCTCACTGGCCAGAAGGTTTCCGACAATACTATTGAGCGAGTGGTTTGTCAGGTCGGTTCAGTGGCACAGGAACAGCAGAATCAGCAGCTACAAAGATTTTTTGAGGATAAGCAAGTCCCCCAATCCCAGGGCAAGCCTGAAAAGTTATATGTTGCTGTAGATGGCACTACGGTACACGAAACTGATGGTTGGCACGAATGTAAGGTTGGCGCTATCTACTGGGAAAATGAACGTAAGCAGAGAAAAAGTCGCTATGTAGCTTTGTTTGAAAGTTCCGAAACCTTCGGCTGGCACGTCTGGCTTGAGGCTTGTCGTTTCGGTTTTCGAGAAGCTGATAAACTGATATATCTTGGTGATGGCGCTCCGTGGATTCGCACTGAGCATCATCGTCATTTTGGCAGAGCGACATTTATAATAGATTGGTTCCATGCCTCAGAATATATCTGGGATTGCGGGAAAAAGCTCTTTGGCGAAGGCAAACAGGTAACTGAACAGTGGGTTAAAAAACATCTGGATTTATTATGGGATGGCTGGACGAAAAAATTACTGGATGATTTGAAAGAACAAGGTAAAAAGTATCGCAATTCAAAAAGAGATGCGATTGATACGTTGATTCGGTATATCTCGACTAATGAAGAGCAAATGCGTTATGATGTCTTTAGAGCAAAAGGTTATGATATAGGTTCCGGCGCAGTTGAGGGAGCTTGTAAGAATGTGGTCGGTAAAAGATTGAAACAGTCAGGAATGATTTGGACGCGTTTAGGTTCGGCTGCGGTGTTAGCTTTACGGACTACCTGGCTCAATAATGAATGGGAGCAATTATGGCAAAAACAGCCCTTAGCTGCTTAAAAAATCTACCTACAAACGTGAAGTGCACCCTAAAAAGGCTGCCGGTTGCAGCAATTCCGCAAGTTGGATTTTTTGTGCCTGTAAGTCCTTACGGGTAAGCATTTTCGCATAAATTCTCACAAAAAAGCAATTTCGCATTAACTTTTTCTTGACTTTTTCGCCCTAATCTGATATAATATCTTATATCATTTATTATATCAGATTTAATTGAAAGGATTCTTATGGAACACAGAGGCAAGTTTACTCAAAAAGACAGGCAGACTCGTTCACAACTGGCAAAATTGGCTGGCGGCAAAAGATTGTTGTGCGGCTCGCTGGTTACTATGGCAAGGACATGCGGAAATCCAGGCTGTAAGTGTATCAGAAAGGGACAAAAGCACGTCTCGTTGTATTTGAGCATACGAGATGGCAAAAAACGAAAGATGATTTGCATACCGAAAAAATGGGAAAACACTATTACTCAGTGGGTCGAGAATTATAAAAAAGCCAATGATCTTATGGCTGAGATTTCCGCTCATTCTCTCAAACGGTTCATGGAAGATGAGGATTGATATGCTTAGACGCTTTTTTGATTATACCGACAAGGTTTTTGATTTCAGCAAAGCGCTGTCAGAAATCACGGATACAAGATCAAAGCCTCAAATCAATACACAATCTGTATTGATGAGCAGCTTCATTATGCACTTAACCCGGCTGGGCAGCTTGAACGCCCTGGATACGGAACTGCGTTTGCCTAAAAGGATCGAAAACTTTATCGGCAAAGATAAACCCAGTGTTGATACGATAGGCAGAGTTTTTGCAAAGATCGTTCCTGCTCAATTGCGAGCGGTTCTGTGGGACAATTGTTATCAACTAAAGCGTAACAAAGCCCTTGATACCAATTTACCTCTCAATGCAGTTGGCATAGATGGGCACGAATTTTTTTCCCACTAAAAAGCGTAAATGGCCGGGCTTTTGTGAACGCAAACTACGAACGGTAAACGGAGAAGAGACCGAATATTACTATCGCATGGTGGCCTGCAATCTATTAAATACGCAGATAGATTTGCCATTGGATATTGAGCCGATATTGGCCGGGGAAAATGAGGTCGTCGCGGCAAAGCGAATTGTTCAGAGGCTTTGTGATAGTTATACTCGTTTCTTTGATGTAGTCGTCGCTGATGCTCTTTATATGGAAGGGCCGTTCGTAAATTTTTGCCTCGGCAGAGGCAAGGATGTTATAATTGTTCTCAAGAACAATTATCCAAGTCTTATCGAAGATGCCCAGGGGCTGTTCAGCCGGATGGAGCCTGAAATCTGGCATATAAATGGTAGAACAATACAAGTCTGGGATCTCGACGGTTTTACCGCTGATACTATTGATGTTCCGTTGCGAGTCCTGCATACCATAGAAACCTATACCGAGAAGGTCGAAGAAAACGGTCAGATAATCGAAAGAAAAGTAACCAAAAGCTGGTGGTGGGCAACAACGATACCCCAGCCTCGCCTGAGGACAAAACATCTATGGAAGATCGGTCGTTCAAGATGGCAGATTGAGAATAATATCTTCAATTCACTCAGTCAGCATTGGTCGCTGAATCATTGTTATAAACACGACCCGGTCGCGATTGTTAATTTCGTTCTTATGCTCTTTATCGTCTTTACGCTTGCCCAATGCTTTTATAAGCGTAATCTCAAACCGCAAATGCGAAAGATGATCAATAGCCTGACATCACTGACAAATCAGTTGTATGCGAGCCTGTGTGTTGGTGTTAGCAAACCAGTTGTCAGACCGTCAGGAGCCGGCCCACCCTGATTGAGTCCAGCCCAACCTATTGTTGAAAATCAGAGATCGTCAGCCAACTCGCCCGTGAAAAAGTGACGAAGATACTGCCGTTGCGTCCTGGGTTTGAAAAACAACCTCAAATTGCCCCTGCGAAAGTGCCGCAGGTTATTGCTTAACCGTTAAATTACCATAACTCCGGAAATACAAACCATTAATCCAACAAAAATGCGACCCACAACAAAATGTTGCGGAATTGCTGCGTTGGTTTTGGCGGTCTTGCAATTTTAATCTGAATTTGATATGATGCTTACGTGTTTTTTACTGTTTGCATAAGAATATAAACTGAATTACTCTGGCGAAATCGGTAGGATTGTATTGAAATGAAGGTTCGTCTCTGCGATATTGAACAAAAGATTTTAGATGTTCTTCAGCATGGCCTGCCGATGAGCCAGATGCCATATAAAGATATGGCCCAACAGATAGGTATAGAGGTAAACGAATTGCTGGCGGTGTTGAAGGGCTGGAAAAAACAAGGTAGACTTCGTCGAGTAGGGGCGATAGTTAATCATTTCAAAGTTGGATTTGGCGCAGGAGCAATGGTAGTATGGCAGGCTGGAGCAGATCATGTTGTCGAGATTGGTCAAACATTTGCTGGCTTTGAAGAAGTCAGCCATGTTTATGAACGGCAAACCAGTGAGAAC
>JBDRHL010000006.1:0-29027 GCA_043816955.1 Planctomycetota bacterium | reverse complement strand
AGACGTTGTCCCGATCGTAGTTGGAGGTTTGAATGGCCACTCCATTTATCATAGTTTACGCTACCCTTGAGTTTCCGTCAATTCTTTCTTCTTCAGCTAACTCTTTCAGCTTTGCTTCCAACATCCACAACTGTTGATAGCCCATGATCCGCTTGAACCGCTGCTCCATATCCAACAGCGAAGCAGCTACCCATCGGACAACCATTCCATGGTCCTGCCAGTTCTTCACACGATGCGTACGGCTGCGGATACCACTGTTCGGCGACTCAATCACATTAGTCGAACTAAGACAACGACACAGTGTCTTTGGAAGACCAAGTTTATTGATAGTAAACATCTCATCTAAGCCCTCAAGCAAGCTGCTCATTGCAGATGGATATTCCTGCTCAAGCCATTTGGCCAATTGTTTCAGCTTCTGCTTGCCTTTCTTTGCTTCCATCGAAAACGCCGACTTCATCGCACATTTGGCCTGGTCTTTCTGATCCTCTGGAAGATAACCGAGCACATTGCGAATCTTATGGTTACGGCAACGCTGCACAGGATTCTTAGAGCCGTAAACAGCGTCAATCGCACAGCGCAATGCCTTGCTTCCGTCAATCACAAACAGCCGAAGACGGTCCGGTTTGACGCCTCGTTCAACTATATCATTGAGAAGGTCAGTAGCTACTCGACTGTTTTCACTGCTGCCCTCACGAAGCCCCAGAATGTGCTTAGAACCGCCGGAATCAACGCCTAAAGCCACAATAACGTGGCAATCTCCAAACTGAATCCCGTCAATATAGATAGCCAGGATATCCCTGTCATTAAACTGTCGCTCACAGAGTTGCTTGAGATGTTTCTCGCTGGCGGTGATAAATTCCCGACTGATTTGTGATTTACTTACGCCAACTGTATCAACCATTTCCGGCAGAATGTCTTTATACTTTCGTGTCGAAACACCTTTCATTAAAATTTCCAGTATCCTCGAACCAAGACGGCTATTCATCACCATTGCTTCATAGGCTGGAATAGCCACTTCCTTGCCGACACCTTTGCCTTTTTTACGCAGCCGGGGCTTTTCGATACGTAGCTTTCGCTGGCTTAATGAGACAACACCTTGTTGTCGTCCATGCCAGCCTGTTTGTCCTTTGACTTTCCCAGGTTGTTTGGGGCCAGCGACCTGCTGGGCACTCAAAAGAAGCACTGCTTCGATAGCCCCTTTACCGACTATGTCGATCATTTCATCAACCGCCTGTTCAGTATTGCAGATTAAATCGAGGAACGGCAGTAATATCTGCCCATCCTTGCTCAAGAATTCTGCAATTTTTCGACTGTCATTTTTGTTTGCGATTTTGTACAATTTCTTTTGCATGGCTACTCCTTTCAAAAAAGTTTAAGTTATTGTCTGACCTGATATTATCTAAAAATCAGGCCGGAGTAGCCATTGCTTTTTTCAACCTCCAACTATGGATGGGACAAGTTCATGCCATCAATGCCTGTGTAAATGACAGACGTTTCCAACCCTTAACAATAGCGGAATGCAACGATATTACCATCGAGATATCTGTGTTAACAGCGCCCCAGCCAATTACCAACCGGCAGGATATTAGAATAGGTATAGACGGTATTGTTTTGAACAAAAATGGTCGCTCGGCTGTATTCCTGCCCCAGGTTCCGCCAGAACAAGGCTGGGATTTAGAGACGACACTAACACATTTGTCAATGAAGGCGGGATTACCCAGCGATTCCTGGAAAGAAGGTGCGAGTTTTTTAGTATTCCAAGCGGACGTTTTGGGTGAAAGTGAAAAATGAAAATTGCCCGCAATTTGCTGATATTTAGTTACGGTTTTTTTACTATCGTAGCTCAGAGTTTGCTTTTTCGTGAATTTCTGACCACCTTTGAGGGCAATGATATAAGCGTGGGGCTCTTCTTCGCTTCCTGGTTTGTATGGGTCGGCCTTGGCGCAATATTTGTTAATAAGATACCGGCTCTTGCTGAAAAACTACTTGCCAACATAGAGTTTTTGTTCCTGGGTTATTTGCCTGCTTTCATACTGGAATTGATATTGATTATCCAGGCCAGAGAATTGGCAGGCATAGAATCGTATGCCCTTTTGCCGGTATCGTCTATTTTGCTTCTATCGATAGTGGTCAATATTCCGGTCAGCATTATTACAGGAATGCTCTTTCCCATTGTCTGTCGCTGGATTAAAACAGAGTATAAACAACCCGTATCGCAGGTGTATCTCATTGAGGCTATAGGCTCCTTTTTAGGCGGGCTGGGCGTAACATTACTTTTGACTCTCGGTGTAAGTCCAGGCAGGATATTTCTTATACTCGCGTTATTGCTTTCTACCTCAGTGTTCTTGGTTCAGCTTGTCAAATCATGGCAAAATTCAAAAGCAAAAATCAGAGTGATACTTATGTCTCTAATCCCGCTTTGTGTTCTGCTTCTTTTTGTCGCTGGTGCTGACAGAGTCTTAATGCGTTATATCAGGATTGTGAAATGGAGTAAACTGCTTCCCGCTGATTCTTTAAGAGGTTCGTTTCAGACAGCTCAGGCCGAATACCTTTATGGGGTATACCAGAGCCAGTGGACGGTTTTATGCCAAGGCAGCATTTGCGAATCGCTGCCGGCCGAAGCCGCCGCAGGCAAAATAGCAGCTATCAGCCTGTGTCAGAAACCCGATGCCAAAAATATTCTCGTTGTCGGCTCAGGATTAGGAATCTGTCGTCAATTTTTGCAACTGCCTCAGATTCAGGTGGTAAGCTGGACACATTCTGACAGCGAATATGTATGGAAGGTTAATCGTTATGTCCCAGCGGAGCTTAAAATCGACGACCCGCGATTTCAGCCTTTTGCCGGCGATGTCCGGTTATTGCTGACCAGAAAACAGCAGCTTTTCGATATTGTGATTATTAATCTACCTGATGCAACCGGCTCAGTCCTCAATCGATATTATACAGTTGAGTTTTATCGCCAGATCAGAGAGTCTTTAACCACAGACGGCGTACTTGCGGTCTGCATAGCGGGGGGAGAAAATATCATGGGCACCGAACTGATTAATCTCGGAGCCTCGACAAAACTAACACTTGAAAAAGTTTTCTCAAGGCTTGTTCTCACTCCCGGCGAAGATACATGGTTTATTGCTTCTGACTCTGAGAGTCTTATCAGCCAGCCTGGTGTTTTGCAGGATCGATTTGCAAAAATAAAAGGTGCAGACCGTATTTTCCCATCTCAAGGTTTACTTAGTGTGTACCTGCCCGACCGTGCAACTGCTGCCATGGAAAACTATTGTGCGTCAGGCAAAGCCTGGGAAAGGAGGATTTTATGAATAATTGAAACCTTTCAATAGAACCCAGTGGGTAACCAACCCCACCTGGCAAAGCTGGCCAGCAGCCGGAAGCGAGTCTTGCGTGGTTATGGGGTGACCCATGCTGCGAAGCGTAGACAGCGAGTGTGCAGGCCGTGTAATTGAGCCTCGAAAGTCCAATTTTGTGGGAGCCGACGACGTAGTAGTTGCGGAAGGCAGCATCGACACGCTGAAATTGGCCTGGCGTGTTCGGTCCCACCGGGGTCGGAGAAGAGCAGGGCATGTACACAGGGGTTCTCCAGGAACCTGAGAGACCCTATCGTCTCCACATCTACAAAAAGGCCGGAACGGGGAAACCGGCATCCAAAACCCCTGGCCTACAGGCAAGCGTTGCAGCCTGATGGGAGAAACGAAACGGCAACGCAGGTGTGGTACCGCCAAGCGAAGGAAACGAAGTGCGGCGGGAAGGATGGCAGGGAGTCGGAGCATCTCATAGTACCGTTGAAGCAGGGGAACTCGCCCCAGAGGACCCTGTGAAGGGAAGGGGATACCGAATCATCGAACCTTTGGAGTGAAACATGGCGAGTGCATCGAAACTCACAACCATGTCAACGAAACTGCAACGGATAGTGGAATTGGCGAAGCAGAACCCTGAGATGGGATTTACATCTCTGGCCTACTTCATCGACATGGATTGGCTATATGAAGCCTACCGGCGTACCCGTAAAGACGGTGCGGTTGGCGTAGATGGACAAACGGCTGAAGCTTATGCAGCGAACTTGGAGGAAAACCTTCAGTTGCTGTTAAACCGAGCCAAGTCTGGTACGTATAAGGCCCCACCGGTACGGCGAGTACACATTCCGAAAGGGACGAGTCGAAACGAAACTCGCCCCATCGGAATTCCAACCTTTGAGGATAAGATTCTTCAAAGGGCGGTGACTATGGTGCTGGAAGCAATTTATGAGCAAGACTTTCTGGACTGCTCGTATGGCTTTCGACCAGGCCGGTCGGCTCACAAGGCTTTGGAATCCATGAGAGACCAGATAATGGCGACGAAGGGTGGCTGGATACTGGAGTTGGACATCCGGAAGTTTTTCGACACGATGAATCATACTCATCTGCGTAACTTCTTACGCCAAAGGGTACAGGACGGAGTGTTGAACCGATTGATAGGCAAATGGCTGAAAGCTGGTGTCTTTGAAGAGGGTTGCATAAAGCGACCGGAAGATGGCTCACCACAAGGCGGGGTGATTTCACCCATACTTTCAAACGTATATCTGCATTATGTGCTGGATACATGGTTTGAACGTGAAGTCAAACCGCATATGAAAGGCCAGGCATTTCTGACCCGCTATGCGGACGATGCGGTAATGGTGTTTTCGCATGAAGAAGATGCTCAACGTGTGCTGGACGTTTTACCAAAACGTTTTGGCCGATTCGGGTTGACGCTTCATCCGATGAAAACTTGTGTGGTTAAATTCCGCCCACCTACTCAGAATAAATCTTCAGACGGGAAAAGGGCGTTTGACCTACTGGGTTTTACCCATTACTGGGCCAGGTCAAGGCGAGGCTACTGGGTTGTGAAACGTAAGACTTCACAGCAAAGATTCAGCCGTTCGTTACATGCAATCAATCAATGGTGCAAGACTCATCGGCACCAGAAGGTACGTGAACAACACCAGACACTTGTTAAGAAACTACGGGGGCATTATGAGTATTACGGCATTACCGGAAATACTAACGCCTTGCGTTGTTTTCATTACGAGGTCAAGCGGATATGGAAGAAGTGGCTTAGTCACCGTTCGCAACGTAGCTACATTGACTGGCCACGCTTTACGGAGATGCTGGAACGCTATCCACTTCCACACCCACGAGCTGTTCACTCTATATACCGAAATGTAGCGAAACGATGATTCGAGGAGCCGGATGCGGGAGTCCTGCAAGTCCGGATCTGTGGGGGACCCGGGTGGGCAACTGCCCGGGTCTACCCGACCGGACGCCGATCTGCCGGATAGTTTTTTGATCAACCATGATTCGAGGCCACTGGCACACTTATACAGTTTATTACTGGCAGCCAAGCAATCCGGAGCACCCGCCGCAAGGTTTATTAAACATCTTATTGTTACCGGTCCGCTGGTTTTTCTTATCCCTATTCTGGTTTTTGTGCTTTTCAGAGGAATCTATCTTTTTAAGTCTACTCAGCAAAGCGGACCATCTGCTTTTGACAGTATTTTTTTGGTGTTTTCAGCCGGTTTAGCATCAATCGGCATGGTTATTGTTCTGATGTATCTTTATCAAACCCGGTTCGGCTCATTATACTTACATGTTGGGATTATTTCTTCCTTATTCATGTTAGGTCTGAGTTCAGGGGCAGCGTTAGTAAGGACCTTACTGACAAAGACGTCGAGGCCGCGGCCGGGATTTTTTTTGTTTGCAGTGGTTTTCGTACATTCTTTAACTCTTTTTGCAATTGCATTTTGGCCAAGCAGGCAATGGTCGCATCTGATGTTTGCTTTTTTCTTTATCTCGTGTGGTTTATGTGCCGGTTGTTATTTCCCAATAGCTGTAGGACAACTAGCTGCTTCTGCTTTTGGAACTGCTCAGATTGCCGGCAAACTAGCAGCCGCGGATCATCTTGGCGCCTCAGCCGGAGGGCTGCTTACAAGTCTGGCACTTGTTCCGGTGCTTGGAATAAAAGTAAGCATCTTTGTTTTTGTTGTACTCATTTTAAGCAATCTACCGCTTACCTTACTGAAAATATATAAGCCGCAAAGATTTTTTGTTCTTGCCGGCGCTCCTCGTTTTCGTATGGCCGGCTACATCTTATTAGCGACAGGAATATCTGTCATATTGTGCTCGAACTTAATTGTATATGCTGAAACAAAACTCAGACCCGCATTATCAAAATATACCGCTCAATCTTTAGCCGGCCAATTACAAATTAAACAGGTCTCTGCCATAATTGCTGAGGATAGTCAAAAAATTGATTATTACAGCGTTTATGACAGCAATGAACAATTAGTTGGATATATCTTCGGTTCAAAAGATACGGCTCCACAGGTTCGCGGCTTCGGAGGAAAAATAAACCTCGCAATTTACACAGATACTGTCGGTGAGCTAATTGACTTTCATATTATAAGGTCTCAAGAAAGCCCTGCGTATCTTGAGATGCTTACACAATGGCGCGAGCTTCTAACCGGCCGTATGCTTTTTTCCGCCAGGCCTTTTGACGATGTCGATACAGTAACCGGTGCCACTGTCAGTTCTGAAGCTATCCTCAAAGCATTACAAAAATCAGGTAACGTATTTGCGAGAGGGGTCCTCGGCCATACCATCCAACCCGGCATTAAAGAAGAACCCCAAGCCTATAATTTATCGGATATAACAGGAATATATCTGATTACTGCATTTGTCCTTACCTTAATTGTTGTCTATTATGGTGGATTTTGGACTAGATTAATAGTTTTGAGCTTTAATCTTGTCGTCGGAGGTATAATTTTAAATACTCAGTATTCCAGTGAACAAATCGCGACAATTTTGTCTTTACGTATTCCGGCTATAGGACTATCCGGGGCATTTATACTGGCTGTGGGAATACCAATTTTGGGGATAATCTTCGGCAATATCTACTGCGGCTATATCTGTCCATTTGGTGCTGCGCAGGAGCTGTTCGGTTTTATTATTCCCAGGAAATACAAACCTGCCCTGGTAGAAGAAGAAATGAGAAAGGCACGATTTGTCAAATACGTAATATTCTTTATTCTGATGATGGCATTCTTTGTTTCCAGAGATCGATCAACCTTAGTCGCAGACCCCTTAATTTCATTTTTTAATTTATATACTTTCGTTTCATCCCGGGATTTTTTTGGAACCTATAATTTTCTTTCCCCAATACTGCTAATAACCGCAGCTGCTTTAATAGGCACAGTTTTTTACTCTCGTTTCTGGTGCCGGTATTTGTGTCCAGCCGGAGCCTTCCTGTCTCTGTTTAACAAGTTGGTTCTATTAAAGCGATATTTACCAGCTAAAAAATTCGGCAACTGTGAGTTCGGCCTTACCGGCAAGGATAATTCTGATTGTTTATATTGTGACAAGTGCCGCTTTGAAAAAACCATAATCAAGGAAAAACAAAAAAAAACCTGGAATATTTTCAGCTTGCGTGCTTGTAACAGCAATCTTTATAATAATTGTTTCAACAAACAGATTTTTGGAGGTTACTTCCACTGGTTTTGACCGGACCTTTATTTCCATATCTGCAGGCGGCAAGCCGCGAGATGTTGACTTGCAGCGTATCCACACATTGATCCGTGAGAAGAAACTTTCCGACAAAGAAGCACAGTTTTACAAAAAAGCTGGGATGAAAGAATATCCCCCGGAAGAAACTATGCAATGAAACCCTCCTGCATTGTTGCATAACCGGTGTTTCAATGGTATGCTCTGGGGGTGGTGTGCTGGACTGGACTTTTTTAAATGGGCTGGGAGCCTGGAAAATGAAGAAAAGAAAAATTGGGGATACGGATTTGTATCTAACGACGGTTGGCCTGGGGACCTGGGCTATTGGTGGGCCGTGGCAGTTCGGATGGGGAAAGCAGGATGACAGGGATTCAATCAAGGCTATCCTGGAGGCTATGGAGGAAGGGATTAACTGGATTGATACCGCGCCGATTTATGGCTGTGGACACGCGGAGCAGGTTGTTGGAAAGGCTCTGAAGGATATTAGTGAAAAGCCATTGATCGCCACGAAATGCGGATTGCTGTGGAATGAGAAGAGAGAGAAGGTGAGCTGCCTGAAGGATGAGAGCGTAAAGAGGGAGTGTGAAGACAGCCTCAGGAGGCTTGGGGTTGAGAGAATCGATCTGATGCAGGTGCACTGGCCTGAGCCTGAGGTTGACCTGGAGGATGGATGGGGGGCGATAGCGGATTTGGTCAAGGAGGGTAAGGTCAGGTACGCAGGTGTCAGCAATTTTTCCATTGAGCAGATTAAGCTGTGCCGGGCAATTCATCCGGTCGCAAGCGTGCAGCCTTGTTATAATATGCTGGTTCGACAGATCGAAAAAGAGCTGATCGGATATTGCCGGCAAAACGATATCGGTATTGTCGCGTACAGCCCGATGGCCAGGGGCCTGCTGACGGGCAAATTCAGTAAAGACCGTCTTGATAATCTTGCCAAAGATGATAACAGAAGGCTCAGCACCATTTTCAGAGAGCCTTCGTTCTCTGCGACGCTTGCGCTGGTTGAAGAGCTTCGGCCTATTGCTGAAAAGTACGCAGCCACGATCGCTCAATTGGCGATTGCATGGGTATTGAGACGTGCGGAGATAACAAGCGCCATTGCCGGGGCCCGGCGGGCGGGGCAGATAGCAGAAACCGCAAAGGCAGGGGAGCTTCAGCTTGAAAGTGAAGATATTGCGCTGATTGAAGAGTTGCTTGAAAAACGCCAAGACGCGCTGGATACATGCTGATCTTATTAGGAAACAAGCTATGACAAAACAATATGAGCTTTATGTAAGTCCGCTGGTCGAAAGAAATGCCTCACGGGAAATGGCGGAGCTTTTTGGTTTGCAGAAGAAATTTTCGACCTGGCGGAGACTGTGGCTGGAGCTGGCGAAAGCGGAGAAAAAATACGGGCTGAAAATCAAGCAGACGCAGATAGACGAAATGACCAGACACCTTGATGATATTGACTTCGAAAAGGCTTTGAAATATGAAAAGAAGTTTCGTCATGACGTGATGGCCCACGTTCATGCCTTTGGTGAAGCTGCGCCTAAGGCGGCTGGGATAATTCATCTCGGTGCGACAAGCTGTTTTGTCGGTGATAACGCAGACCTGATTATAATGCGTCAGGGACTTGAGATGATCGCGGCCAAGGTTGCCTGTGTTATAGCGGGGCTGTCGGAATTTGCGAGGAAATATCGGTTAGTGCCCGCGCTTGGTTTTACACACTATCAGCCTGCCCAGCTTACGACGGTCGGCAAGCGGGCAGCTTTGTGGGCCTATGAATTTGTGATGGACCTTGAGGAGATTGAACATCGCCTTGCGACTTTGCCTTTCAGGGGGGTCAAGGGAACGACCGGTACGCAGGCCTCTTTTCTTTCCCTGTTCGGGGGCAATCACAACAAGGTCAAGCAGCTCGACAGGGCGCTGGCGAAGGCATTCGGCTTCAAGAACCTCTGCGCGGTTACCGGCCAGACTTATCAGCGGAAGATAGACGCTCTTGTATTGAACAGCCTTGCTTCTGTGGCGCAGTCGGCGCACAAGATGTGTAACGACCTGCGGCTTCTTGCAAACCTGAAGGAGATTGAAGAGCCTTTCGAAAAATCGCAGATAGGCTCATCGGCTATGGCTTATAAGCGCAACCCGATGCGTGCGGAGCGGGCAACGGCGCTTTCGCGGCTGGTGTTATCGCTTGCTACAAGCCCGCAGATGACCGCTGCGGAACAGTGGTTCGAGCGGACGCTGGACGACTCGGCGAACCGCAGGGTGGTAATACCCGAAGGGTTTCTTGCTGTCGACGGGATCCTTGAGATTATGATGAATATTGTCAAAGGGCTTGTTGTTTACCCGAAGGTAATCAGCGCCAGGGTGGCGTCGGAACTTCCTTTCATGGCAACAGAAAATATCCTGATGGCAGCGGTGCAGGCAGGCGGGAACAGGCAGGTTCTTCATGAAAAAATCAGGCAGCACTCGATGGCTGCGGCGGAACAGGTGAAAAAACACGGGAGACATAACGACCTTATCGAGAGGCTTAAAAAAGATCCGGCATTCAGCAAGGTTGACTTCAGGGCTGTGATGAACCCGAAAAGTTACATCGGCCGATGTCCGCAGCAGGTTGATGAATTTATCAAAAGTGTAGTTGTTCCGATTAAGCGAAGATACAGGAGTCAATTAAATAGAAAAGATGAGTTGAAGGTATAAAGGACAGATACGTGAAAAGAGATGAGCTTATAAAACGAATCAGGGAGACAGCCTATCTGGAGGGGGATTTTACGCTGCGAAGCGGCAAAAAAAGCAAATACTATCTTGACAAATATTTATTTGAGACGTGTCCGGATATTCTGAGAGCACTTGGTGTTGAATTTGCCGGGCATGTTACGGATGATGTGACTTTAATTGCAGGGGCGGAACTCGGGGGGGTGGCGATTGCAGCGGCAACTGCGATGCAATGCGGTAAAAACTGGATTATCATACGCAACAGTAAGAAGGGTTATGGTACGGGTAAGATGATCGAAGGACTGTTAAGGCCTGATGATGTGGTCCTGCTGGTGGAGGACATTGCCACGACGGGCGGCCAGGTTCTGGAAGCTGCGAAGGTAATTACCGAGACAGGCGCAAGGGTAAAAAAGATCGTTGCGGTTATCGACCGAAAGCAGGGGGCAGAAGAGAATATAACAAAGGCGGGGTACAAGTTCGAGAGCATCATCACAAAAGAGGACCTGGGGATAAAGGATAGTTAGCCGGATGTATTTCGGCAGCCAAGCGACTTATGGAGCATAAGCAATTACTGATAGATATCGGTGAACTCAGCAGTCTTTTCCAGGATTCTGTGAGTATTGAAACGGTTCTCGATAAGACGGTCGAGCTTGTCAGCAGGCATGCCGGTGCCGATGCCTGTTCGATATATCTTTATGATGATAACACCGAGGAGCTGACGCTTAAGGCAACAAAGGGGCTTAACCCTGATGCGGTCGACAAAGTAAAAATCAAGCTTGGCGAGGGACTTACCGGACTTGCGCTTGAGCAGATGCGCACTGTTTGTGAGAAAGAGGCAAGTAAAAATCCGGCGTTCAAATATTTTCCGGGTTTTTTTGATGATCGATACGAATGTTACGCGGCGATACCTATTACCCGTGGAATCAACAGGATCGGCGTGATGGTACTGCAGCGGCAGGCGGGCAACTACTTTACAGATGAAAGCATAGAAGCACTCAAGGCAGTTGCATCACAACTGGGCAATATCATCGAAAACGCAAGATTTCTCATGGCTATGTACCCTCGAAAGGAGGTAAAGCCTGTTCGGCATATCAGCGAGGCAGTCAAATTCATCAAGGCAAAAGCAGCCTCCAGGGGTTTTGCGTATGCACCGGCGATGATAATAGACAAACGAAAATTTTTTGCTTTTATGTTCCAGAAGGATTTCCGGGGCAAATACGATCTCGGCGATTTCCAGGCGGCGGTTTCAGTTACGGAAAAGCAGCTTGGGGAGCTGCAAAAGCAGGTTGAACAGAAGCTGTCGGATGCCGCGTCGCTAATCTTTGCATCTCATCTGCTCATACTCAAAGACAAGGCGTTTACGGGTGAAATTGAACAGCAAATAAAGGACGGGCAAAATGCGCCTGCTGCTTTATTGGAGGTAGTGCACAAATACACCGACGTATTTTTCCAGAGTGAAAACATGTACGTCAGGGAAAAAATACAGGACCTGGAGGACCTGGCGGTCAGGCTGCTGGGCAATCTGGTAAAGGACCTTGAAAAACTTGCATCATCCCGCGGCAGGGTTGTCATCGCAAGAGAGCTGTATCCATCGGATCTTTTGAAGATGTCGTCAGAAAATGTTGCCGCGATTATCCTGGTAAGCGGCGGCATCAGCTCGCACCTGTCCATACTCGCCGGGTCGCTTGAGATACCGATGCTGATAGCGAACAAGATCGAACTGCTGGATCTGCCTGAGGATGTTATGGTTCTGGCTGATGCAGAAGCGGGGAATATTTACATCAACCCCGATGAGGAGGTTGTCCGGACGGTTCGCGGTTCTTATGAAGATCGCAAACGGATCGAGGGAGAGATGCCGGCTGTGAGCGATATAACCAGGACGCGTGACGGGACGGTGATTACACTTCTGGCCAACATTAACCTGCTCAGTGATCTTGAAGCTGCCAGGCGGATGAATTGCCAGGGGATAGGGCTTTACAGAACGGAATTTCCTTTCATGATCCGAACGGCGTTTCCCTCCGAAGCCGAGCAGTACGTTATCTATCGCAGGCTCGTGGAGAACGCACCGAAAAAACTTGTGACATTCAGGACGCTCGACATAGGCGGCGATAAGGTACTTCCTTACTTCAATGACATTACCGAGCAGAATCCCGCCCTGGGAATGCGATCGATCCGTTTTTCGCTGCATCAGCAGGAGATTTTCCGTCAGCAGATACGCGCGATTCTTCGTGCGGGCAAAGAGACGCAGCTTCGGATCATGTTTCCTATGATATCGTCGCTTGATGAATTTATACAGGCAAAGAGCTTTGTGCCGGAGTGTATCGAACAGCTCGAAAGGGAGGAAATCGAACATAATCCCGATCCGCTGACAGGGATGATGATTGAAGTACCCTGTGTTCTCGATATCATCGATGATCTTGCAGCGGAAGCGGATTTTTTTTCAATAGGAACCAATGATTTCATACAGTTTATGCTTGCCGCTGACAGAACAAACGAGAATGTCGCTGCCTTCTATCTGCCCCATCACCCGTCGGTTTTAAGAGCCCTGAAAAAAATCGCCGATTCTGCAGTAAGACATAATATCGAGGTAACGGTCTGCGGCGACATGGCTCATCAGGTTGTGTATCTGCCTTTCCTGCTGGGCATCGGCATCAGAACATTCAGTCTGGCTCCCACCTTCATGCCTGTGATACAGAAAACCATTTCGCAGATAGACATCAATGAGGCACAGGCTGTTGCTAGGGATGTTCTGACGCGAAATAGAATTTCGGAAATTGCTGAAATCCTGGGCCTGGTCAGCGGGTCTGCTGCACACAGCTCAAGAGGCGGATAATTCTGCATGCAACTGATGCCTTCGATGCGGGGCCGATTCTGAGCCAGTTCCGGCTGGGGGTCTTAATGTGTACTGTGGTTTTATCGGAGCCGATTGCAGAGGGGCGATTTGCGATAATCATATCAAGATTTTTATTCAGCAGTTTGTTCTCAGCGTTCCTGCGAAGGTTTTTATCTTCCAGAGCAAAACCGACGACGGTTCTATCTTTTTTGTTTCGTCCGGCCCATTCGAGAATATCCTTTGTAGGCTTTAGCTTTATGAGAAGGGTCTCTGCGGTTTTTTTGATCTTTGTTCGTGTGACTCCGGCTGGGGTGTAGTCGGCAACGGCGGCAGCCATGATAAGACAATCGCACTTTTGGAAATATTTCTTGACTGCCTTGAACATCTGATCGGCGGTTTCGACATAAACAACTTTTGCCCCCTGAGGCCGGCGAAGTGCAGATGATGTGCTTATCAATGTTACCGTATGTCCTTTTCGAATCACAGCCCGGGCGAGGCAGCAGCCCATTTTACCCGTGCCGGCATTTGAAATAAAACGCACGGGGTCAATATATTCACGGGTCCCCCCTGCTGTTATGAGAAAATGCATTTTCGTTCCGTAATAGTCTGCTCAGGTTTACCCAAACGCGAAAATTCATCATCATTTTTTACTTTTTATTTTCGAAGCAATCTTCTCCAGTGCTTCAAGGATGTCTGCAGGCTCGGCCATTCGTCCGACGCCCTCAGTTCCACATGCCAGTCGTCCCCTGGCTGGTCCGATCATCATTATACCCATCTGCTGGAGCGATTTTACGTTCCATTTTACAGCGGGGTTATTCCACATATTTTCGTTCATGGCAGGGGCAAGTAAAATCGGTTTGGTCCACGCAGCACAGAGGGTGGTAGTGAGCAGGTCGTCACAAAGGCCGTTGGCCATCTTACCCAGCACATTGGCTGTTGCAGGGGCGATCACAACAATGTCCGCCCAATCAGCCAGACTGATATGGCTGATTTCAAACTCACCCGGCTCCTGCCACATAGTTGTGTATACACTCGACTGTGTAACCGCCTCGAAACTTCGCGGCCTGACCAGTCTGGTTGCGCTGGCAGTCATCACGGTTTTGACCTGTGCTCCTGCTGCGGCCAGCTTACTTGCCAGATCGACCGCCTTGTAAGCAGCGATTCCTCCTGTTACCCCGAGAAGGATGTTAAGCTTATTCAATTTTGAATTCTTCGGAGCCATTTGCTATTTCAAGTCATCCATGGGATTTTTTGATTCGCCGGTACCGGCGTCAATTACGATCTTGTCTTCCAGGATTTCCTGTACAACGATCTCCATCATTGTCTTGCCTTTGGTGTCCTCGATGAGCGGGCGGCTTCCCTGCATCAACTCCAGCATCCGTTTCTGAATCAAGGCGGAAAGCTTGAACCTGCCGCCGACCTTATCGACGATCTCCATACTTTTTAATGTTTCTATCATTGGCTTTCTCCAATTGAATGTCCATTTATTATCTGCATGACTTCACTTATTGCCTGTTCCAAATCTTCGTTAATAACCATATGCTCGTAATACCGCCATGCTGCGGCAATTTCTGTTCCGGCTCCCTGGAGTCTCTCGCCGGTTGCTTCTTCGCTGTCTCTGCCTCGGTGCGAGATTCGCTCAGCCAGTTCGGACTGGGTGGGGGGAAGAATAAAGATCAACAAGACATCGGCAAACACTTTTTTTACCTGAAGAGCGCCCTGGACATCTATTTCAAGAATAACGCATTTACCCTGCCGGAGGGCCTGCTCGACCGGCTTGCGAAATGTGCCATAATAATTTCCGAAGACTTCAGCGTACTCCAGAAAGTTGCTATCCTTTATCTTTTTTTCAAATTCATCCTTTTCCAGGAAATAATAGTCGACCCCGTCGACTTCGTTCGGACTTTTGGCTCGTGTTGTTGCCGAGACACTCATAAATGCACCAAGCCGTTTGACAACTTCTTTACAGATCGTACTTTTGCCGACCCCTGACGGGCCGCTTATTACAACCAGTGCGGCTTTTTTTTCTTTTTCCGGGGTCATTTTGAGTCTCTATTCAACATTTTGTACCTGCTCTTTGAGCCGATCAATCCGGCATTTTATCTCAATTACGTGCTGGGCAATGTCGGCATCGGCTGCTTTGCTGGCAATGGTATTAGCCTCACGGAGCATTTCCTGGCTGATAAAATCGAGCCTTCGGCCGGAGTCGCCGTCTGAATCACATGTTGCCAGGAATTGTTCAAGATGTGAATCCAGGCGAGAAAGCTCCTCGGAGATATCGCACCGTTCGGCAAATACAGCTACTTCACGTGCCAATGTTTCGTCAGTCAGTTCCAGTTGAGCGCCGGCGAGGAGTTCATTAACTCGCTTTCTGAGTTTTTCGTGATATCCCTGTATAACATTCGGAAAGCGCTGCCTTATCGCAACAAGTTTTTTCCGGATCACATCAATATGTTCCTTCAAATCCGCAACAAGTGCAGCACCTTCCGCAGCTCGCATCTGATTGAGCTTGTCCAGTGCTTCCCTGCTAACGGCAGCGACGGCTTGGGCGATGGCCTGTGTCTGATTTTCGTCGGGTTCGGCCTGGTCAATAATTCCGGGCAGCATCAGGAGGTCCGAAAGCCTGATGTCGATATTCATTCCGGTTGATGTGCTTATTTTCTCCAACTGCGCGGCACATTGCTTCAAGGCTTCTGTGTTAATGTTAAACTTCGGCAGTGTTGCGTCTTTGATCCGCAGCACATAGTTGATCGTCCCACGGTGGATTTCCACACGAAGAAGGGCTTCGACATTTTTTTCGAGACAGCCAAACATATCGGGTAGCTTGAAGTTAACCTTGAAGTACCGGTTGTTGACCGTTTTAATTTCCACCATATAACTTATGCCGTCTATCTGGCGTGCGGCGTTACCATAGCCGGTCATGCTGTTTACCATAACATCCAACCCTTATTAGAGCTTTCAATCAGCCTGGACATAATCACCAGGCAGTTACCTTTCATTCAATATCGGGGTCCAGATTTCATTCATCCGCGAAGGGACTTTCCGGCATATCAGGCTGAGTCTGTGTTGCGGCAGGTGCGGGAAAAACCGGTCCTGAAGGCTCGGAGACGCCGGGTCTGTAAAACAGCCCCATCAGAACGGCAAGTATCAGAAAAGCTGCGGTCAAGCCTATAGTTACCCAGGTGAGGAAATCACCGGTTTTTGTTCCGAGCAGGCTGGAGGCTCCAAGTCCTCCGAAAGCGCCGCTCAAGCCGCCTCCTTTGCCTCGCTGCATGAGTATGAGCAGAATCAGCGCCAAGGCCACCAGCACAAAAAGCACTGCAATTATGTGCATTATCAGGTTTATTTCTGCCATGGGGAAAATAATCATGTTTTGATCCTCTCGTTATTATGCTTCTGACAATATTATGTAGCCGCGTTTATTATGGCTGTAAAATCATTAGTTTTCAAACTTGCTCCGCCGACGAGAAGGCCGTCTACATCATCCTGTTCCATTATTTGCCGGGCGTTATCAGGTTTTACGGACCCGCCGTACTGAATACGAATTTTCGAGGCGATGTCACGCGAATACTTTGCTGCGAGCAGGCCTCGTATAATCCTGTGTACTTCCCGGGCCTGTTTAGGCGTGGCGTTTCGGCCTGTTCCGATTGCCCAGACCGGCTCATAAGCAACGGTAACTGCCTGCACCTGTTCGGCGTTGATTCCCTGGAGGCCTGTATTTATCTGCTTGGTGACGATGGTTTCAGTTTTGCCTGCTTCGCGCTGCTGGAGCAGCTCTCCGACACAGAATATTACCAGCAGTCCGCCTTCAATGGCAGCCTTGATTTTCCTGTTTATGAAATCATCAGTTTCGCCGAGAACATGCCGTCTCTCGGAGTGCCCGATTATCACGTAGCTGCAGCCGATGTCCCTGAGCATTGCGCAGCTTATCTCGCCGGTAAAGGCGCCATTATTCTCGAAATACACATCCTGCGCACCAACACTGATCCACGAGCCGTCAAGTGCGGCCCGGACAGCGTCCAGATAAACAAACGGCGGGCAAAGGGCAACATCAACTTTTTCGCCGGCGGTTCCTTCGAGATTCTGTGCCAGTTCAGCGGCAAGGGTCCTGCTGCCTGCAAGGTCCATGTTCATCTTCCAGTTGCCCGCCACAAAAGGCTTTGTCATAACCGCTCTCCGGATAAGGACACCAATTTACTTTTGAATAAAATCTGTAATCTTGATTCTCTGCATGGCTGGGATATCACAACAGCTCCGCTGAACGGGGGAAACTTCCCAGAACCGATAGCTGAAGGCAGTGCGTTCTGGCTTCGTTGAGAGCTTCGACAACATTCTGATCGCTTTTGTGTCCCATGAGACCTACAAAGAAGTAGTATTCCCATTCCCGTTTTTTGCCCGGCCTGGACTCGATATTCGTCAGGTTGATCCCATAGGATTTGAAAACGTTGAGGACATCGGCCAGCGCTCCTGCCTTGTGAGCGGTGCTGAACAGAAGCGCGGTCTTGTCATCACCGGTGGGTTTTGCATCTTCCTTGCTTATAACGAGGAAGCGCGTAACGTTATTGGTGATATCTTCAATTCTCTCGCAGACTATCTGGAGCCCATATAATTCGGCTGCGACCTTTGAGCCTATTGCAGAAGTGTGCGGTTCCTGTGCAGCCATCTGCGCCGCCTTGGCGCTGGATGCGACCGAAACAGTTTTGGCTTCTTTGAAGGTCGCGGTCAGCCAGTTTCGACACTGGGCAAAGATTTCCGGTTTGGAATAAATCTTTTCGATCTCCTCGATCCGGCAGTTAGCAAGCAGATTATGATGGATTGCCATGTAAACTTCCGCGCACACCATGACATCTGAATCAATAAAAGCGTCAAGAGTTTCTATCACGCCGCCGCCCGCGGAATTCTCGATCGGCACGATGCCCAGATCACTATGGGCCTTACTGACTTCCTCGAAGATGCCTCGAATATCCATCACCGCTTCGTATTCGACGGACTGGCCGAACTTCAGCATGGCGGCGCTATGACTGAAACTTCCCGCCGGCCCCAGATAGGCAATGCGCAAAGGCCTTTCGAGCACAAAGGAGCCGCTCATCAATTCCCGCCAGATGGCATTGAGGCACTTGTCGGGTAGCGGCCCTTTATTAGCTGTGTGAATCCGCTGGAATACCGCTCTTTCGCGGTCTGGCGAATAAACCGGCCTGTCGCTTCTGTTCTTGAGTTGTCCGATCTGAACCACAATCCGCGCGCGCTTATTCAGAAGCTCCACAAGCTCCAGATCAACCTGATCAATCTGTTTGCGCAGTTCTTCAAGCGACATAAAAAAACCCTCATCAGGAAACCAGCCGGTATCCTTTGTACAGCCAACGGTAAATTTTACAGAACCCTATTATTTAACACAAAGCTGCGTTATCGTCAATAAAAATGCGATAATTGCAAAAAAACAAAAAAACACTCCAACTTCCCACGATTGCTGTTTAAATTATCAACATGACAGGAAGAGCAGGAAATTATTCAGCAGGGCAGGCGGGGCGATATGTGATATTCGAGACGAAATGGGGCTTTTTCGGCCTTTACGGCACTGAAAATGCACTTTTGCGGTCTTGTCTTCCTTTGCCCAGCTTGTATGTAGCCCGCGGTAAGCTGCTAACAGATACCGGCAGGTGCAGGGAGGATAAAAGGTTTTGCCGGCGGCTTCAGGAGCAGATAAGGCTTTATTTTAGGGGTGGTTACGTCAAATTTGCGCCTGATGTGCCGGTGAATTTCTCGAGTTTCAGGTCTTTTGCACAAAAAGTACTGGAGGCCTGTCGCGGCATCCGGCTTGGGGAGACGGTCGCCTACGGACAGTTGGCTGAAAAAGCGGGCTTTCCGTGTGCAGGGCGTGCAATCGGAAACGTCATGGCTGTCAACCCTCTGCCGCTCATAATCCCTTGTCATCGTGTCATCAAAGCCGATGGAACAGTGGGCGGGTTCTCCGCATCAGGCGGTTCGGCTCTCAAAAGACGCCTGATCGCTCATGAGCAGGCGATCTTGCAGCGACAGGTGCGTTTTCCATGTTGTTAACTCCACACAAATTTACCGTCCGTCCTTTTCTAAACTTTGATTTTTCTCTCTTTGTTACTAAAATAACAGAAAATGCAGAGTATGGTTAAAATCCGGGAGATAAGAAATGCAGCTTAATACAAAAATTTTTCACACCCCGAGTGGACCGGTTGAAGGAATCCAGACAAAATGGGAAGGCTTCAGCATCCTGCTGGTTACAGGCTCCAAGGGCTTCCTTGCCTGCCCTGCTATAGACGTTGAATCCTGCCAGGGATATGGTGCGGCAGCAGCACTGGTGGAAAGCACGCGGGGAAATCCCATCGGCACACTTGAGCGTTTCCCTGACCGAAAGATCACAAAGCTCAACGAAAAAGCAAAATCGCTTGGTATAAAACAAGGTATGCTCGCCAAAGATGCTTTCCCACTCATAGCTTAAATTAACCACTATTTATTCAGGAGAACAGACATGAAAACCAGTGAATCACTTGCCGTAATCCTCATTACAGTTTTTACTTTCACCATCTTGACTCCCTCCTATGCTGAACCAAATAAAATCCCGATGCCTTCGCCGGTTCCAATACCAAAAACTCAACTCATATTGGTTACCGCTGAATTCACCGATAACCAGCTTGCAAAAGAAGCCGGCCTTGACACCGAATCCCTCAGAAAAACCCTCAAAGAAAAGCTTACCGCTCCACAAAACAGGTTCCTCGCCGCCAGACAGCCTGTAAACATTCCTCAACAGCATTACCGGCTTGATGCAAAGATAGCTCTGGGCAAAACTACAAACCCGGAAAAATATTTTTATCATGTAACATTAAACCTGCTTGCCCTTGCACCATCTGAAAGTACGCCAAGGCAAAACCGCTATGTAATAATAGAGCAGAAAATACAAAAAAATATCGCAGATGCGGATAGAATCAGCCTTCAGGATGCCGTTACAAAAGTGATCGCCGAGCTTGCGGATCAACTCGCACCATGCCTTTCTGCGCCAGCCGAATCTGCGACACCAGCCGATAATGTAACTCCTATACCTGCCAAAGCAGAACCTGTACCGGAACAACAAAGCCGGAACGTAACTGAACCGAAGCAATCTCCCCATGAATCGCCCAAAGAACTCAGCTTTGTAGCCTCCAAAAACAGCAAGGTCTTTCACAGGTCTGATTGTCTCTCAGCAAAAAACATATTGCCGGACAACCTAGTACACTACAAGACCAGAACCGAGGCAATAAATGCAGGAAAGAAACCCTGTAAAAGATGCAATCCCTGAAAGAATAATTGAAGGCAAAGATAAATTATATGAAACTGCAAAATCTTGTGGGAAATCCTGCAAACAGAGCATGGTATTATGTGCCCACTCCCAGGCTGACATCGGATTCCTCTCCATATCAGTTGGGCTTTGAACACGGCAAAGCCTTTCGCCACGTAATTCAAACGCTCCTCAGAGATAAGGTCAGAAAACTGAATTTTGACCGAAACCTTGAGGAGCTTACCGCGCCAATTGAAGCAAGAAGAAACTGGCTGAAAAACACCTTTCCCGACGAATACCAGGAAAACGAAGGCATCGCCGCCGGCGCGGAAGTCTCGCCGCTGCTGACATTGTTCTACAACTATTACCTCGGACAGGGCTTTCCCAAAAATATCCCGAACGTCAACATCCCCCATTGCACCGGCTTCTGCATGCCCGGAAAATATACAGACAGCGGAACGATCTGCGGCAACAATTGCGACGACGATGCTGTCTATTTCCTCTTGGAATACACAGGCACTCATTGGCCGAAATACATCATGGCAACATGGTTCGGCATGGTCGGCGGCTTCGGCGGCATGAACGAATTCGGCCTCTATATCGGCGACACGGGGGCATCGATCCTCCGGCAGGATGACCGGCTCGGCCCGGAACACTACACCCCGAGCATGATGGTATTCAATCTGGTCCTGCGATACTGCAAAAATGTCGATGAAGCTGTAAAGCTCATAGCCAGAGATGATGTCATGGGACATTCAAACCATATCCTTGCCGATGTATCCGGCAAGGCATGTGTCGTCGAAAAAGCCCTTGCTGTTTCACTGACCAGTTATGAAATAACCGAAAAATTCGCCATCGGGAATTTCTTTCACTCTGAAGCAAAAAGAGACCCCGATGCACTGAAAAGGCTTTTCAAAAACCAGCCCGGCACAGAAAGCAGATACCTTTCAATGCTTCATCATATCGAACAAAGCCCCAGGCCTTTCACTGCCCAGCGGGGAAAAGAGATCATGGCAAGCACATACAAGGCCAGACCCGAAGTTAAAAATTATGCCTCCGTCTGCAACTGGCATACGCAGATAACCTATGTGGCGCTTCCGCAGAAGAAAACTATCCACATATCCGGTAAAAGCCCGACAGACAGCAACTGGCTCGAATATAAATTTTGACTTGACCCGCTCAAAACACCAGATAGGTTTTGCAATTTTATGAGGAATACAATGACATCAAAAGAACGTCTGCTGAAAATATTCAAAGGCGAAATACCCGACAGGCCTGCTGTCAAACTCATGGGCGCCGCACCGGGCCAGAAACTTCTCCATCCTGCTTACGAACCCGTCTACAAGCTGGCAATGGAAAAAACCGATCTGATGCCCAGAAGAGAAAGTGATTTTAATCTTTACTTTGGAGCTGATGCGGAAAAATTCTGCCATACTGTCGAAAAACCAACCCAATCACCTGCATGGGTCGACCAGGTCACAACGGTCCAGACACCTGAGGGTCCGCTGACCCAGGTATTCACTATAAGCACCGCCAACGAACCTGGCTACGAAAAAGAATATCTACTCAAAGAACCTGACGATATAAAAAAACTGCTTTCAATTGCCTACCGGCCCCTGCCTTTTTCCGCTGATGAGTATTTTACCATCAGAGATGCTCTCGCAGACAGGGGAGTCGCTAACCTTGTCCTCGACCATGTCATGTACGGCCTGCAAAGAATCATCGGACCAGAAAACTTCGCTCTGTGGAGCATTGAAGCGAGAGACCTTTATATAGAAGCAATGCAAACATTTGCCGAGCGAATTCGCAATCATGCGATAGAAGCTTTCAAGGCGGGAGCAGGTCCTCTGTTCGGCTGGGTCGGGCCGGAATGCTGCCTGCCCCCTATGATGTCACCAGGAGATTTCGAAGACTTCGTTTTTAATTTCGACAAGCCTCTTATCGACCTTATCCATGAAAATGGCGGCTATGTATGGGTGCACTGCCACGGCAAAGTCGGCAATTTCCTCAAAAGATTTATAGATATGGGTGTTAATGTGCTTCAGCCTGTCGAGCCGCCGCCGATGGGCGATATAACACTCGCCGAAGCATTTCAAAAAGTTGGAAATAAAATCGCACTGGAAGGCAACATCGAAAATGGTGCCCTTATGGAAGAAGACAGCCGGACAATTGCTGAACTCGTCACGGAGGCACTTCAGGCAGGACACGGCAGACGTTTCATACTCTGCCCAACCGCCTCATACCACAACTGGCCCCATCCGACAAAACGTTATATCGAAAACCTGATTACCTTTATAACACACGCTTTGCGCCTGGTCGAGTCCTCTGAACGGTAACCGGATCATTTGCGCAACTACTTTACTTGTAGAATCTTATCCTGGAACTGATATTCATGAGAAAAACAATCCTTGACAACGCTCCACATAATGTTATAATAATGGATCGTTATTCCAGACAGTCGGATTTTTCGACGGCAAAACAGGTAAGGACAGGAGCTATCAAAGCTGAAGTTAGAAATCCTGCTGGAAAATATACGAAGCTGCAAGCCTTTACTTTGGTTGAACTTCTGGTAGTAATCACTATTATCGCAATTCTGTTGACTATAATGTTGCCCGTCTTTGCTGAGGTCAAATATCGCGCTCGTACCCTCCTAGCCACTAGCAATAAAAAACAGATCGTCAATGCTGTAATCTGTTACGCAATAAGTAATCATGACAGATTACCCCAGTCTGTCGCCACGATAGGCGTTGGCGCCCACTGGCACTGGCAGGAACCGACCATGATCATTGGTTACCAGAAACGAAGCCCGAAACTCTACCGCTCAATGAGCACCTATCTCGGTGATTACATAACCTGCGCTGATATGATGTTTTCCCCCAATGCTCCAGAAAAATACAAATACCTTAGGCAGGCATGGCAGGCCGGAGAAAGCTGGGATAATCCCGATACACCTCCGCGGATTGACCCTGTCTTCGGAAGCTATTGCTTCTACTGGAACTATGTCGGTTACCTGACCCAGTATGATCGACCATTCATCGGGCCCGGAACTCTCACCGGATGTCGCAACACCAGCCGATTGCTTCTCTCTGATTATTTTGGATATGGGCAATGGCGAAGCCCGGACGCCTACGGAAGCTCTGAATATCTAAAGAACGCGCAAATTACCCCGGGAAGCCATGTCTCCTCTGCTTACTGGTCCCGCCCCGCCGGAGGAAATCCCGGCGTTTTATCGAAGATTAATGTAAAACTGAATGCTGCCTATATCGACGGCCACGTGAGCGGATTTACCCCCCTCCAATGCGTCCTCATGGAAGTTGCCATAAAAGCTGACGGCATGACGCCGTATCCTGAGGAAGTAACCCTGGGCCGATTCTTCCTGCCTCGCGAGTGTATCCCTTAGAGCCTATCCTGATAAGTCGGACGTTTCAGGCCGAGCGAAAAGTTCCAGCCCAAGGCTCCAGCGGACACGACGCGTTATCAAACAGTAGTTCGCTTCACCCGCTGACCTATGCGGGTTACTATTTCATAAGGTATCGTTTCAAGCTCCGCCGAAAGCGACTCAACACTGTTTTTGGCCTCTCGATTATTATCAATGACAACTACCTCCTGCCCCGCCTGTACATCGAGTCCCGACTTGACCAACGCTGTAACATCTATAATCGTCTGATCCATACTGACCCTGCCCACAACCGGCACTTCCCATCCCTCAATGTTCATCACGCCTTTATTGGACAGCCTCCTGTCGTACCCGTCGCCATATCCCACTGGAACTAAAGCAATCACCATGTCGCTTGGCGCCTTATACGTGCATCCATAGCCTATATAGCTTCCCGCACTTATATGCTTGACCAGCGTTAGATAGCTGACAACCTTCATTGAAGGCCTCAGTTCCGGCTTGTTCCGCATTGTTTTACTTGAATGATAGCCATAAACCGAAATCCCAGGCCGAATCATATTGAAATGACTTTCGCACATATCTATCGCTGCTGCCGAATTAGCCGAATGAATTAAACTCGGCCTGCACCCAGCCAGGCTGATCTTCTCCACAAAATCATTAAATCTTTTCAACTGATACTCAGCAAATCCCTTGTCGCTCTCATCCGCTGTTGCGAAGTGAGTATAAAGTCCCTCAAACACCACCCACCTGTTATTTTTTGCCGATTCAGCAACCAGGCCGAGCACAGCCTTTTCATCCAGGCCCATCCGCGACATTCCGGTATCAAGCATAAGATGAATGAACGCTTCCTTACCCACCGACATCGCCGCGGACGCCAGCAGTTGAATTTCCTCAAAATTGACCGCCGTTATACGCAGCTCGTTTTCCACCACCCATTCCGCTGCCTCTTGCTTTTCCTGACCCCGGCAAATGCTCAGCTCCGACCCCAGCAGCAGTATCGCTCCATCCCACCCCAGCCGGCGTAATTCACTTGCCTCACACAACGTCGCCACACAAAGCATCTCAACTTGTGCAATCTTGAACGCTGGCAGCACAACTTCGGTACCGTGTCCATACGCGTTACACTTCACCGCTGCGCATAACCTGCATCTCCCGCCGGTTATTTCCCGCAATATCTTACAGTTATGTATTATCGCGGACAGATCAATCCTTGCTGTTACAGGATGCTGCCATCGCTCTCTCCGCACGACCGCCCTCAGTGGCCGGATACCAGGCTGCCTCACCTTTGTCCTTTGTACACGCTTTTCAAGCATAAATCCCTGCCCTGATTAAGAGCCTGTATGCACTATCTGCCCGGCGTATTTGCTGAATGTTTCTGACGATTTCTGCGCCCCCGTGTTCTGGACTGTTACACCTTATTTCCTTCTTCCGCGAATCCATTCCTTTTTTCTGCCTTCCTGTGGCAACCGGATTTTCACTCTCCATATCCGACAACAGGTTATGTTAACCCCTTTTTAACCAATCTGCAAGAAACTTCCGCCGCACCAGCAAAATCAAACCCCCTATGTACCCCAATTCCACAAAAAAACCGATAAATTCCTTGAAAAAAAGTCTCCTTTGTGCTAAATTATAGGTTTAATATTTCTTGCATTTAAGGAGGAGACAAATGAAAAACTTCATCTCTGCTGTTTGCGTGTTTTTTTCACTTTTCACTGCACTTTGCTGTGCCCAGACCTATTACGTTAATGTCGCCTGCGGAAATGACGCCTGGACCGGCCTGGACCCGAACTGCGACCCCAATAACGGCCCTAAGCAGACCATAGGTGCTGCTCTTGCCGTTGCACGGCAAAAAGATGACCTCATTATCGTTGCCGACGGCATCTATACCGGCGTCAAAAATACCGGCTTGGCTACTAACGACTGCAACGATGTCATCATACAGTCAGAAAACGGCCCTGATTTTTGCATCATCGACTGCCAGGACCAGCGCAGCTTTATTCGTCTCGTTGGCGGCTACACCATCGATGGATTCACAATCCGCAACGCAAACCCGACCGCTGTTATCTGTAACTTATACAGTGTACCAACCATACTCAACTGCCGTTTCAGCAGCAACTACGGTTCTTCAGGAGGAGCGGTAAAATGTGAACAGTCAAGTCGCACAACAATCACCGGCTGTTCTTTTACCGCAAACCATGCTGAACCTGATGCCGGCGCAATTTACACCGGCCCCGATAGTACCATAACCATCACCGATTGTAATTTCACCTCAAACGAAGCGCAGTCCTACTGCCAGTACTGTTCAAGCCGGGCAGGCGCTGTCCTCCTCCAAAGGACCAATGCTGCAATCTCCCGCTGTGTCTTTATCGGCAACAGAACTGACGCAAGCAATTCCGCGCATGGCGGCGCAATATGCGCAGATGATTTCACCTCCCTTATCCTTACGGATTGTGATTTTTCCGGCAACTCCGCAAACATGTACTCTTCAAACGGATATGGCGGAGCGATACACCTTCAAAACAGCAGCGCCTCTGTAAACAATTGTACCTTCATCGGCAATTCAGCACGAACCTCCGGCGGCGCTGTCAACACCGAGCAGAGCAGCCTTAACATCGTGGACTCCGACTTTACGAACAGTTCTGCCGATAATGGCTCTGGCGGCGCTGTATTCTCCGGCGATCAGGGCATCCTGAATATGTGCAACTGTCTTCTTACAAATAACACTGCCTATAATTCCGGTGCCTTGGAATGCTGGAATACAACCGCTACAGTTGAAAATTGCTCCTTTACCGCTAATCACGTACTTAACAATACTGCTGCGATATTATTTGACGGCCAGGCATCCACACAAATGCGCAATTGCCTCGTTGCCGGCAATTCCACAAATACCGGTGGAACAATTGTAATTGGCCCGATGATCCCAATAGCTCAAATCATAAACTGCACCATAGTCGACAACAGGGCAGGTATCAATTTCGCCGCCTTGCAGTGCGAAAATCAATCCGCTGCGACGCTTAAAAACTCTATCCTCTGGGGCAATGAACCACACCAGATATGGCTCAAGAACCCGGAAAGCCTGTCTGTTACATACTGCGATGTGCAGGACTGGTGGCTTGGCACCGGAAATATCGATGAGGAGCCCTTCTTTGGCGACCCGGGCTTTTGGTATGATAACAACACACCCACCCAGCCGGAAGATGACGTCTGGATAGACGGCGATTATCACCTCATGTCTCGCTCCGGAAGATGGGACCCGCTAACCGCTGCCTGGCAGTACGATGACATCACCAGCGACTGCATCGACGCAGGCGATCCCGACGACGACATCGGCGACGAACCCTTCCCTAACGGCGACAGGATAAACATGGGCGCATACGGCCGAACCGAGTATGCAAGCAAAAGCCCTTTCTGCTTCGCACCCGTACAGGGCGATGTCAATGGCGACTGCAAAGTCGACTTCCTCGACCTTGCCGCACTCACCGCCAACTGGCTGCAATGCAATATGGTCCCCCCGGGCGACTGCTGGGACTAGCCGCCGCCCGAACCAGAGGATATTACAGTTGCCGCTACAGAGCAAAGTAAGAATAAGCATGATTCGAGGCACCCTCGATGACCTGCCTCAATACAACCTGCCTCCGCTCTACACCTCACGAATGTACAGACCCGGCGATATGGACACCTGGATTCAAATAGAATCCGCTGCCGACAAATACAACACCTTCGATTCACAGCGATTCCATAACACCTTCGCCAGCGGTATTGAATCACTCCCCGAAAGGCTCTGCTTTATCTGCGCTCCCGACGGCACAGAAATAGCTACTGCAACCGCCTGGTTCGACAACAACTACCACGGCAGGGTATTCGGCAGACTGCACTGGGTCGCTGTTATCCCGCCCTATCAGGGTAAGGGCCTTTCCAAGCCGCTTGTCACCATAACACTTAATCGTCTCAGACAGCTCGGCTACACCCAGGCCGTCGTAACCACTCAGCCCTACAGAATACCCGCGATAAATCTCTATCTTAAATTCGGCTTTCTGCCTGATATTACCTCCGCCGATGATCGTCAAAACTGGCAGAATGTCCTGGCTGGCTTCAAACAACAGAACCTGCAAACCGCTGTCCTCAACCATACACTTGAGGGTAAATAAGCCTGATATTCTTTGCTTTACACGCCTCATGCCATGCCCCCGACGGCGACGTGTTCGTTACAATGTAGTCCAGGCTGTCAATCTCGGCGATCTTATAAAGCGCCGGGTTGTCAAATTTCGTATGATCACCCACAAACACTACCTCCGACGCCCGCTGCAGCACCAGCCTCGCGAACCCCACCGTTACCACATCCGCCCCGCTTATCCCCGCGTCGATCGTAATGTCATCAGCCCCCGTAAATGCCTTGAACCCCCCCCAGCTGTGCAATTGCCGCCTCCGCCGTCGGCCCCACCATATCCATCCTGTCAGGCCGGTACTCGCCTCCCGTCAGAATCGTCTTGTGCTGCCTCACCTCATGCAGCCTGCCCATCAGGTACAGCGAATTGACAATCACCGTAAGCCCCCTCTTCCCTGCAAGGTGCGGAATAACCTCATAACATGTCGACCCCGCCTCCAGAAATATTATATCTCCATCCTCGATAAGACCGCTTGCCAGCTTTCCTATAATCTGCTTGGCGTGCAGGTTCTTCGTCTGACGATATCGCACCGAAAAATTTATGTCCGTCGGCTCACGCATAACTGCCCCGCCGTAAGACTTCTTCAACAGCCCTTTTTTCTCCAGCTCCGCAAGGTCTCTTCGGATGGTTACTTCGGTAACCTCCAGATCACTCGCTATCTGCGCAACGCGGATTCGCCCCGACGACCGAAGTGCCTCAACTATGTACCTGTGCCTTTCTTCAGCAAGCAGACCCATTCTTTCTCCCTGTAATCTGCCCTTCATCCTATTGCGCCAACCCCCCGCGATCAAGCGGAAATGTTTGCTTGCTTTCGATGCAATAACCTTTCGTTATTATTCCACGCCTCAGCTATACATTTTCAGTAGCATTCCGCACCCCTCATCCTCCAAACCTCCGATTGATATTTGACAAACTGCCGATCTATCCCGATAATTACCACTTATTCCGGAATAGCAACCTGATGAAACGAAACACAGCTTAATATGACAGCGCTATAAGAATTCCATACTTTTCGCTTTTGCCATTTTCCTTCGGCTGGCATACGACGCCTCATTACGCTCCTGATAAATACCGGCATTGCTCTTCCAGTTGTTTCCATGAATGCGGATGCCTCTGCCATACC
>JBDRHL010000005.1:0-4114 GCA_043816955.1 Planctomycetota bacterium | reverse complement strand
CATGAGTTGAGGCTACTGGCAATATCACACCTGATACCTCTTTTTCCATAGAAATGACAAACGGACTTAGTACTTAATTGTCAATCCGTCAATCATGGATTTGAGTTTTTCTATATGGTTGATTTAGCAAATACTTATGCGGTTGAAGTTTCGAAACTTTCACTTGGTAATCTGCTTAGCGTCCAGTACATATGCAGCGTTCTCATTGCTTCAACGAATTGCATATAGTTAACAGGTTTGACAATATAGCCGGCAACACCCAGCTCAAAACCCTCAACAACGTTCTGGTCTTCAGTTGATGTAGTTAAAACCACAACAGGAATTCTTTTCAATATATCATCAGATTTAACAATTCTCAAAAACTCAAAGCCATTCATCCTTGGCATGTTCAGATCCAGGAGAATAACACATGGTTTTTGGTTTGCCTGGTCTCTCAAATATTCAAGTGCATCTTCCCCATCGACTTTATGAACCAGTTTGTTTGTAACGTTAAGCTCGTTAAGAGCTCGCTGGGTAATCATGGCATCTACGTCATCATCTTCAACTAACAATATTGGCATATAGTTCCTCATTTTTAACCCCCGTTTCTTGTTTTGGTAATGTAAAGAAAAATGTACTTCCTTCACCTGGTTTCGACTCCACCCATACCTCTCCACCATACAATTCAACAATTTTCCTTACCAGAGAAAGTCCAATTCCGGTAGACTCAATTTTATCACGCCTGTTCAGTGTCTGGAAAATCTGAAAAATCTTGTCAAAATACTTTTCTTCAATTCCAGGACCATTATCTGCAACACTGAACTGCCAAAAATCATCCCGTTCGACACAGCCTATTCTGATTCGGCCTTTTGGCTTGTCCATATATTTAACAGCATTATCGAGCAGGTTTTGAAAAATTTGTGTGATATGTGTCCTCTGGCCGGCTAGCACGGGCAGCTTGTTTTCCACCGTTATTTCGATAGTTTCCTTCGGCACCCCAACCTGATCAATCGTTACTTTTATGACATCATTTATATCTACCTTTTCTTTCTGTACGGCCACATGTTCGAGTATGGAATACTTTAAGATACCGTTGATAAATTCGTCCATTCGCTCTGTTCTTTGAACAAGCATATCAAGCTGCTGTTTAGATTGCTCATTTAGTATATCACGACAGTCGTTCGATATCATACCCGCCAAACTTCCTATAGCTCTCACCGGCGCCTTTAAATCATGGGCAGCTATGTAAGCAAACTCCTTAAGCTCACGGTTTGCCTGGCTGAGTTGCTGAACAGTGGATTGCAGGTCTTTGTTCAGAACTTCCAAATTATTTTCAGCCTTCTTTCGGTTGGCAATTTCCTGGTCACGGTCCATAATTGTTTTCTGCAAAGACTGAGCCATCCCATTGAAGGATTCAGCAAGGTTACCGACATCGTCGTTACTTTGAATGTTAACTCTATGACTTAGATCGCCTTCGGCAATGCGTTTACTACCCACTGTCAGCCTTACTATCGGAGCAGCCAATTTGCGTCCCAGTAGCCACCCCGATATTGATGCCAGCGGGATGATAGCAGCAAAGACTCCCAGTGCAACCCATAAGAATTGGCGTTCATGTGATACCACATCTAAGGCAGCAATATCAATGCCTAATATGCCCTCCATTTGTCCATCAGACCTGTAGAACGGTGAATAACCTGAGAGCCATATACCCCACTTATCGGTAGTAAATTTCTTGTCTACCATAGGATGGTCGAGTGTGGCGAGTTCTGCTAACAGGGATGGTTCGGCGCTGGTGTAAACATCACCCAGGTGAGATATTTCCTCCGGATCAGTTTCGGCATCCACAATGAAAACAAGTTGGCCGTTGGCATTTCGACGCCATGTATAAACATAGCGGATATCGGCTCCTTTATCATGGATGTTTTGCAGAACACGTTTGATACACATATAGGTAGTATTTCCTTCTTGAGCCGGATCAACCAGATTTGCGTGTGCGTCTCCGTCCACCTGTAAAGCTGAAATGTTTACAATATCATAGAGACGCTGGCGAACGTCTTCTCGCAATCTGCTTCGAACAGTCTGATACAGAACCAAAGTAAGCATCGCTGAGGTGACAATAGTCAAGATTGAGAAGCTGAACCCCAGTTTTGTTTGTAAACTAAGGTATCTGTGTTTATCTTCACTGATATTTGTTTTATTCTTACCTGTTCGCATTTTTTACCCACTTTTTATGGATCATTGGCAAACTTTTTATAATAGCTTTATCGACAATATCTTAAGGGTTCTTAAGGTAGATATTGTTATTATAAACAGGCTGTTTTTTGGATTCTGTTGTTATAAAAGGGATATTATGGGGCTGTGTATCATTAGTAGAAAATTCAGACGTTTTTGTTTGTTAATTCCAACGGTATTATATGCCGATAGAGTTTATATATAATGAGTTCCTTTTAAGTTCAAGGTCCATAAAAAATGCAAAAAGACGAACAATTTTTTCCAAGGAAACAAACCAATGAATAAGAAGATAACCTTAATTGTAACTATACTGCTTATCACAGCGCCACTGGCACATGCCGAAGACAATAAACTGGGCGTTGCTTTGGATGTAACCTATGTGAGCAGATACATCTGGCGGGGAATGGATACTTATCCAAGTGATCACAGTGCTATCCAGCCCAGTATCGATATTGACCTTTACGGTACCGGCTTTGGCGTGAATGTCTGGTGGTCAAGAGCCAATAAAAGCGGCTTCGAAAATAGTGAAGAAATAGACTATACCTTATATTACTCCAACAGCCTTTTTGAAGATGAAAGCTATGCTACAGAGTACACTATAGGCTGGATCTATTATAACTATCCTGATGAGCCGAAAAGAGTTGCGGATATGCAGGAAGTTTATGCAAGTCTTTCTTGGCCGAATATTTGTCCGGCAGGCGTGGTTCCCAGCTATACTATCGTATCTACATGGCCTTCCGAAAGCAATTCGGATATCAGGGACTATAGTGGCTGGCTACATATCTTCGGGCTTGGTTATGACCTAACGGTGCCAGGTTTTCTGACGGAAACTAAAGAGCAAATTTTGCATCTCTCCGCGGAGACAGTTTACAACGATGGTGCTTATGGTGCCGCGGTAGACCACGACTGGTCTCATGCTGTCTTTGGCATCTCAACAGGCTTTGACCTTAGTAATAATCTTACTTTTACACCCGGCTTTTACTATCAATCGTCGTGGGATGATTCAGTCAATACTTCAGACGAGTACTGGACCAGTTTAAGTTTGAGATATACATTTTGAAATGGCCGAGTAATTTCCAAAAAGAAAAATTATAGAACAATGTGTATTGCCACAGCTTTGAAACCGAACTACTTTGAATTTTCACGTTATTTCGGAAACAAGGTACCTGCCCAACTTATCAAATTGCTTTCTATACTTGTTATGAAAAGGCAGCAATCTTTGATATGTCTTCACTTTCGCTGTGTCCTTTATTTCTTCAACGGAGATACTTTGGGGTAGTTTCTTTTTCACATTGTGAAACGCACCGATGAATAAAATCGCCTTCTCATCAGCTTTGAGAGTCTGGTCTATTTTTTTGGCAATAAAGGTGTCCCTTCTGTTCAGCAATACGGTTTTGACTAACTTATATTTTATAAATGCCGTTATTTTTTTTGTTATCGATTTAGCCTGTGTTATAGCAAGTAATCTATCATATTCTTGCTTAACCAGCTTAAAGTCTTCCGTCTTCATCAGAATAGCCCCTCTTTCAAGAAGCTTTAAAATTAGTTGGTAGTTTTTACTACCGGCTTTGGCGGTATCCTCAGCTATTTGCTTTCCTACCTCGTCTCCAGCGACCATTCCGTCCTGATATATTTTCATTCCATTGACGTCTATAGAATCAAAATAATCCACTATTGTATCCCAGAAACCCTCGACAGTTTTTCGATGCTTTGTCCAGATTTCTTCTCCCAGATCTCGAATGCCTCTTTTTGAGATATCCTTTGCCATAGAGCCAATATCAGCACTGGAGTGTATAACAGGGACATAAATCAGAGTTCTCATAGACAGTTCCTCTTAAGCCTTAGCTTCTACGCGTTCTAATCTCTTTTTTAATTCTTCATTGCGTTCTAATTTCTTTTTTAG
>JBDRHL010000004.1:0-16999 GCA_043816955.1 Planctomycetota bacterium | reverse complement strand
TCGCGGATCGATTGGATACATCCCTGGGCCGCCTTTCGGGAAAAATGGATACCCGAGGATCGGCATACCGCCTGCAGCGGGGTGTCCCATGCCGGGCATGGCATAATAGTCGAGATTCTCGCCGCGGACCCATTTGACATTGCCTTGAAGGTACAGGACGTTTGCACCACCGAAGTATTTTCTCCTGAACGCAAGTTTGTCATCATAAGAAGCCTGTCCGCCGGATGGACGCTTGGTGAATCCGGTACCTGTAGGATTTCCTCCTTTTACATGGTTGAACCAGCGGCTTTGTGGATAAAACCATTTCAGGTAAACATCGTTCATGGCGTACGTCATATCCTGTGCGAGTATCAGGTTGCCGGTTCTGCCTTGAGAAGCCTGTTTAGCATGCGGGACATTTTTAGCTACATAGCCGTGGCCACTTGCAAGGCTGTAATCGTATACCCCGCTAATGCGTCTGGAGTTAATAAAGAAGCAGTACTGGCTGTTGTACTGGCCGTCGCGGTCTCTTACGACCTTGCCTCCAGTGAGGCTTTGTGCCCACATGTCCAGATCGGAATTACGCCATGTCGGGTTGCTTGGGCATCTGCCGATGTTCGGAATATCTTTTATATACGGATACATCACATAGCCGAAATAATACGTCCTGCGAAAACCAGCCAGACTGCCGTGGGTCTGCCGCCATTCGTTTTGCTGTGATTCTTCGGAAGCATTCAGGCTGTAAAGGTAAACACAGGACCCGATAGTGGGCAACTCGCCTTCGTTTTCCATTGAATATGAATTCAGCGCCAGGGACCACTGGTGCATGTTAGAGCCGCATATAACCCTTCTGGCATGTTCCCTTGCCTTATTAAGGGCTGGGACAAGGATAGAAAGTAATACCGCTATAACCGCGATAACAACCAGCAGTTCGACCAGCGTAAAACCGTCAAGGGTGGTTTTGTTCCTGCCCTTAAGCATCGTGCTATACTCCTTTCATTGGTATATCAAACAAAAAACTATTCCACAAAGGTAATAAGGGTTACTTTTATTGCCCCCGGCGTTATGGTACTACCGGTAAATGAAACGTTATAACCCCATGTAGCGTCGACAGCGGTAGCGATATTTCTGCCCAGATCAATCGTATTCGAGTTAAACGTCCACAGAACTGCGGCAGAACCGTCTTCGCTATACCAGACAGTCCCGCGATCATTATCCAGAGCGACGCATTTTTTCATAAACTGCTGTGAGTTTCTATACGCCTTATTTGCATAAACGCCAATGCTCAAAAGACCTGAATCGCTATCCCATTCCGATTCTAGGAATATCATGGCTGCTTTATAAGCCAGCAGGCGGAAGTACATTGCGGAACTGACAGGGTTATAAGATGGATGCCCCGGTGACTGCTGGTAACAGTGATATTTATTTGTCTTATATGCAGTCCACTCTTTACCCTGAAACAGCGGCTCACTCGGATTATATGTGCCGGTGCTTGAAGAAAGCCCAAGTGGGAAACCGGTCTCTGACATAACGGTCAGACCCAGCTGTGTCCGTGCCTGCTTTACAAACTCAACCGCCCCGTCAAAATTTGGCGTCCAGATTCCGTCGCCGTAGTTGATGCTTTCGGCACCGAATACCTGGAAGCTGTCTAACCAGATGCCCGCGAAAAGCACCTCTGACTGACGTGCCTGTAGTTTGTTTAATATATGTGCCCCCAGGCCGGCAGCAAAGTTGTTCCCTCCCACTTCGGAATAAACATATGTAAACGGCTGACCGCCGTACTTGTAGGTAATCCATGAAGGGTAGCTCGACCTCAGCGGCGAACGTGTGGACAGATGTCCTCCGGGTGTCCACATGCAGACCTTTATTCCTTCTGCGTTGGCTAACTGACAAAACTGCGACAGCGCGCTGACATCGTATTTGTTCGTAGCCCATTCAATGTCATGGACCGAATGGCTTAAATCGCCCGGCTGACCATACACCGACCAGTCAGTCTGCCATCTGGCCCAGACCCATACACCCTGAATACCTTTATTCTTAATCTTGTTGACCAGTGCCGACAAATCGCGAGGGTTGCCCAGTTCGGCGAGGTCAGGTATCGCCATCATCGGCATGGGGTCCTGCTCATAGCCGGTCATGTCGGCGGCCTCATAGATAAGCTGCAGGACGTATTCGCGTGCCTGTATCCAGGCGTTCTGGCCGGAACGGTCATAAAGGTGTATTTCCATCGGAACCGTGGCAAAATCGTACGCCTTCGGAGTTACATAGTGCTCCTCGCAGGTTATCTCCGAATCGCCCGGATAGCGATACGTTTCTATATATGTTATTTGAAAATCTGAAAGATTGCGTACAAGGCACTTGCCAGGCATTTCCAGGTAGTCGATCAAGTCATTTGTGGCGATTCTGCTTTCAGGCGCAACCTTATAGCTGAACAAATAATTCCAACGTTCCAGTTCTGTTGAAGTATCGATAGTTACCGCATGACTGCTTCTCCGGCCGTAAGATTCGCGCTGTGTGGCGAATGTTCTGCCGTTGACTGTGCCGTCAAGAGACCATGTCCCGGTTTCAATTATTTTATGCACCTGGCGATAGATACTCTGGAACCTGAAAGAATAGCTAAAACCTGATGCATTATGGCCATCCCATGAGTTGGAGATGCTGCGAAATATCCATGTCAGGTTGTCGAATAAGCCGTTTCCCCTGTCGAGAGTCGTAAAAATGTCCGCCCCAAGACCATCAGTATGGATCTGAACACTATCCAGGAGAACCTGGGCATAATAGACGGTAGAATAGATTGGATATGCGACAGTATCTATTTTAACATTCATGGGAGTATTGCCATTTCGAACAAGCGTGCCTCGTATACTTACTTGGCCTATGCCTTGGAACACGTTGCCGCTTGTCAGCAACTCAATTTCAACTTCACCGGGCAGATAAAGTATGCCGTCAGTATAATGAGCAGGCTCATGACAGTCGGAATTATTGGCGTCGCTGCAGTAGAGCCACTGCTCGGCCATCTGCCCGAGATCGTTTGAATCAGTATCGTTGAGCCATTCACCAGCGAGAATAACAAAATCACCAAAATTAACTGTACGATCCAGGCTCAAATCGGCAGGCCAGTAACCCCACTCGTGAGCATCAGCCTGGCTGATGGCGAACAAGAGCACAAAACAAATAGCCAACAACAAACCAATATGTCCAACCTGTTTTTTCATCGAATCTACTTGTTATATAAAAAATATAATTTCATGCAGGCAAACCGTCACATAAGACGGCCTGCCCGCCATATTGATCTAAATTAACGGATCAGCCTCTTACGGAGTTACACATTCAGGGTCCAGCGGATCCGTGCACATCAACCACTTTGAAGCCAGTTCGGCGAAGTCTTCAAAGTCGACATAATTATCCTCATCGAAATCGGCCGGCAGATAACTGGCCCATGAGCCGTCAGTGCATACCAGTGTTGCGTATTTGGCCACATCATAGGCTTTACTTCCATCGGAATTTGCACACAACATGCCAAAGCCGTTGGTGTGCCTGCTTCCGCAAACAACATCGAAGCGGATAACTTTACCTGTATACAGGTCGGTCTGAAGGTTCGATCCGCCTCCGCCTTTGCCGGTAAAATTGTCCCAGGCCTTGACACTGAACTCATAGGCAATCCGGTTGCCGTTTATAGCGACGGCCCAGGTCAAGCCTGCTGCTGGTGATTCGGAACCGACCGGCTGGGTATCCGGCCAGACCGCCCAGGAGCCACCCAAGCCGTCATTACCGATAGTATACTGCTGGCCCTGAGCCCAGGTTCCAAACGGGTCTCCCGCAGCGTTGACATCTCCGGCAACGTAAACTTCAATGTCATCCTGCTGATTCCAGCCCATATATGTCATCTCAAACCACTGATCAACGTCGTCAATCATTACTGCACAGTAGAGTAGATCCGTAGCGGCATCATACCTGCATGCAAACCATGCGTTATTCGCATCCGGAACGGATCCATCGTAGAGCTTCTTCATCGGCGTCCAGGGCGCATTCGTTGCCCAGTCTGACAGATTTCCATCAACTGTTGCACTACCTTCAAATGCAGTATATCTCGTTATACCGGATGGGCTATCATCATCGGGTACGAACTCGGGACAGTTGCTATCATTTGTGTTATTGCAGTTGAGCCAGCCGTCGATGTCGACAAATTCTGCCAGGTCAAGACCGTCAACGTCACAATCTCTGTTCAGGTCGACATCGAAATAGCCGTTATCACCGCAAACCGGACCGGTATTTACATAGTCAAGGTCAAAGGTCTCATCGACGGTCGTGTCGCTATTGGTAAGGTGCATAAACGACATTGCCTCGTTTGGAATCAAAGCTGTATCTGTGGTCTCATACTCAGCATGCGCTCCGGTTGTCAGGTCATCCATCGTAATCTTCAGGTAGTCGCTCCGCCAGTCGATGGAAATGTCAATATCGTGAGTCTGGCTGTCACCAAGATTGAGTCTGCATGCCTCATAGAGCACCCCATAACGCGGTTGCACCTGTATCCACAAATAACCAGCCGAACCCGAACTTTCATTTCGAGCTATGATGAAGCGTCTTCCTATCAGGCCGGAGTAACCGCCCGTCCAGCGGCTGTAGTTGCCGAGGTTACGGTCGTCAAAAAGGTTCCGCAGGCCGTACTGCACCTTCTGATAGAACATGGTAGTGTTGCTGATTACAACGTCAGAAGCCGCTCCCATCAGCAGCGTACCTGCTTCACAGGGGTCGCCGCTGGTTACGGTCCACAGGTTCGGGTCGATAACACCGTCATCAAAATCATCTGACAGCGGTTCGTCGATATCGGCCCTGACCGCAGCATAATCAACATCCAAGGTGCCGTTGTTAACCTGGCTGCAATTGACCATGACCGACATTGCCCCGGTAAATATATAGTCGGGGTCGGTTTCGGTCCATGTAGCAATATCGCTGGTAGTCAAATCGTGAAGTACGACTGTAACCTTAGCTGCCGTCCTCTGGATGTACAGATCAAGATCATGCTCCTGACCGTCACCGATACTCATGTTGCCGATAACCTTGGCAGCAACACCGTACTTGCCGTAGAGCTGGATGTTTACTCGTCCTCCGCCGGCATTGTCTGTACGGGCAAGAACGTAATAACCGCCGATCAAACCGGAATAGCCAAGTGTGTATTTGGTGTAGTCACCCAGGTTGCGGCTGTCATAGACATTACGCATTTTTATGACTGTCCAATCATCGCTGGGCATTACAATACTTTTAGAGCTTATGGAATCACCATCTACGCAGCTAACCAGTGTGCCACTTTCCACGGGGCTGCCGCCTATCATCCAGATATTGGTGTCAATCGATGCGTCGTCGAAGTCGTCCTCAATCGCCGGCTGGACAGGTATATACCCGGTAGCAGCATAGTCGAGATCCCACGTGCCGTTAGCTACCTGGCTGACATAGTTTTTAACGACCATATTGTCATCCGGAATCCATGCGGGGTCGGTTTCGGTAAGCACCGTTGCGCCTGCCACAGACAAATCATTGAGGACTACCTTGATTTCAGACGCTGACCAGAATATCTGCACTTCAATATCGTGCGTAACGCCGTTACTCACCGAGATACTGCCGAGAACCTTCGTCGTGCCGTCGGCTTTAGCCACTTCTACCTGCAGGACACCGCCGCCCGCATTATCGTTTCTTATCAGGATAAACTCATTGCTGGTGCTGCTGACAAAACCTGTGTAGCCGAGTGTGTATGTAGTATAGTCGCCTAAATTTCGGCTGTCATAAATATTGCGAAGAATAATTCGTGCCGATTCATATTGAAACTGATCTATCGAGTCTATCGCGTCACCGTTAACACCCGAAAGCAATGTTCCGCTTTCCACAGGGCTGCCGGTAACGACCCATGTGGAGGTGTCAATGACCCCATCATCGAAATCATCTTCCAGCGCCACCGCCTGCGGCGCTAACAGTGCGATAAAAACCATTAAAATATAAATTACATATTTCACCATCAGTCACCTCCATAATCTTCATATTGTGCTAAGCATCCATGGGGCCGTTTTGTCAACGGCCCCATCAAAAGTTAGTGTTTAATGTTTCAACTACGCTTTGCGGCGTCTCAGAACAAGTCCGCCAAGACCTAACAGAACCATCGTTGCCGGCTCAGGAACACCCAAAAAGTCGACGTTCAAGGTTCCGCCCGACATCTGGGTTCCCTGTGAGATGTAGTTCATTGTTGTGCTAGGAATCAAAGCAGGATCGGTTGAGTGGTACTCCTTATGTTCACCTGTAGTAAGATTGTCCGCTACAATGTCCAGAGAAACGTCCGCCACATAATCAATCCGAACGTCAACATCATGGAACTGTTTACCACTGATGCCTATGGTGAATGCGATCAAATCAGGCTGACCATACGAGTGAGATATACTCAGTGCCAATACACCGCCGGGTTGATTGTCGTTACGGGCAAGAATGTAACGACCGCCTATCAGACCGGTATAACCGAGCGTGTATATTGAGTAATCACCCTGGTTACGGCTGTCATACAGACCGCGCAGCCCCATCAAACATGTCCCGGCATCCATCATCTCTATCGATGTGATATTCGAGCTGGCACCAATTGAAACGACAGTGCCGCTTTCAACGACGCTGCCACTAGAGGTCCACAGGCTGGTGTCAAGCACGCCGTCATCGAAGTGATCGAACGTTGTCGGGACTGCCTGAACTGCTGCTGCCAACAAAGCTACCATCAAAATTACCATTAACTTCTTCATTTTTGCTCCTCCTGCAATTAAATTAAAAAAACGTTAAAAACATTCCCCCAACATAAAACATATTTACAATACTGACCTTTCACTTTTACCTCCGCTTACCTCCTTTCTGTGCTACGCATTAAAAACTTTCTATATTTTCATGAAAAATCACATCAAATCCAACTGAACTTAAATGGCCTGCAGTTGTCGTTGAGCTTTTCAATTTGCAGCTTGAAAAGCTTGTCATATAGCGGCTTTGCCTCTTCGTTGTACGCTACAATCTGCCGGACAGCTTCACGGGCAATCACCGAGGCATCGAATTCCACAAGCATGTACTCGCCTGATTCATGCCATTCTTTGTGGTATCTGCCAACATGAACAAAGATAAAATCTTCCACGTTTAGGCCGAGCTGCTTTATGCCATCCAGAATCACGGCGAATACTTTCATATCCAGGGTTATTACGCAATGGTGTCTAATACCTGTCCGAGCGATCTGTTCTACCACATGAAAAGCCTGTTCAGGCTCGCAGAAATTCAGTCGAATTATTTGGCCTTTATTAATGTCCTCGAATATAGCTCGGTGGTAGCCGTCGATTAAAAGCTTGGCGGGTAGATAATTAATTGTTTGACGATCCACCAGCCAGACCGGGCCGCGGTCGAGCTCGATTAATGTGTGAGTAAGCTTATATCCTGCATCCTCAAGGTCCGGGGTTATCTGGGGTAAATTGTAGTTGTTCACATGAGTGCCGGTCAGAACAAATGGGACATCCGCTTTAATCAGCCTTGATGTTACGGCGTCTGAGGTATGTCCATCCATAATTGCAGCGCATGCGATTTTCTCACGTATAGCCAGCGGCAACTGTCCCTGTATTATCTGTTCGCTGGTGACTCCGCAAAGTGTTACGTGATAACCGAGTTTCTCCGCTTCGTATGATGCAGCCCGCAATACTTTTACGTCCCAGTTATCTTCATCATTTGTCGCTTCGTCATCAACCGTAAGCATAGCAATGTTTCTTCTTAATGACGGTGGAATAATATTGCTAAGATGATTTTGCCGCCAGTTTTTCACAAAGCTGCCCCTGCCTGGTGTTCGCTTGAGGTATCCCTTATTTTCAAGATTGCTCAAGGCTCGGCGGGCAGTTAAACGGCTGACATTGTATTTTTCGGAGATGGATATTTCTGTAGGAATCTGCTGACCAACGGAAACAATGCCATTTTTAATCATTGAAAGTAAGTCAGATTCAATGATTCGATACTTAGGTGCTTTTTGTGATTTGGCATCCAACATTACTTAACTTTCTCCTATGCTACTTAAATAAATATAACTGAAGCCCTTCAATTTGTCAATACATTTTCCAAGTTTTGCTGAGTTTATTTTACATATCCATGAATTTGCCATAACTGCTTATTTTGACATCAGTTAGGTCCACACTCTAATCCTTACAATTAATTTTTGTATTTTTTTATTTGCTTTTCCGCGAAAAACGGCTAAGCATATGTGTATATAAAGGCGGCATAAATTATTATGTATATACATTTAAGTTTCTGATGGAGGTTAAATAATGCCAAGAACTTATAAAAAGCTCACATTTGTCCTGTCATTGCTGATTTTAGTCGCGGTGATGGATATTGGCTTCGCAGAAAGTTCGAATTCAAGAATTATTTGCTTTCCCGAAAACAGCAAGGTTGAGGTGCTTGTTTCGGAAAAAGAGGACTTTGTGGGTATTGGCGGCATTGTTGTGGAAGGGTTGCAACTAAGTTCATCAGCAAGGCCTATGAAGATAGAGATTGCTGGTCGCAACGACAGGTACGATGTCTGGCACATGCCGAAGCCGATTGCATACAAACAACAAAAACTTGCAGGCATTGAGACAACCAAAGATTCGGCAACGCTTTATGTTGACCTGATATGCGCTGACAGGTCGGTTGATAAACTACAAATTGTTTTTGAATTTATACAGGAAAAATTTTATGAATCAGAAGCTGTCGGTATGCAATACCATTTTGTATGGTCAAGCGACAACAGATATGCCCATCAGGTTCGTGAGAGTTCGTGGTGGACATTCGGCGATTCGATTGACGGTCTGCGGTATATATCACAGAATGCCGGCTATGGCAGGGGTTCGATAGACATAGTGATAAGAGAAGGGATGCCGTTTGGGGGCTACAAACTTGCCGGTGTTGTGGAAACATCCGACATAGGCAGGATAATCAAACAAAAAACTGAAAATCCAGTTCAGTTCGCGTATCTTCCTCATGTTGCCGACAACGGCGCACGTGAGACGCGACAGGGCGCAGGTGACTATCTTACATTTTTTGGGCGAGATGAAAAAAATATTTCATTCATACGCTATGCCGAGGAACCAACCATGAACTACTGGCAATTTGAGCGTGTGGCAGGCGAAAAAGAGATTTGCTTTGAGGAATGGTACTGCATGCCCCTTGAAAAAAGCATCCGAACTGTTCCAATTAAAAGCCAGATTCTTCATAAAGCAGGTATAAACGCATGGATTGACGCCAAAGAAATAGTCCGCGCAAAGCTGTTAAAGGCCGCTGGCCTGCCGGACCAGAATCCACTCCCCTGGGTAGCCTATACGGTACGTTACGTCGATCCCAAGGACGATAACAAGTACTGGATTCCGAATGATAAAGTTTTGGCGATGATGAAACAAGCCGGCATAAAAGAATTCTGGTGGTATGGTCCCTGGCAGAGCAACTGGACTGAAACAGACAGGATGACGCCCAAGGAGATTGAAAAACACAGTCCGATATACAGCCATGCGGTCTGGGATTATGACTGGGGATATAAAAAATATGATGTGGAAGGGTTCAGGCAGTTGTCAATTGCAGCCCGCAAAGAAGGCATCGAGCCGATTATCTGGGCAACACAGACCATGTCTCAGTGCTCGCCTCACATCTACGCTCATCCTGACTGGACATTGAGACGTACCGACGGCTCGCTTTTCAATTATGTATACCGCGATCTGGTGGGAATGTACCACGCCAGCGGATACAGTGATTATTATGTAAACAGGATCTCGTCGAGAATGAAAGAAGTTTCATTTAATGGGATATGGCTCGATTCGTTTTTTTTCTCAAGCGATATCCTTAACTGGATGGATCCTAAGCTTCAGCCGAATTTTTTGGCAGCACTTGATACAGTCAGGAAACTATGGGCGATTGGCATGAAACGAGTGTATTCGGAGCAGCATGGCCCGTTTATGCTTTCCTCGGCTACAGGCTATATGGACAAGACAAAGAAAAAAGCCGGTCAACAATTATACCTGCTTTATAACACCGCCGTCTGCGATCACCTTGGCAATATAAACACGGGGCTGGAATATACCGCTGAGAATTATTTCATGCAACTGGCGTTCAAGAGCTGTCCACAGCCATATATACAGCATTACTTTGACAATCCTGAGTTTGTGTCGCTTGCGTCATACGCCAACAAGGCGTATGTGAAAGCTTTGCCAAATATGAGAAAATGTGTTGTTCTCGAGAACAACAAAGGAACGCTTTATTTTAACGAAAGCCGCAACAAAGCAGTGGTGTTCTCATTTATTGACGGTGAGATTGATGTCGACAAAACAATTTCCGCTGCGAAAGAGATGATGCAAGGAATGCCGTGTGTGTTTGTGGATACGAAGCTTTCTGTCCAACGCTATAAAGTATATCTGCTTGAAGTGGAGTAGTTTGCTACTGAAAGTCAGTTATCAGCGACAAATATCCCTACAGGGTAACTATCGTATCAATCTCGGCCTGTGATAGGGAAATACGATCAAGTTCTTCAATTCTGGCTTCGATTTGCTGTCTCTGTTGTTTAGCCTGAATATTTCACGGGATTTTCGGATTTTTTATAGACAAATGTCCTAACTGTTTGTAGTACAAGGAGTTGTATGGATAACCACACTCAAACAGAAAAGACATTTCTATGACAAACTGTAACACAGGCCCACTACTTTTTTCAAGTCTCGGTCGCAAAAAAATTCAAGGTGATTTCAATGGTGGCAGCTTAACTTCCGATGCAGGGGCGTTACTTCTGCGTGAGGTTGATAAACGCCTCGGCTTGGTCAATGCTCTATTCAACAAAGAGCCGACCGTTTGATAAACCCGAAACCGGCAAAATCGCCATCAAGGTGATAAACCATTACGGTGATGAGGTGCTGAAGTCTATGAGGTAACTGGCTAATCGCATTGGTTTATTGCAATCAGGAAACTACCGCAGAACGTTGTTTTCTACGGGCTAGGATAACCCTGACCTGGGTATCGCTCCAGGGAGCGCCTGAGCGAGTGGAAATTCGTTCTTTATTCAGTTGTCTTGCTATTACCCGAAAGCCCATCCGCTGTCCGCCACGGGGCTTTCGATAAAGCTGCCTGATCCTTTTCATGGCATGTTCTTCACCGGGATAATAGCCGTACGGTTTGCGACCCTCGCATCGACCTGTTTTGGCCTTTTTTGCCTCCCTGGCCTTGCGAAGCTTGCAGACCAGCAGGCGCTTATCAAGCTCGGCAATATTGTTCTGTATCTGGACAATGAACTTCTTCCACGGATCATCTTCGTTCTGTACGTCCTCGGTTATGTTCTGGCCGGTCATGGCGCTGATCATGGCAATACCCTTGCGGATCAGAAGCGCCAGCAACTGCTCGGATACCACAGAACGCCTGCCGAACCTGTCCATACATTCGATAATAATCGTCCTGCAGCTATTACTCAGCAGATCTTCAACCATGTGTATAAATTCCGGCCTATCCTCCTCTGTGCCGGCCACTTTAATCCAGCAGTTCACCTGCTTCAATGGCCTGGAGCATCATTCTGCAATTATTCTTGCACTTTTGGGCCAGTTTTACATAGCTTTGAAGCGGCTTTCCGTTAAGCTTTCCCCCGGCAGCTATCTGCCTGCAATACTCTGCAAAGACCTGGGCAAGGCTCTGGTTAGTCAACTCGATCCTTGCACATCTTGAAAGCAGCGGATCGGCATCTATCTTGAGAAGTATTCGCTTGTTGCCAAGTTTTTCCCGTAAGATCTTGTTCTCCTCCTTGAGATATTCGATCACATCCTGCTGATATCTGTTTAACCATCCTGCCATCATCAGCAGCAGCATTGTCCAAGGTTGAGTTTTCATAATTCTTTCATCACCTAATAATAATTAACATCTCCTGTAAATTCCGAGGGGGCATTATAGTAGAGACGGCTTGGAAAATCGACTTGTTTTGTTACGAATGATGCATAGCTTGTTTGTAAGCTCAAACTATAGGCCAAGAGTGGTCAATACAAACTCCAAATTCAGGCATAATATCAGTTAGAGTTTATTGGGGTTGAATCCCCACAACCAGTTTTCCACCAGAAAGGCGAGGTCGTTTATGTCGACGAACCCATCCCCCGATGATGGGGCAATATCAGTTGAGGGCTCACCGGGTATTTGCTGCCATTGGCTTGCAAGAATAGCATAATCAAAGAAGTCTACATCCCAATCTTTGTCAATATCAGCTCGGTTAGGGCTGAATTCTGCAACGGTATAACCTATGATGGTTTCTCCGACAATACCATCGTTGGCCTTCATGCCAGGACATTGGCTCCAAACGGGGTGTGCTTCGCCTTGCGCAAAAAGCAAGCAAGTAGCATCTTGCGGGAGCCGCGGAACGACTTCATCCAACAGCCATGATTCGAAATTTTCAGATGTCCCGCCCAAGTAGCCTAACGGGTCATCGAGTATGGTTTCAGTCATACCGGCCGGGCTTAATTTGCTCAAAGGTATAATAAACCCGGTCCAGTTATAATTATCAAATGTCATATCAATCGTACCCGGGCCTCCATAAGGTGTATCGTAATACCAATCGAAGCTTATATCAAACGCCCAGTTCGCATCAGCAGATGCAGCATAAGTTCCGCCATTGGGTATTCCATCGGTATTATAGCTGGTTGCCGGATCGCTCGGCTGAACCAGCCACTGATACGCAGTTGCCCATGATAAGATGTCGCCTTCAAAAGCAAGTGAGATAATTTCTATTGTGTTACAGTTTATGTTCAGTGTCATTGACCCTGTCATTGAATGAATTCCCTCGGTATAGCCGGGCGGATAACATGGATCTTTTATGCCGACCGGATTCATAAAGTTAAAGCTGAAACATCCACCAGAATTGTATACGCTGCCCCATATATCATCGTCTGTTTGCAGAAGATGATCGCCCGAGACCCCTTCCAGACCTTTAGGTTGAGGCAGCCATTGGTTATTATCGGTATGTTTCAGCAACTCAAACTCCACAGAGGCTGCTTGGACACACGCTGACAACACCAATATCAACAGCAATATGCTTTTGCTGCTTAGCGCCAAACCTGCAACTGCTCCTATGTGCTCTTTGCTGAACGTATCAAACTCCTGGTACAACATAGCCCGGCAGCTAAAAGCATCATAGTTGCAGGTTCCGGTACCGCATAACCTATAACTGTTTCTCCAACCAGACCACCTGTGGTCATACCGACCTGCTGGCCGGTCCAGGCTGGATTGGCTTGGCCCTGTGCGAAGAGTATATAAGCAACTTCCTGCGGAAGCTGGGGAGCAACCTTGTTTAATAGCCATTGTTCGAGATTGCCACCAAAATAACCCAGCGAATCATCGAGTGTAGTGGTAGCCATGCCGGATGAGGTCAATTCGCTAACAGGAATTATAAAACCAACCCATTGGTAGTTATCAAAAGTCATATCAATACCACCCATACCCCCGGCAGGCACATCATAATACCAATCAAGGTTTGCCTGAAAGGCCCAATTCGACCCTGCGGATGCGTTATATGTTCCGCTGTTACCAAGGCCGTCGGTCGGGCCGTGACTTCCATCGGCGGCAGAATCGCCTGGTTGAACCAACCGTTGAATACTGGATTGTGTCGAGGAAATGTATCCATCAAAGGCAAGTGATGAAACATCCAGTGTTCCACCCGTTTGAAGATCAATATCCAACGTTACTGAGCCTGTCATCGAGTGAATCCCTTTGGCGTAGCCGCCGGGTACGGCAGCAGGGTTCATAAAATTGAAACTAAAGCAACCGGAAGGGTTACTGCCTGTCAGTTCGTAGTCATCTCCTGTTTGTGGAAGGTAATCGCCGGTCGTCTGTGGTTCTTGAGGCAGCTTGCCGGCATTATACGCGGGCGTAAACAATTGGAATTCCACAGATGCTGCCAGTGCGTATCCCTGCAATCCCAATAAAGTTGTCAACATAATCACTAATACTAAATTTTTCTCTTTCATCATCCTTTCTCCTGTTCGTGTAAAAATAATCTTATGTTTTTGATACTTTATGCGTATGGCCGTGGCGGCTGTGACCATCATGATGGTGACTGTTTAGATGTTCCTTTAACCAATCTGGAACACAAGCGTTTGAGTAACTGTCAAAATTGGGAATGTAAGGTTTGATATCAAGTACTGGTGTGTCATCCAATGTATCCAAGCCCTTTACTATAATCTGTCCGGTATCAGTTGAGAAATCCAACAGTTCAACAACGGACATCCCAATAGGATTGGGACGGACCGGCATTCTTGTTGCGAATAGTTTCACATGTGGCGGTTTGTTATGGTCCTTTGGCATTTTCCATTCTTTAGCCTTATGCACCCAGAACAATACAATAATGTGTGAATAGCCTTGTAAACCACCAAGAGCCTTTGCATATCTGGGTAAAAGATGAATCTGCGAGGTATCTGCTGTCCATCCGGTGTGCGGGTGGGCCACATCTTCGGTCTGGGTATATGCTGATTTAACATACCCTATTGGTCGAATGCTGAACGATTCTAAAGCGGCTATTTTTGAATTACTGTCTGTTTTCTTCACTTGTTGCCTTTCCCCGGTTTGACTGATTTGCCAACCATTAATCCGGCTAGCATGCCTAACACTACATTGATTACAGCAATGCCTCCGACTGTCAAAGCCAGATGATTATCTGCCTGTGAAACCGGCCTCATCAGGAGTGTCCACAAAGACAATGCCAGGAATATCCTCGCTCCACAGAGACTACCGCCGGTTAATATCAGGCTTAATCTCCGCGATGGCTGCTGCCGGAAGTACTGCCATATAAGGTCTCCTGCGATACCGGCTAATAGTGGCACCACGATTGACATTGGCCAGTAGCCAATAAATCCAGCCGCCAGTTTTGTGCTCACTTCGGCTATGCCGGCAACAGTTAGTGCACCAAAGCGGTCTATCCGAAGCAAAATCACCAGCAGAATGAACGTACGCGGCAGTGCCGTAATTATTGAGCCTGACATTGGAACCGGCCAGGCCAGGTGGAACGTTCGCCCCAAGAGTTGTCCAACACCGGCTAAAGCTATACCTCCAATAACCGCAAATACCGCTTCTCGCCAGGAGAGGAAATTGATCTTTTCCCGCATACCTACCAGTGTCAGCTGCCTCGGACTTAAGAAAGTCGCTCGTAACATTTTTTGCCTCCAATCATTAATATTGTTATTTGTTTCAAAATGCACCAGGCGTTTGGTGCCGAACGAATCGCACACTCGTATCAGAAAAAAGGACATTTCTGCCACCGCCCCAGCCGCCTTTTTCCATATGTGGGAATACAGGTATATTCTTGCGAACCCAGTCACTCATAAGCCAGCGGCAGGAAGGCGAATCATCTTTCAAAAGATGAGGGTATTCGGAAAGAGTAAGCGGCAGCGGCATACGTGTATCCCGTCGACTTATAGAGAAATATTTGTAACTGATATAAAAACGCTGCCAGTTCTCATCCGTGTTAACAACCGAGTCACCGCCCGGCCCGCCATATTCGTTACTTTGAGCATATGGTTCGACTGCTGCTGCACTGGGGCAGTAGAATATATTCCTGCTGGGCAGATAGTTAGGAAAAAGGGTCTGGACCAAAACTGATTGAGGATTGCCGCAAAATTCCTCAACCGGATATTTTCCATTGTTATCCATGGCGTACATTTTCAGGCCGAAACCTAATTGCCGCAGGTTGCTTGCACAGGCAACCCTGCGTGCCTGCTCCCTGGCCCTTCCCAGCGATGGAAGCATTATGGCCATTAGCGTCGATATGGTCGTCATAACTACCAGTAACTCAGGAAGCGAAAAGCCGCCGGATAGACTGAATAAAGATTTATTTTGTTGTCCTGTCATAATTTGGACTAGAGGCATCCAATTTTTATTGCCCTTGTATTTGCGCATAATAATTACAAAATCGTGCTACTTTGTATAAAAATATTAAATTTGTGCTACCAAGTCAAGGGAAAGATTGCTAAAATCTGAGAAAAATTACAATTTTTTGAAAATGCTGACAATCGAAGTTTCACAGGACAAAAAAACTCAAATAAGTAAAACCGAGTGTGTTGGAGTATCACTGGATAGCCGAACATCACGATTGTCATTACGTACAATTTGGTGTAAAATTTGGCAGCAAGAAACATTAACCGTTTGTAAATATGAAAGTGTATGGCTGATATCTGGAAGAAATGGATTAAAAATCCTGGGGGAATGCGGGTAGTTCTTGCATTGCTATACCTAGTCGTAACCCTTGGTATTCCGCTAAGCCATACATGTCAGCTTGCTGATAAAGATATACATCGTTGCCATTCAGAATGCACAAACCATCGACATGGGGACGGCAACCTTACCGAACTAAAGCTCGCATCTAGCCAATCCAATTGCGACAATAAGAATCAACCCCATAGTACATATTGTTCAGCATGTTTATATTTGCTGACTTCCAAAGCTTTTAAGCTTTGTTCAAATGCTTCTTTGTGCTCAACACAAGCTGTTGTAAGAACTCAAGTCTTACCGCAATTGAGTTTTTCCAAACAACTCGAGTGGCTCTCTTCAATCTCCTTACGAGCACCTCCAGTTATCACCTCCTAAAATAGTGATAGAGCTTAAACGCTCTGTTACGCCCGCAGTATATCTTCTCGAAAAACCTACAGATGTATTTTCGAGCTGATTTTGCTTGGATTTATATCGAAGTTCAAAACAGTTGAATTAAAGGAGTCTTAAAATGCCAAAAATACTAATTGTTCTCATTCTGTTATTCCTGATGCTGTTTGCCAATGTGGCGGCGGCTCAGGGAAAAGACAGCGATATAGAACAGCTAAATACAAAGATTTTACAGCTTCAGCAGCAGATCATCGATATGCAGAAAAAACATGATGCTGAAATCAATGCATTAAAACAGCAGGTAAACGAACTTGCCGGACAGACTGGTAAGCCAAAGGCCAAAGATGAGCTTGCGGCTCTGCGAGAATTAGCGCAGGCCGAAGCTGCAAAGGAAAAA
>JBDRHL010000003.1:0-5508 GCA_043816955.1 Planctomycetota bacterium | reverse complement strand
GGCAAATTGCCAGGTACATTTTGTTCAGTGCTTACTTTCATTACACTGAACTATGCACATAATACCCGATAGCGCAAGTCTAAAATATGAATTTTTCAAAGAATTTACAAATTTTTTGCTTCACTTGGCTAAAATCTTACAAAAATATCATCTACTTTTCAAAGAGCTGGAGCCAGCAACTTTTATCGTACCAACTCCTTAACTATCACAAAACATTGAAGTCATTTTTTGAATTCTCTCTTTACTTCGTCAACCAATACCGTTGCTACCGCCAAACAGCGGTCTGCACAGCCATAGTAAACCAGGTATTTTCCATTTAGTTCAACTGCACCGCAAGTATAAACCACATTTGAGAAATAGCCTTCAAATTCATAATCGTTTTCAACCTCCAGAATCGGCTCATCCTGAAATTTGATTATTTGCGTCGGATCTTTCTTATCAAGCCAAAGTACACCCAGGCGATAAAATCCGCGATTGCCGGTTGCATCTCTGGCATGCCAGAAAACAAGCCAGGAGTCCTCCTGCTCGATAGGCGTAGCTCCGATCCCCAGCTTCAGGTCGTACCATGTGCCGGGTTTGGGCGTTAAAATACACGTAGTATCCGTCCATGTTCTTAAATCGTCGCTGAACGATATCCACATGCTCGGTGTTATACGATGCATCAAGACATATCTGCCGTTTATCTTTTTTGGAAACAATCCGCTGGTTCGCTGACTGATATGAGGCATGACAGGCCCCAGCTTCTCGTACGTCTTGAAATCCCTCGTTGTAGCCAGGGCGATATGATCACCGTGAATTGAAGTAGTTACATAAGTAATGTAATAAGTATCGTCTATCTTGGCTATGCGGGCATCCTCAATGGCCCACGCCTCAAAACCCTCTCCATTTTTTACCAAAGCAGGCTCGTCAAAACGCTGGAAATTATAGCCGTCCGAGCTTACTGCCAGGCCAAGGCATGCTACCGGCCAGGGCTGGTAATCTGACCTAGGCTCAAAACCCTCGGCGCGGTACAGAAGATGCACCTTGGCATCGTGAACAACGGCCGCCGCATTCGAAACATTTTGCGCTTCCCATGGATGGTCGGGGTTGGCTTTGAGAATCGGGTTGCCCTCGTAACGCTTCAATTTGATCATAACATTATCCTTTCAATATCAAAAAAACTTAAACTTTATTAACACCTATGGATTGGGTGGAGTTTAACAGAAAATTCGGTGAATTTTCAAGTTTTTCCATAACAGTTTCAAAAAGTTCTGATGTGCTGACAAGACTGACAGCAGAATCACCTATTTTATTTTTCTTCATAACCCCCCTTTCGAGAAGTATGGATTCCATTTTTGGAAAGTTTCTTTGATTGCCGTATTTATGGATTCTAAGTTTTCTTTGAATTGAGTTTCCCCGGCTGTCACGTATGCTCGCGTTGACCCAGCCGTCCTGCAAAACATAGTCAAGCCCCGCTAATTCCTCAATAGTATGCATAAGCGTACAATTTCCGAGACCGACACCAATAAAAAGGACATAACCGCCTGACTTCATGAGCTTATGATATGGAGAATTTTCCCCGCAGGGGGTCACACAGTTTTCATGCCCCTCGGTAAAATAAGTTGCTTTTGCACCAATAGCAGCAACGGAATGGGTCGGGTGCAGACTTCTTATCGCCTCAGTTCTCTTTCTGAAGGTTTCAGGAATCCTCCCCGTCCAGCAGGGACTGTTACATACATCAAATACCGGAGGATTTTTACAGGATAGCTGGGGAGAACCGGTAAGAGTAGGCACAATAACAGTGCCTTCTTTGCCAACCGTCTCAAGAAGCGCATCAATCACAGTATCAGCTCCCCCGTCAACATATCCGAAGCTGGACAGGGAACTGTGGACCAGAACGCTGTTACCGGCCTTTAGCCCCATGTCTTTCAAACCTTTGATTATATCCTGCTTTGTAACAACCGTTTTTCCGCTCATGAGTTAATCTATCAGGAATCTTTCATTAAAACTTTGCAGGCCCGTTTATATATGGAATCAAGCTCTTTTTGTATTTCATCTGGAAGGGAAAAATCATGGTTTTTTATTTTCTCATCTATCAGGGCCCGGGCTTTTTTCCGCAGTTGCCGAGGATCTTTTGTGTATTGCTCAAGTGACTCCCCGCCGAAAAGAATCGTGTTCCAGCCAATCTGCCTGTAATCAGCCAGGGTAGTCGGGTGAGTCAAGTAATCGCCGTCTGTGCCGATTTCATTGATGGCATCGAATGACAAATGTTGGCTTTCGAAGCCGAATCCATTTGCAACCGACTCAGCATATTTAACGATTTCCACGTCAACCAGAAGCTGCAGAGGGCTGAAAACTTTATCCACAGCAAGCAGGCCGCCATAACAGAATTCAGTAAAATCACTCAACGCTCCATAAACGGTCTGCATGCTCCGCAGAGAAGTTGACTGGGCATCACAAGCAGCCATGTTGCAGGTGAGCGATCGAAAGTGAGGATTATGTATCCCGTAAAATTCATTTATACCTTTGCCGATGAGCATACTAAGCAGAAACTGTGGAGTTCCATAAACTATTGCTCCGGTTTTCATATCAAGCTGGAATACGGTGCTTATATCGAAAGTTACATCTCCCTGAGTTAATTGGTCGAAAATAGTTGCACCTGCAATAACGGCAGCAGCAGCTTCTACAAATGCACCGGCGAGATGCACAGGAACGGAAAGACCCTGGATGGGCATGCTGTGGACATAGATATTAACAGACGGGTTTTTCTCAATGAAGTTCAGAGCGATATCGACTTCATTGCCTTCCACTCGCAGCGGATTGAGCACAAAAACGTTAACAGTTCTGCCTGACTTGCCGACCGCATCGAGCATATCGTCCATAATCTGTGCTTCGGCAAGACTGGTTACACCGACAGCACCTGCTGTTCGACAGTTCTCCAGCCCTATTTTGCAGGAAGCAATCATTCTCAAAGGTATAGGAATATCCTGGGGCATTCCGGCAGCCTGGCCCTTGAGGCCATATTCGCTCAGACCATCGATAAGCTTGCAGCATGATACTGCATCGGCAGTCAACAGGGGACGAAGCTGACTGGTTTCGACATCCTCAAGATAAAACGGTAAAGCACCCGGCGCAACAATGGAATAAGCAGACGATAAAGATGAATCTGGAACAGGTCTTTGCCTGACTCGAGCGAGATAATCCTCGACGACTGCTGCGGAGATCGTTGTTTTATTGCCGGAAACACTGAAATTCTTCCGACCTGCCAGAGATTCAGCAAGCTTTGAAGAGATTTTCGCGCCGATTTTTTCTATTGTATGAAGAACCCTCTCGTGAAAAATTTCCATATCCTTGTCAGTAAGACCGCCTGTTAATTTGTATCTGCGATTCATGATTGTTCTCACCTGTAATTCAAACATGCGTCAATAAGCTCGCTTAACTTTCCGCTCGCAAGGCAGATACACGTATCCGCTGCGCCATAGTAAACCCGTATCCGGTCCCTGTCATAATCAGCAATTCCGCCGCAGGCAAAAACCGTATTCATTGAATTGCCCATATATTCATAAGGCATATTGGGCGCAAGTATCCATCCCTTTGTTCTGCCGATCATTTTTTCCGGCTTTTTCAGGTCAAGAAGTATTGCCCCCAGTGAATACCTCGCTCCGCCGGCATAAATTATTGCACCGTGTATAATCACTAGCCAGCCTGCCTCTGTTTTTATCGGAGGTGTCGGCCCAACCTTGTTTACCGCCCACACATCTGAATGAGAAACACCGGCTATCCTGCGATGTCGGCCCCAGTTGATCAGATCCGGTGATGATGATAGCCATATCTCACCGTTCTCATGGGCCGCACCCATCGCGTAAGGCCGGTCAAGACGATAATAAAGCCCGTCTATCCTTTCCGGGAACAGGCTGGGCACACGATTACAGGGTAGAGCAATACATTCCACAAACTGGCGATTTTTCCAGTCCACAGTCTTTTCCAGAATAGCATTCGGAGCAAGCGGAGGCGCCAGAGGACGCACAATATAATAGGTATCCTCGATCTTGGTAACCCGCGGGTCAATCGCCCATTTGTCATAAGCATGCCACCGCTCTTCTTCGGTGCAAGTAACAAACGGCTCGGGCTCAATATCAAAATGGACTCCATCCCCGCTCGTTGCAACGTACATCACCGGCAGACCTTCTCTGGGAACCACCGGTACTAATAACAGCGTCTTACCGTTATACATGGTCTGGCCGCAGTTATAAACTCCGTTGGCATCAGCAAAATCCGAAGGTTTGAGAATCGGATTAGCAGGATGACGGTGTAAAATATGCTCTGCAAGATTCATCAAATGTTTTCCCCTTTTATTGATCCTAAAAACCCTTATGGAGCCTAAAAATTATTCGTATTTTCCAAAATCCAGGTTAGCCTGATACATGGCTTTTATATTATCCGGCGGTGTTCGTGGAGCAAGATTATTCGCATCCCTCAGGAAAAACTTCCCACCTTTTTTAATCCCGCTCTGCAGGATCCTTTTAGCTTCATCATAAACCTGCCTGCTGCTGCCGTTCAGCAGCAGGTTTACGTGAACGCCGCCTGCTATTTCAACATTTTCACCCAAATCCCGGCGAACCTTTGCAAAATCTATAGGATAGCCGGTGTCAAAAGAATAAACATTCAGCTCATCCCGGATCGTCGGAAAATGCCTGGAGGCATCACCGCAAAGATGCATGTAATTCGTAACTTCAGGCCGGCCCAGCTCGGCAATTATCCTCTTATGATAAGGCAGAACATATTCTTTATACTGCTCAACACTTATCAGGCAGATCGAATCATCCGCCAGACACACCGGTTTTCCATCGGCAATATTGCCGCGCTTTCGCGAAGCCTTAATCCGTTCAAGGCAGGCGGTGGTTATTTTATCCATAAGGGCATCAAAAAAAGGCCGGTCCGTAAGCATTTCCAAAAGAAGCTGTTCTGCCATCAGGCCAAATGCAAGAGTGAACGGCCCATCAAGCCCCAGGGCCGGAGCAGGTATTTCACCTATAGGAATATTCTTGTAGGTAAAGCCTGATCCCTTTAGTTTTTTGAAGTGCTCATAATAATCCCATCCCCTTGCCATAGGCCCTTCGAAAGGACCTGGAATCGGCTTTTCGATGTATTTACCTTTATTTTCGCCGGTTATAGTCGGCAAAACATACGGCTCCCGATCAGGCGGATAGCACGCCTTTGCGCCGAGCCATTCGAAGTCCCAGACGTTCTGCGGGTCAGCGTACAGGGTCCAGCCTTCGGCGGGCAGACCCATCTCCCGGTCCTGGATCATATTATGGCGATGCCAGTGCTGGAACTGAAGCTGTATCTTTGCCATTACCTCCGGCTCGTTCATATAACGGTCAAAGGTTATCCTCTCGCTGTTCAATGCAGGATCCATCAGGACCATACGCGGGTTCATCCCCAGAATCATAGGCACACGCGCCGCATGCCCCGCACGGTAGTCCTCCCAAAGCCGCCTGACATGACTGTTATGCTCGTCAAAGTCAA
>JBDRHL010000002.1:0-2058 GCA_043816955.1 Planctomycetota bacterium | reverse complement strand
AGACCATGGTATAATTTCGCAGACCGTGCCAGGCACGTTGATCAAAGGAATCGAGCAGCTTGAAAGCGTCTTTAGTTGATATGGGTTTTGTGATCTGCCGTCTGCGAGTGATCAAAAGAGGCAGGGCCTCGGCCGGATTGGTATCGATTATGCGTGCTTTTTTCAGGAACTCAAAAAAGCTCTTCAGCGCATAATGATGGCTCTCAATTCGACTGTATCCGATGCCCGTATTTTTCAGACACAAAACCCATTTAAGCAGCCGGGGGCCGGTAATTTCCGTAGGATCCGTATTTAACTGTGTTTTGGCATAACCGCAAAATGCCTTGATATTTATGGTATAGGTATCAACGGTTGAAGCTGCAAAACCGTTCACTTTTAAAAGCTCTTTGCGGTACAGGTCGATTAGTGCGATCATGGTATCTCCTTGCTCATAAAGGGATGTTTTTTCATGTAGACGGGATACTTGTCGGGATTGAGGTGAGCGTATTTCAGCGTGTTGGCTCTTCGGCTGTGACCGAGGACATGTTGGGTGACCTCGATACCTGCCACCTGGTTTAAATGGGTGGCAGCTGTATGTCGGAACAATCTGGCGTGGAGTTTTTTATCGATACCGAGTTGATCTGCCGCAGTGCGGAAGATGTCTTGTAAAGTACGCGGGGAGATGCGCTTTTTTCGTTTTGAGAGCAATAGCGGACCCTTTTTACGGCGCCGCAGCTGCAAATAGTAACGAGTGATTTTACAAAGGCTGTGGGGCAACACCATACTTCGGTGCCTTCGTCCTTTTTCTCTGACCCACAGAAGGCCACAGGTGATGTCAATGTCCTCAATATTCAGGGCGGTCAGGGTACTTGTTCTAAGACCGAGAGTGCCCAGCAGCATGGTGATGATGAGATTTCTCAGGCCCATTGGTGTATCAGCCTGATCGGTGAAGTGGCGAATTAAGCGGTTGTACTCGTCGGTTGTGAGAAACTGAGGTACCGTCTTTTCGATTTTTGGATATTGCAGACCGGTGGCGATATTTTCAGTTACTATCCGGTGGAGTGTTAAAAAGTGGTAAAATTGCCTGAGCGTCCACACTCGGGATTTTGTGACATGAATGGAAGAGGTGTTGTAGTCGGCTGCGAAATTTATCAAATGCCGGTAACGAACCCTTTTAACAGATCGGATTCTTTGTGTTTTCAGGAAGTTGTTGAATTCGTAGAGCCTGGCGGTTAAAGCCTGGATGGAACGGATTGAGAAACCCGCCAGCTTGCAATAGTCCAAAAACTGGTTGATATGGCGATGAAGCATGTTGACACCCCGTTAAATCAGGCCTCATCATGAAATGCCCGTTAATAAAAGGCAAATTGCGCTAACTGCGGGGTTTGTTGGTTAGCGGGCATTAAGAAAGGGAATCACCATTATGGGTTTTAATCAGGCCGACGTGGATAACCTTTTAGTTGCGTGCCACAGACGATGCTGCATTTGTCACCGTTATTGCGGTTTTCGGATGGAGGTCGATCATATAGTTCCAAAGGCAGAGAAGGGAACTGACAAATACGATAACGCTATCGCTGTTTGCTTTGACTGCCACGCTGAAATTCACCATTACAACCCGGAGCATGCAAAGGGGCGACGTTTCAGGCCCAACGAATTGAAAGCACACAGGGAGCAGTGGTTGGCCTTCTGTACTGCCAGTCCTGAAGCACTTGCAGGGTCGGTTCCTCCTGCTGAGGGTGGGGCTATAGAACGCCTCCTGAATGAACTCATGTTCAATGAATATTTGGCAGGTATGGGCAGAACCGCTGCTGTTTTCGAGGTTTCCCAGTTCCGCCGGGCCATCGGCGACGGCATGTTTTCGTGGCTCAAGAGCGATCAAGTTTCAGCCATTTACCGGGCATACGCGCTTATCTCGGAAATCAACAACCGTGCACAGGGCCTCACAACTATAGAACATACAGCACGGCGCAGTGATTTAGATACCGATATCAACAACCTACTGCCGAAAGCACATAAAGCTCTTAAAGAGGCAGTTGCAGCGCTACAGCAAAATTAAAGTTTTCGCTAACCAGCGCCTGG
>JBDRHL010000001.1:0-2352 GCA_043816955.1 Planctomycetota bacterium | reverse complement strand
GAGCAACTATTGGTCCTGGCCCGTTTAGATGAGGTTGGCAGAAATACTGTCGATGAGGATGTACAGCTCGATGTATTGCTGCGTGAGCTTGCAGAAACTTATGGTAGGAAGATGGAGCGAGCAGGAGGGCGCGTAATTCTTGAGGAACCGCCTGATACGACTATTCAGGGTGATTTAGATGAGTTAATCCGTCTGTTTAGTAATATTCTCGATAACGCAGCTAAATATGGGCCTGGCGATGGAACTATTCGTATATCACTGGCTCGCGAATCTGATGGCTATGCCACGGTATGCATTCATGACGAGGGTGGAAAGATACCGCCTGAAATTCTGCCCCATTTATTTGACCGCTTTTATCGTGCGGACCCTTCACGGTCTAAAAGCACAGGCGGAGCCGGATTGGGATTGGCTATCGCACGAGAAATCGCACGTCGCCACAACGGGGATATTTCAATTACATCCAATCGCAACTCTGGTACCCTTGTTTGCATTAGATTAGCAATATCTCAATAAAACTGAATCTGTTCCCATTTATATTTTTTCAGAAAAATCCTAAAGTTTTAAGGTTATTTTAAGGTTCTATGAAGTAGTAAACTTTCGCACTTTTATTAATATTTTAAGCTGCTGGGGCTAATGATTCCAGCAGGAACGCGAATTTTTTATCATGTACGGCAGAATTACCGAACATATATTTTATTCTTTCACGCCAAAGCTGTCGGCGAAGACAACTCAACGCATCGGCAAAGCTGGGATTTGTCTTTCGACTATACCACGGCTGAACAACAAAGTATCTTTTCACGGATTTCTGTTTGAGATACCACAACCAAACCACCGAGTACAGCCAGAGACTCAAACCCGCTGCTCGCTCCGGCCCCTTGCCCTTGAATGTCTGGGGCTGCTGACCACCGAGCAGTTGTTTGGTATTTTTGAAGGCATCTTCGATTGCCCAACGGTCGTTGTAACATTCCAGTACCTCGGCAGCAGTCATCGTTACATCCGTCGTAAAAAAGAAATCGTCCTTTTCTTTGCCGTCGGGGTCTCGGCTGATAACAAGCATAATCGGCTTGCGGTTTACCGCATACCAGAGAACCACACGACTGTAAACCATGCGGTTTACAGTTTTGCTCCGCTGACGAAATGTTACAATCTGCCAGTTCTTTATTCGGGCAGCCATTTTTTCCAATTTGGTCAGTTTCCTGCCTCTGGTGCGAGGGCGACCGCGTCCTTTCTGTTTTTGTTTCGGCGGCAGATCGTACAGATTGGCATCGCGTCTGACTCGGGAAATAATCGTGATTCCATTCAAAGCTTTCCCTGCCAATGTTGCGTAAAAGCCGTCTGCAACTACTCGAAAAGGCATTTCCGGCAGCCATTGACGAACTTCGTTGATCATCTCTGCCGCGAGATCTATCAGCGTCAAACCATCTTTTCGATGCACTCTCATATTGACAGGCAATCCAAGAGGTTCGCCGCCCCAGGGAGGCTTTATCTGCAATGTCAAAACAACAAGGTTCAGTCCCCATGCAAAAACGGTATTCTTCCTGGTAGAACGGACGGCGTCTCGCCACCATCCGGCGCCGTTGACTTTTCTGCCGCTTCGATGAAACAGCGTATCGTCCAGAGCCAGTGTGATAGTTCCTTTGGGATGCACGGTTTGTACCAGCGTCAGAGCAAGCAACATCCACAATCGACTCATATCCCAGCGGGCATGCGGAAAAAAACGATGATAAGCATCGTGAGCGTGCAATGCCGGCGGGTCTGCATAAGGTATTATGCCGGTAACGGTTCTGCGTACCGTGCAAAGTATCCATCCGGTTATCAGCCGAACAAAAATCTCGCCGGTTGGTGTTGTAAATACCGGCAAAAACTGTTGAATAAGTTCTGTCCATGCCGAAGTAATATTGTACATATCGACCTCCATGTCTTACTGTTCCCAATAAAGACATCGGCTGGTCGATATGTTTGTGTTTATAAACCATTAAAATATGTAGCCTAAAAAGTGCGAAAGTTTACTATATAGGAAAAGATATTACCTTCTCTTTACCCTGATAGACATTTACATAAGCTAAACTTGTTTCACAAATATAATTCATGCCTAAATATGTCAATTGACTTACTTCAGTAACAAAGGGCTCCAGTTTTTCTGTATCTTCCACAACAACTGTATTCATAGATTGAAGAGACTTTATTTCTGTGGGACTTAGCAAGCTCTGCTGAAACTCATAAGGAAAGAAGTAATCAAGTACTGAGGGTTTGTATTGAATTTCGACTCGCGTACATTTCGGGATATTAACAGAAAAGCTTCTTGGATAGCTTCTTGTCTCTTCATAAGGAATTTGAACGCCATCAACTGTT